>JBGPKY010000129.1:0-7385 GCA_041486205.1 Actinomycetota bacterium
GAACGCGCAGGACGTGGAACAGCAGGCCCAGGCCGAGAACGTGATCACCGCCGGCCTGCGGCGCCTCTTCGCCGTCGCGGAGAGCTACCCGGACCTGAAGGCGAACCAGAACTTCCTCGCGCTTCAGGAGGAGCTGACCGGCACCGAGTCGAAGATCGCGTTCGCGAGGCAGTTCTACAACGACGAGGTGGCGAAGCTCAACACGCTGATCCAGAAGTTCCCGGCCAGCGTCATCGCGGGGACGTTCAAGTTCCAGGCCCGGAAGTTCTTCGAGATCGACGAGCCCGCCCGGGGACCGGCGCAGGTCGACTTCTAGATGTACGAGCAGATCGCCTCCAACAAGCGCCGGACGTTCCTCCTGTTGTTCCTCGCCATCCTGCTACTTGGGGCGGTGGGCTACGCGATCGGCTCGATCTACGGCACGGGGCCGGGCGGGCTGATCGTCGCGGTCGTGATCGCCCTCTTCCTGCAGCTGGGCGCATACCGCTACGGCGACCGCATGGTTCTGGCTTCCGCGCGGGCCCGCGAGGTCTCGTCGGAGGAACAGCCGCGGTTGCACAACATCGTGGAGGGCATCTCGATCGCGGCAGGGGTGCCGAAGCCGAGGGTCTGGGTTGTGCCCGAGCAGGCCCCGAACGCCTTCGCGACGGGGCGCGACCCGGAGCACTCGCACATAGCCGTCACGCAGGGGCTGCTCGACATGATGAACCGGGTTGAGCTTGAGGGCGTGATCGGCCACGAGATGTCCCACATCGTCGACCGGGACATCCTCTACGGCACGATCGTGGCGACCGTGATCGGCGCCGTGGTGCTCATCAGTGAGTTCTTCATGCGCTCGTGGTGGTGGGGCGGGATCGGCGGTCGGCGCAGCAGCAACGAGGGCGGTGGAGGAGGCGGCATAGAGCTGGTCATCTTCGTCGTCGGGTTCGTGCTGTTGATCCTCGCGCCGCTCTTCGGGCAGATGATCCAGCTGGCCGTCTCGCGCAACCGCGAATACCTGGCCGATGCGCAGGGGGCGATGCTTACCCGCTACCCGCCGGGGCTGATCAGCGCGCTCGAGAAGATCGGCGCCGCGCCCCACGCGATGCGCTCCGCGAACAACGCCACCGCGCATCTATGGCTCGATCAGCCGTCGCGGTTCCCTGGTGAGAAGACGGGACTGATGGAAAGGCTCTTCTCGACTCACCCGCCGATCGCGGAACGGGTGAAGCGCCTGCAGGAGATGTGAGGCCCGGCGTCAGGACGCGCTGCTGCAGTCGCGCGGCTGAAGGATCAGCCTCGGGTCCGGCGGGGCGGAGAAGTCGAAGAGATCGAGCATGTCGCTGGCGTTGGCGTCGCGCGCCGTCAGCGGAGGCAGCTTCCAGATCGTCTCGATCATCTTCAGGACCGAAGCGAACTCCATCGTCTGGTGGGCGACGTAACCCGACCTCGCCCACGGAGAGATCAGCAGCATAGGGGCACGCGGGCCCATCCCGTAGACGTCGACGTGCGGTGGTGGGACGTGGTCGTAGAAGCCACCGAAGTCGTCCCACATCAGGACCACGGCCGTGTGCCTCCAGTCGGGACTGCGTTGCAGGGCGTTCAGAACCTCGACGGTCCAGTTCTCGCCGGCGCAGACGCTGTCGGGCGGGTGGTCCGAAACCGGCGTGTCGGGGATCAGCCACGAGACCGCCGGAAGGTTCCCGGCGGCGATGTCGGTGAGGAACGCGTCGTCGGTCGCGACGTTCTTCGCTTCGGGACCGAACGTCCAGTGTCGTATCCAGTCGGGTGTCTTCACGTATGCGTCCTGGCCGAGGTAGTACTTCCACGAGATGCCTGCTTGCGTGAGCTCGTCTGGCAAGATCTTGATGTTCATGCACGCCCGGCGCAACCCACCGAAGGTTCGGAACAGCGGCCCGGGCTGCCCCTGGTTCTCGAGGACGCCGACGCGACGGACCTGCCCCGGCGTGAGCTTGTTGAACGAGTAGGCGCGCTCGGTCGGGTCGTGGCAGAACTCGCGTGGGATCCCGTTCGTTCCGAACTGCCCCGGTGGGTTCGCCCGCTCGTGGTCGATGAACCGCCCGGTCTGCGCGGCGACGGTCGAGACGTGCTCGATCCCCGTTGGTCCGAATTCAGACGTGAAGAAGTGGTCTGCCAGTACGAAGTGCTGTGCGTACGCCCAGTAGTTGGGGATCTGATCCTGCGAGTACTGGACGTAGGACTGGAGGTTGAGACCCCCATAGAGGGTGTTGAAGCAGTCCATCTTTCCACCGTCGACCGCGTGGATCCCTCCCTGGAACGAGTGATCCGGGCCGGATGTGACGTCGCGCGCCCTCACGAGCGGGACGGTCTTGCCGTCGCAGGTCTTGCCGCTGGTCGCGCCGTCGGCCCCTGGATACTGCCCGAAGTACGTGTCGAAGGTCCGGTTCTCCTTGATGAGGAACACGACGTGCGTGATCTTGCGGCGAGCGAGGGTCGCCAGCGCCGAACTCGCGATATCGGGCGCGGGGTAGGGGTCGAAGGGGGAGAGCGCCGCGGGTGAGGGGGTCCCGGTGCGCGAAGGCGGCGCGTACGTAGGCGGACCGGTGCGGCGATGCGTGGGTGTGCTGCTCGCGCGAGTGGCATCGCCGCTCCCGCAAGAGGCGGCGAACACGAGGATCGAGCAGGCGACGGCTTGAGCCGGGAACGACCTGCGAGGACGGGACGGCACCCAGGGAGGATAGGCCACGAGGCTTCTTTCCGTGCTTCTTTCCATGCTTCCGGCCGGCGGTACACTCAAGGTTGCCCCGTCCATGACCCTTGAGGGAGGGATACCCGTGGAACGCGAGACCGGCACCTTCCGCGTGAAGTCCGGCCTGGCCGAGATGCTCAAGGGCGGCGTCATCATGGACGTCACCAACGCCGAGCAGGCGAAGATCGCCGAGGACGCCGGCGCGTGCGCCGTGATGGCCCTCGAGCGCGTCCCAGCCGACATCCGCAAGGAAGGCGGCGTCGCGCGCATGGCCGACGCCACCAAGGTCGAGGAGATCATGCAGATCGTCTCGATCCCAGTCATGGCGAAGGCCCGGATCGGCCATTTCGTGGAAGCCCAGATCCTCCAGTCCCTCGGCGTGGACTACGTCGACGAGTCCGAGGTGTTGACCCCTGCCGACGAGGAGAACCACATCGACAAGTGGGCGTTCACGGTGCCGTTCGTGTGCGGCGCGCGGAACCTCGGCGAGGCGCTCAGACGCATCGGCGAGGGCGCCGCGATGATAAGGACCAAAGGAGAGCCGGGCACCGGTAACGTCGTCGAGGCCGTCCGCCACCAGCGGACGATGCTCCGCGAGATCGGCTGGCTGACGACCCTACGTCCGGAGCAGTACGTGACCGCGGCGAAAGAGCTGCAAGCTCCGGTCGAGCTCGTCCGCATGGTCGCGCAGGCCGGGAAGCTCCCGGTCGTCAACTTCGCCGCCGGCGGCATCGCCACCCCTGCCGATGCCGCGCTGATGATGCAACTAGGCGTCGATGGGGTGTTCGTGGGCTCGGGCATCTTCAAGTCCGAGGACCCGGCTCCGCGGGCTCGCGCCATCGTCGAAGCGACGACGCACTTCCAGGATCCCGACGTCCTCGCCAAGGTCTCGCACGGTCTCGGCGAGCCGATGCACGGCCTGGAGATGAGCACGATCCCGCTGGAGGAACGTCTCCAGGAGCGCGGCTGGTAGCCGGAGGCATGAAGGCCGGCGTCCTCGCGTTGCAGGGAGACTTCCGGGAGCACGGACGCGTGCTGGACGCTTGCGGCGCGACACCGGTGGAGGTTCGCACTCCCGCCCAGCTCGCCGGCGTCGATTGCCTCGTCATCCCCGGCGGCGAGTCGACGACGATCGGGAAGCTCGCGGTGTCTTCCGGTTTGATCGACCCGATCCGCGAGCGAGCGGCGGCCGGCATGCCGATGCTGGGAACCTGCGCCGGCATGATCGTCATGGCCCTGCGCATCGACGGCGGTGAGCCGCTGCTGTCGCTCGTCGATATCACGGTGCAGCGCAACGCATACGGGCGGCAAGTGGATTCTTTCGAGGTCGATGTCGATGTCGAAGGGATCGACCATCCGGTGCGCGCGGTATTCATACGCGCGCCGATGGTCCGGGAGATCGGCCCGGCCGTGCGGGTGCTCGCGGAGCACGAAGGCCACGCGGTCGTCTTGGAGCAGGGGAACCTCATCGTGGCATCCTTCCATCCGGAGCTGGTGGGCGAGACCCTTCTTCACGAGTACGTCCTGGGGAAGGTGTAGGGACATGTCCGGTCACTCGAAGTGGGCCACGATCAAGCGGAAGAAGGGCGCAGCCGACGCGAAGCGCAGCAACGTATTCGCGAAGCTCTTGCGAGCCGTCGAGGTGGCGGCGCGCGAGGGAGGGAGCGGCGACGTCAAGGCCAACATGACGCTCGCGTCTGCGGTCGAGAAGGCCCGGAGCTTCTCGGTTCCCGCAGAGAACATAGACCGCGCGATCAAACGTGGGACGGGTGCCGAGGCCGGCGGAGCCCGCTACGAGGAAGTCGCTTACGAAGGCTACGCTGCCGGCGGCGTTGCGCTGTTCGTCGAGACGCTGACCGACAACCGTAACCGCACCGCGCAGGAAGTTCGTCACGCGTTCACGCGCAACAACGGCAACCTCGGTGAATCGGGCAGCACCGCCTGGATGTTCTCCCGCAAGGGCGTGATCCAGATCGAGAAGTCCGCCGCGCCCGACGAGGAGAAGCTGCTCGAGATCGCCCTGGAGGCCGGGGCCGAGGACCTCAATGACTCGGAGAGCACGTGGGAGATCACCGCCGACCCCACCGCTTTCGTGGCCGTTCGGGACGCGATCGCCGCCGCCGGCGTATCGATGCTCTCGGCGGAGCTCACGCAGGTCCCGCAGAGCGCGATCCCGGTCGAGGGTGCTCACGCGAAGCAGGTCCTGGCTCTCATCGAGTCCCTCGAGGACCTCGACGACGTCCAGAACGTCTACGCGAACTTCGACATCCCAGAGGCGGTGCTTGCGGAGCTGGGTTGAGCTCGGCAGAGCGGACGGCTCTCGATATACAGTGTCGAAGTCACCGACCTGAGGGGGTTCCGGAATGACTGGACGAAGCCGGGGAGCCGTCTGGCGGCTCCTCGTCACGGCGGTAGCCCTCACCGGGCTCATCGGAACGGTTGCAGGCCTCGGGCAAGCGGCCCCTTCGCCATCGCCCAAGCCCGCGCGCGAGCTGGCCTCCGCCGTCAAGGCGGCGCAGGAAGGCAGCGCCGAGGAGTCCTCGACCCTCGAGGGTGCCGCTCAGTACGCTGCGATCCGTACGCTGCCAGCCGCGAGCGTGCCGGCTGCGGCCTTCGTGCAGGCGCGGTCGGACGCGGCGAGCCTGCCGGCGACCGGCGGAGCCTGGAGCGAGATCTCGAACCGATCGTTCAACTCCGACGATCCGAACTACCGCGACCCATATTGGTCCAACTCGGGCGGCGGCGCCGGTTTGGTCGGCGGACGCGTCCAGGCGCTCGCGGTCGACGGCCACACCATCTACGCCGGCGCCGCAGACGGCGGCGTTTGGAAGTCGACCAACGGCGGAACGAGCTGGACCGCGATGACCGATGGTCTCCCCAGCCTGTCGAGCGGCTCGCTCGCGATCAACCCCGAGGACCACTCGGTCTGGTACGGCACCGGCGAAGCGAGCACCGCATTCGAGAACTACGCCGGCATGGGCGTGTACCGCTCGGCCAACGGCGGATCGACTTGGCAGAAGATCGGGGGCACCGAGCTCGACGGGTCTCTGATCGGCACCCTCGCTTTCGACGGGAATGGGAAGGTCTACGCGGCCACCGGTCACGGCGTGTATTGGCGCTCGACCGCCTGGACGAGCGCCAAGCCCTGGAGGGTGGCGCTGGCGCCCGGAACGCCCGGACCGTATGGGTTCACCTTCGCCAACGACGTGGCCGTGCAGCCTGGCACCGACGGCCGGGTCGTCGTGGCGGCCCTCGGGTGGCGGACCGGCCCGACGGACTACGCCGGCTTCTACGCCTCTTACAACGCGGGTAAGTCCTGGGACAAGGTCCACACGACTGGTGCCCTGAAGTCCAGGTTCATCGGACGGGCGTCGTTCGCGTACTCCGCCGACGGCTCGAAGCTCTACTCGCTTGTCGAGTCCTGGCAGTACGCGCTCAGCAAGCCCACGGCGCTGTACGGCGTCTTCGTGTCAGAGAGCGGGGACCTCAAGGGTCCCTGGCACAAGATCGCCGGCGCGAACACGCTCGCGCATGGGACGGGTTCCGCGATGGAGCCCTACGGGGCCTCGTACAAGCCCGGCGCGCAGGCTTGGTACAACCAGATGATCGGGGTCGACCCCAACGACCCGGAGCACCTGTACATCGGGCTCGAGGAGGTCTACGAGACCACCGACGGTGGGAAGACCTGGACCACCATCGGGCCGTACTGGAACTTCACCCTTCCCTGCTTCGCGGACGGGACGTGTTCGATGCGGGGTACGCACCCCGACCAGCACGCGATCGCGTTCGGCGATGGGGTCGTCTACGTAGGCAACGACGGGGGTGTGTACGGGGTCAGCCCGAAGACCCACGTGGCCGGTAAGTGGGCGAACCACAACGCCGACCTGCACGCGCTCCAGTATTACGGCGTTGCGGTCAGCCACGGCGCCGCCGGGGACGCCTACTGGGGTGGGATGCAGGACAACGGGGAGTCGTTCTGGCAGCCCGGCATGGCCGGGATGGTCGCGCCATGGGGCGGCGACGGGGGCTTCAACATCGTCGACCCCAGCAACCCGGCCCGCGCTGTGAATGAGTACGTGGACCTAGACATGATCCTCACCACGAACGGCGGGCTCTCAGACGGCTCGACCTCGGTCTTCCGCGAGATCTCGCCCTCGTGCACGGCGATCACCTACACGCCGGACCCCTGCGATCCGGCGCCGCGGTTCATCGCTCCCTTCGTCTCCGATCCGACGGACCCGAACAACCACTGGGTCGCCGGAGGCGAGTTCGTGTGGGTGACGACGAACGGCTGGAACACGACGTGCTCGGCGACGGCCTGCGATTGGCAGATCGTCCATGACAACGGGCTGGACGCGTACTCCATCCCGCGGACGACGACGGCTCTTGCAGTCTCCGGCTCCACCATCTACGCGGCATGGTGCGGAGGCGGGTGCAACCCAGGGCCGTTCACGTCGGGCATCGACACGAACGCGAGCGGCGCATGGACGCGCGTCGCCGACGAGAACGGGAACGGCGGGGACCCGCTCCCTCAGCGGTACCCAACCGCGCTCACGATCGACCCCAGCGACCCGATGCACGTCTTCGCGACCTACGGCGGGTTCTCTCGCCGGTGGATCCCGAGTGCGGGCGTGGGGCACGTGTTCGAGTCGAGCGATGGCGGCGCCACCTGGAC
>JBGPKY010000130.1:0-7380 GCA_041486205.1 Actinomycetota bacterium
CACTGCGAAGAAGGCCACTGCGAAGAAGGCCACTGCGAAGAAGGCCACTGCGAAGAAGGCCACTGCGAAGAAGGCCACTGCGAAGAAGGCCACTGCGAAGAAGGCCACTGCACGTCGAGGCGCAAGGCCACCTGGCCGTGCCGCGACACCGGTCGGGCGTACGTCAACGGAGGCGATACGTGCCCGGCGAGGCGACCTCATCGTCATCGACTCCCCTCAGGTCGGCTCACCGCCTCGAGAGGGAGAGGTTCAGAGAGTTATCCACGGCAAAGTGAGCGTCAGCTACCGGGTCAAGTGGGCAGACGGGCATGAAACCCTCATCTCACCCGCTGCTGGCACCGTCACCATCGTTCGGGCCTAAGACTGGGTCCTAGACCTCGCGGTGGGGATTTCGACTCTCCCAGGCTTGAGTGTCGCAGCTTGGAAGGACGTTGCTGAGGTCGCGGTGCTGTCGTTGGAGGAGTCTGGACTGACCTGCTCTTCGTTAGGGGGATGTACCAAGTCCCCGCGCGCGAGTCTGACAGCGATTCATCTGGCTGGCGTTGCGACCCTTCGGCCTGGTGGTAGCAGCCGGGTCCGCCGGGTGCGTCGGCTAGAGTGACCACATGCGCGTGGCCTTCGTTTCGACGTACCCGCCACGGCGATGCGGGATCGCGACTTTCACCGCGGACCTCGTGTCAGCGGTGCACGAGGCCGACGGCAAGGTCCGTTCCGACGTGGCCGCGATCGACGAGCAGCTCATCGTGCGCGCCTACGGCCGTGAGGTTCGTTGGCGGATATCCCAGGGTACGCCGGAAGGGTACGCGGGCGCCGCGCACGCGATCGCGGCCTCCGACGTCGACGCGGTGTGCGTCCAGCACGAGTTCGGCCTCTACGGGGTCTGGCGTGACGAGGGCTGGGAGGGCGACCGCTGGATCGAGGGAGCGTACGAAGATCACCTCACCGCGTTCCTTGAGGAGGTTCGCAAGCCAACGCTCGTGACCTTCCACACCGTGCTGCCGGAACCTACGCCGGCCGTGCGCGAGGCCGTGCGCCACATCGCCGCCGCCGCCGACGGGCTCGTGGTGATGGCCGAGTCCGCCGTGGGGATCCTCACCGGGGCCTACCGCGTGACGAAGCCTGTGACGGTCATCCAACACGGCATGCCGCACATCGAGCCGCACGGGCG
This sequence comes from Actinomycetota bacterium, assembly GCA_041486205.1. GTDB lineage: Bacteria > Actinomycetota > UBA4738 > UBA4738 > HRBIN12 > JBGPKY01. Next base: position 1,169 of record JBGPKY010000130.1, read on the forward strand.
CCGGCACCTCAAGGACAAGCTGGGTCTCGACGGGCGGCAGATCGTTTCGACGTTCGGACTCGTCGGTCCGGGCAAGGGGCTCGAGTATGTGATCGAGGCGATGCCTTCGGTCGTGGCGCGTCACCCCGAGGCGCTGTATCTGATCGCCGGGCAGACGCACCCGGAGGTCCTTCGCCGCCACGGAGAGGGGTACCGGAACAAGCTGATCGAGATCTTGGAGGGCCTCGGTCTGCACGACAACGTCGCGTTCGTGAACCAGTACTTGCCACAGAAGGATGTGATCGATTTCCTTTTGGCGAGTGATATCTACGTCACGCCCTACCTTGACGCCAACCAGATCACGAGCGGCACGCTCAGCTACGCGCTCGGCGCGGGCAAGGCGGTGGTCTCCACCCCGTACCTCCACGCGAAGGAGGCCCTGGCGGACGGCCGCGGGATCCTGGTCGACTTCCGCTCGCCCGAACAGCTGGCCGACGCCATCAACGTGCTCCTCGACGATCCTGGCTTGAAGGCCCGGCTCGAGCGCAACGCCTACGCGTACGCGAACGAGTTCACGTGGCCGAAGACGGGTAGCCGGTTCCTCCAGACGTTGGAGGACCTCGCGGCTTCGCTGCCCTCCGTCCGCCCGGCGAGCCCGCGTCCCGGCGGGTCCATGGGCGTGCCGATCGCTGCGCGTCTGGCCGAGAACCCTCTGATCACGCCCGAAGACGTGACACCCTCGCAGCCGGGGTTGGAGGTGATCTCCACGATCAACGCGGGGATCGCGCGCGTCGGCCAGGAGATCGTGGCTCTGCTGCGCGTGGCAGAGCGCCCGCGACTTAAGGGTGAGCTCCCTGAGGGCGCGATGCTGCTGGAACTGGGTGGAGCGGAGCCGCGACTCGCGCCGCTTCCTCCCGAGCTCGACCGGGACGACCTCGTCGCCGTGCCGTTCTTCGACCTGTCGAGCGGCGAGCCCCGGGTCGTCCTGAGCTACGTTCCGCGCGACCTTCCCGGCCTTGACCTGCGCGACCCCCGCTCGGTGCGCTATCGCGATCCCGACGACGGGTATCTGGGTCCCGACGAGGGGTACGTGGACTATCTCACGCACGTCTCACACCTCCGCGTGGCGCGCAGCCCCGACGGTGTGCGGTTCGAGGTGGAGCCGACGCCCTCGGTTCAGGCCGCAACGCGGATAGAGGAGTACGGGGTCGAGGATCCGCGTGTCACCGAGATCGAGGGTGAGTTCCTCATCACCTACGTTTCCGTCAGCCGCCTCGGTATCACTACCGGCTTGCTGCGAACCGCGGACTTCCGCACGTTCGAACGGGAGGGCACGATCCTGCTGCCCGACCAGAAGGACGTGGTGCTCTTCCCAGAACGGGTCGACGGGAAGTACCTGGCCCTCACCCGGCCGATGCCCGCGACGTTCGGCCACGTGCTAGGGATCTGGCTGGCCGAGTCGCCGGATCTCGTGCACTGGGGGCGCCACCGGCCGGTCGCGCTCCCTCGTCCCGGCCAGTGGGACGAGGCACGGATCGGCGCGAGCCTGGTGCCGTTCCGTGTGGAGCAGGGGTGGCTCGAGCTCTACCACGGTGTGGACCGTACGAACCGCTACGGGATGGGCGCGTTGCTCCTGGACAGCCAGGATCCCTCGAAGGTGCTCGCACGCACGCCCGACCCGCTCCTGGTACCCGAGGTCGACTACGAGCGCACCGGGTTCCTCCACGACGTCGTGTTCCCGAGCGGGCACGTCGCGCTCGATGACTCGAGGATCCGCGTGTACTACGGGGCGGCGGATTCCTTCCTGGCCGCTGCGGACTTCTCGATCGGGGACGTCCTGGCGCAGCTTCGACCGTGCTGAGACAGCTCGCGCGCCTCACCCGCCCGGTCCCCGCCGCCGGGCCCACCGCCGTCGCGGTCGCGGTCTACGCCGACGGGAACGACGAGGCGGTGGCCGCGCGCGAGTCTGGCTTCGAGGGCGTCGCGTGCATCGACGACGCCGCTCGGTTGCTCGGGGTGCTTTGCCGGGTGTTGTCACGCGCTCCGCTGCAGCCGATCGAGGCCTGGGCGCGCGGCTTGCTGGAGTTCGTGCTGTGGATGCAGGCGTCCGACGGTCGCTGGGTGAACTTCGTCTACGACTGGAACGGCAAGCGCAACGACGAGGGGATCACCTCGGCGGTGGGCGAGAACTTCTGGCACGGCCGGGCGCTGTGCAGCCTCAGCCGAGCGTGGCTCACCTTCGGCGACGCCCGCGCGGAGGCGGCGATCCATCGCGGTCTCGATTACGTCGTCAGCACCGGGGCCCCCTCCGACGTGCGCACCTTGCACCTGGAGGTCGGCCTCCGACTGATCGTTGAGGCGGGCCGGACGGACCTCGAGTCGGCGGCACGGCGCTGGGCGCACGAGATCGTAGCGTGCCGCGAAGGTGACGTTTTGATGAACAACCCCGACGAACGCGGGACCCCGCACCTGTGGGCGCACGTGCAGGAGGGCGTGCTTGCGGACGCCGGTGCGATACTCGAAGAGCCAGCCTTGCTCGATGCGGCGCGGCGCAGCGCGAGAGCTCTGCTCGAACCGGCGGTGGGCGCCGGTTTCGATCGGGTCAGCACGACGCCCTATGACGTAGCGAGCACGGCGTTCGGTCTCGATCGGTTGGCGGCGGTCACCGGGGAACCTGGATGGGCCAGGCTGGCCGCCGACGCGCGCGCGTGGTTCGACGGCCGGAACCCTGCCGGGTCGCCGGTCTACGATCGTCGGAGCGGGCGCGTAGCTGACGGCATCGACGAGGGACGGGTGAGCCGGAACTCCGGCGCCGAGGCGAACGTCGAGGCGGCGGGCGCACTGCTCGACGACGCGGTCGCGTCGGCGGCGCTCGTCGAGGACCTGATGCCTCAGGCGTGAGCGACACGCGGGACTGGCGTCTCGCGGCGAGAACGATCAACGACCAGCTGCTGCACGTTCATTCCTGCAACGCCTGTCGCGAGTTCGATTCCTGCCGGGGGCATCGGTCAGCGAGCGCGTGGTCCGGAGCGAGCACAAGCGCGAACCCGCCGCCGATACTGAAGCCGATGACCGGACGAGGAAGCGACGAACCGCCCTCGAAAAGAGGGGAGGGCGGTCCTTCGGGGCCGCCCCCTCGGAGGTCGCCGTGCGAACACGCTGACCTCTTCGACCGGTCTTGCGACCGGTCATGCCATGTCATGCCGCCCCGTCGGGGCTCGCAGGTTCCGGGCGCTGGCGGCAGCTCTTAGGTGGCTATGCCCGTAAGTGGGCTCTGACCGCTGGTGGCTGAACCGGCTCGCGCCGCTCCGGTACCTGAACGAACGATACACCCGGCCCCGGGAAAACGCAAGGGGTCCCTTGCGCCCTTCACCGCTGACCGCTCCGTTCCTCGTGGTTCGCTCGGATACGCCGCAGGCGATCCGCAACGGCCTGACGGGATACCCCTAGCTCTCGCGCCACGGCGGCCTGTCCTGCCTCCTCGACCAGGTCGGCCCACTCTCGACGCGTGGCCTGTAGCTCGGCTTCGAGCCGCCCCATGCGGCCCTCGAGCGAGTGCAGGTGCCGCTTCTCGGGTGTCGTCAGGTCCCTTCGAGGTCGAGGCACGCCCTCAAGCGTAGCCCAGGGGCGTTCTACCAAGGGCACCCTTGACGGAACTCCCACGAGATTGTCGAGGTGAACTTGTTCCGAATAGGGGAGGAGGGACTCACGATGGCTCTTCTCTCGCGCGGTTTCGGCCCGAGCTGGTCCGAGTTCCTCGCTACGGGCCCACCTGAACGATCATGGATTCGATCGCCAGTAGGCCACGGCTGCAACCAGCGTCCTCGCGAGTTCGTTCCCCGACGCGTCTCGAGCGATCAGCCAGCCTGGCGTGTCGAACAGATCACCCGTGCGCCGTTCCGGCAAGTCGTAGCGGTAGCGGCCATCAGCCGCGAGCGGGATGTCCACCGCGGTTCCGTCCGGGTATCTCAGTTCAAGGGTGACGGCTCCAGGGATGTTGACACTGCCTTCCACGCCGAGCACCTTCGTCAGGTCGTTCTGCGTTGAGATCGTAGAGACGAAGATCGGCTGCTCGGCATCTTGTTTCTCGGGGTTCGAGAAGTCCGTCGGCGGTACGTCGACGGAAGCGATCTCCGTCCCGACCGCGTCTGCAGCCACGAGCGTCACTCCATGCTGGTGCGCCTCGGCGAGATGATCGGTAGCGACTGCGAACACGAAGAAGCCGTCGTCACCGAGCGTGACCGACTGCGTGCTCCCATCGGCGAAGGTCGCTTGCAGCGACGTGGCGCCGCTCACATCTACCCGCCCGCCCACGACGAACGGGGAGCTTGTCGTTACGGGATCGTCGAACGGAACGGTCACGTGGATCGCTTCCTGATCCAAGCTCCCACCCGGGACACAGATAGCCCCTGCTGGGCCGGAGGCCGGCGTGACGATCTCGGAGCAGTAGCCGCCGTCGGCGAGGCTGGCGTAATACAGGCTGGCGCCGTCGGCCTGGGCAACGAGTCGTGCATCCTTGACGTCCGGGTTGTACCGAAGGTCCGGGGGTATCCCTTGGTCTACGTTGGCTAGATCTTCTTTCACCTGCGACGGAGCAGGGCCGCCGAGGAGCCCGGAGGCCGCCGCAACACCGGCACCCGTGATCAGGAGTGCAATCGCCAGGATGGCTGTGCGTTTGCGCCCGCGTCGGGATGGCGTGCTCACGATCGTATCGACAACGGCGCTGAACTCGTCGGCGATGATCCGGCGAAACATGACGTCGGCTTCGCCGGTTCGAGACCAACCAACTATCGGACGCTCGCCAAGAGGATCACATCTCGCGATCAACGAGATCAGTTGCTGAGTGTCACGGCGCGGCTGGCTGACTGGCATCATCCGTCTCCTCCATACTCGCGACCCGAGTGTTCCGGTCGGTTTGCCTCGGCCCGATCTCAGGTGACCCACTCAAGGGGGGCTGTGCCTCGATGGGCTCGTTGAGAAGCCGGTGAAGGCGCCGACGAGCCCGATGCATCCTCACCGCGATCGCAGCTCGGGAGCATCCCAGGGCCTCGGCAGCTTGGGGCACCGATAGTCCCTCCCACGCGAGCAGTTCGAGTACTTCGCGCTCGGCCGGTAGGAGGCGCCCTAGCGCCGCTTGCGCCGACAAACGCGCATCGACTTCGTCGGCCGGATCCTCCGAAGACACGACGGGTTCGCGGGTGAGGCGAAGCGCCAGCGCCTCCGCGCGGCCCCGAGAGCGCCGCTCGTTCGCGAGGACCCTCCTCGCCACTCCAAGGAGCCAAGGAAGCGCAAGATCCGGGACCACGTCAAGTCGTCGCCAAGCCACGGCGAACGTCTCGGCCACTACCTCCTCAGCCGTGTCCGGATCGCTCCGACGGATCGCGTAGGCCAACACGGCATCGGCATGCTGGTGGAAGAGCGCCTCGAAACGGGGAAGACCTTGTCTGGTCGCTTCCTCGCGCGATCCGCTGACTCTCAACAGGCTCTCCCAGAGGAACTCACATCGTGCCCTTCACTCTGTCTATGTCCGGGACCCGCAAGGGATTTCAAGTCTTGAGTCACGCGGGACGGGAGAACGTGAGGCCCTCTTTCGGTCATCTGATCCCCTGCCGGGGGCACCGCGAAGGCTGACCTTCCTGGCGCCCTCGGCAGAGGTGATCGTCAGGCGCCGAAGGCAACCCGGAGACCGTTTCAACGACCGTCGCCTTCGTCCGCTCGGCCACCCTCCCGGCGGCCAACCTATGCATCTCGCGAACCCCGGGCAAGAGCGGGCTCGCGCTGCGTCGGCGGCATCTGTCAGGATACGGGCCGCATGTACCAGGGTGGAAACGAGGGGTTCGGCAACCCAACCGCGTTCATCTCGTCGACCGACGCTCTGTACCGCGCGCTCGTCGAGCAGGTTCCGTGCGTCGTCTACGTTGACTCCCATGAGTTGGAACCTCGGTCGCTCTACGTGAGCCCGCAGGCAGAGAGCATCTTCGGTCATTCGCCGGCCGAGTACCTGGCCGACCCGTTCCTGTGGCAGAAGACGATCCACCCGGACGATAAGACGCTCGTGGCCGCCTCGTGGGCGAACGCGATCACGTTCGAGCGGCCGTTCGAGCTCGAGTACCGGATGTTGAAGCCGGACGAGGCCGTGATATGGGTCCGCGACGGCTCGGTGCCGGTGCGCGGGTCGGACGGAGCGCCGATCTTCTGGCAGGGGGTGATGCTCGACGTCACCGACACCAAGA
>JBGPKY010000131.1:0-7346 GCA_041486205.1 Actinomycetota bacterium
GTACGAGATCCCGGCCTGCGCGAGACGGTCCCATAAGAAGGAGTTCCCGGGCCTTCCGGCGAGGCCGGCGGTTTCATCGCTCCCGAAGCCGCCGAAGTCGTAGAGGTGGCCGTAGATCCCGTAGTTCGGCGGCCAGTTCTTCTCGATGTACGAGTTCGCGTAGGCCTCCGTGGACCAAGCCCACCCGTCCGCCGAGACCGCGCCGTCGGTGTAGAAGTTGTCGAGCGTCACGAAACGCTTCGCCAGACGGTGCTGGTTCGGCGTGACCGACGCCGGGAACATCTCGTAGTTGGGATCCCCGTTGCCCCGCTTCAGGTCGCCGAGGACCTGGTCGTAGGTTCGGTTCTCCTTCAGCACGTAGATGACGTGTTTGATCGGCGAGCTGTCGCCAGGCTGGGACGGGATCGGGTTGCCGGTGACCGGCGAGGGCGGCAGGACGAAACGATCGTTCTCGGCGACCTGCGCGGTGTAGGCCACGAGCTCGCCGGGAGAGGGGATGGGTATCCGTGAGAGCGTGCCCTGCATCTGGGCTCCGATGTACTGCTTGGGCGAAACGGGCCCGGTTCCGAGGCCGTACATGTTCACCACGAGCAGCGTCGACTCCGATCCGTCCAGCGCGACGGCGCTCGGGTACCAGCCTGTGGGGATCAGGCCGGCAACACGGTCATCGTTCACCGTCGAGCCGGGCGAGGCTAGCTCTACGACCGCGACGTCGTTGTTCCCCGCGTTCGCGACGTACAGGGTCGAGCCGTCGGAGCTCACGGCGAGCGCGTTCGGGCTCGCACCGATGCTCGCGCCAGCGTAGGGATGCATGTCGATCCCGCGAAGAACCAGATCGGTGGCCGTGTCGACCACGCCGACCGTGTCCGAGTCGGTGTTCGCCACGTACAGCTCGTCGTTGGAAGGGTTCAGCGCTAGTGCGCTGGGGTGCAGCCCGACACGGATCGTGTCCACGACGCGAGAGGTCTCGGTCCGAACGACCGAAACGCTGTTGCCGCCCCAGTTCGAGACGAACGCGAGAGTGCCTGCGTGGTTGAGCGCGACCGCGAAGGGGCGGTGCCCGACCGCGGCAGCTCCGACGGTCTCACCCGTCGAGAGGTCGACTACGAGCAGCTCATCGGCCATGTTCGCCGCCACGTACGCGCGGGTCCCATCGGCGGAGACGGCGATCCCCGCTGGCCACGAATGACGCGAGAGCTCGAACTCCGGCTGCTCGGTGAGCACACCGGCGTCGACCGAGAACACGTGGATCCCGTCCTCCGGGCCGTCCGAGGCATACGCGCTTCCCCCATCGGGCGAGAACGCGACACCGGCGTAGTAGCCCCGCGTGTGCGCCCAACCAGTGTTGGTCGTCCCGATGGTCTGCGTGACGGCACCCGTGGATGCGTCTATCGCCTGGATCGACTGGTTGCGATAGCCCGCGTTCGTCACGAGGAACCGTGAGCCGTCGGGGCTCACCGCCAGGGCGACCGGGTCGCTGCCGAGATCGAGCTGCTCCCCGGCGGGAGTGACGTGCCAGCCTTCGGGGGTGATCGCGGTGCCGTCCGGCTGGGGTCCAGGTGCGGGCGCAGGTGGAACCGCTTCCGCCAAGCTGACACCCGTTGCGAGCGCCGCGCCTACCACGAGAACGAGCAGTCGGCGCACGAGATCCTCCCTCTCTCCCAGGCGCGAACGGTTCTCCGCCGTTCGGTGGGCGCGATGATAGTTCGCGAGACCTCGGTTGCGCTAACCGCCGCCCGTCGGCGGGTTGCCGCCGTGACACGAACAGCTCGCCGTCGCGAACGTCTGCGTGTGGCACGCGGTGCACGGGATCGGCTGGTCGCCCTTCGGGACGTGTGGCCCCTCCTGCGGGTGCACGAAGGTCGAAGGCGTGAAGCCGGTCGTCGTATGGCACGTCGCGCATAGCGTGAGCTGAGGATCGTTGTGGTGGTTGCCGTGGCAGTTCACACAGCCGTCGGCCGGACCCATGCTGCCGCTCGTCGACTGCGTGTGGCACTGCTCGCAGAGGATCTGCGCGTGCGGACCCGTGAGCGGCACCGGGTGGTTGAACGCGCCCGGGACCCACGACTGCATGTTGTGGCAGTCCTGACAAGCGCCGCGGTTCGGGTGCGGAGCGGTGTGGCAGTAGTCACAGTTGTTCGGCTGCTGCTTACCGTCGTGGCAAGCGAAGCAGGCGGTCATCGACTGGGGCGGGATGTAGGTGACGCCGGGGATCGGCTCGTGCACCAACTGCGAGTGACAGTCGATGCACGCGGGCACCTTCGAGTGGCCTGAATGCGAGAACGTCGCGGACGAGAGTTGAACCGTCTTGTCGGTTTGGCTCGCGGGATGGCACCCCACGCAGATGCCGTTCGGTATCTGGCGGGTGACCTGGATCGGCTTGCTGCCCAGGCCGATGAAGTGGACGTAGACCTCGCGGAGCGCGAAGAACTTCGTCTTGATGAAGTTCCAGGCTCCCGGCGGGATGTGGCACTTCACGCAGTCGACGTTGCTGTGTTTCGAGGCCTGCCAGGTCTGGTTGTACGGAAGCATCTCGTGGCACTGCACGCCGCAGAACCGGTTGCTCTCCGTGGACTTCGCGGCCGCGAACGCTGCGAACGAAAGGAGGAAGAACCCGGTCACGCCGATGACGAGAAGCCTGCCCCGGAACGTCTTCCAGAGCCTCCGGACCTTGTCCGCCACGGCTCCCTTTCCCGCACCCTCCGCGTGAGTCTACCCCCCCGAGGCTGTGGGCGGCTGGAGGCACGACCCGCTCCGAACGGGCCGGGTAACCATAGGGTTGTTTTGCATCGCGGTCCCAACGGGTCGAGGATTCCAGGCGATGGAAGGCCCGCGCTTCCGGTTGCTCTCCGACGCGCAGCTCGATCGCTTGCACGAGGCGGCAGTCGAGCTGTTGGGCGATCCCGGCGTCCGGATCATGACCGCGGGCGCGCGGGATCTGCTCGCGCGAGCCGGCGCCGCGCTCGAAGGCGCGGACGTCGTGAAGATCCCGCCGCGACTGGTCGACGAGGCGCTCGCGTCTGCGCCGAGCGCGTTCGCGATCCACGACCGAACCGGCGCGGCGAGGATGAGGCTCGGCGAGGGGAACGTCTACTTCGGTTCGGGTGTGACGAGCCTCGGCTACCTCGACCCTGCGACGGGCACGCCGCACGACTTCACGCTGGAGGACTTCGCCGACGCGGCGCGGCTGACCGACGCGCTTCCCAACCTCGACTTCGTCGCCACGCCCGGCGTCGTGCGGCCCTCGTCGGAGCTTCCGCTCGAGCTCGTCAACCAGCACGAGTTCCTCGAGACCGTCACGAACACGACGAAGCCGCTCATGGTGCTCGTCGCCGACAGACGAGCGCTTTCCGACATCTTCGACATGGCAGAGGTCCTCGCGGGCGGGCGCGAAGAGCACCGGTCGCGCCCGTTCGTCGTCCCGTACCTGAACTCGGTCTCACCGCTGATGTTCAACCCGGAGACGCTCGACAAGCTTCTCCTCTCGGCTGACAGAGGCATCCCGGTGGCCTGCCAGGCGGCGGCGCAGGTGGGAGCCACAGGCCCGGTCACCCTCGCGGGAACGATCGCGATCGCGGCAGCCGAAACGCTCTGCGGCCTCGTGATCTCGCAGCTGCGGCGGCCGGGCACCCCTTTCATCTCGGGAACCGTGCCGTTCGTGATGGACATGCGCAAAGGCAACGTAACCGGCGGAGGGCCACTCGGGGTGCGCTTCATGATCGCGATGGGTGAGCTCTGCCGACGCTGGGGTTTGCCGCTCGTTGGCACCAGCGTAGGCGGAGACTCCAAGCTCGCCGACGAGCAGGCCGCCGTGGAGACCACCTTCTACGGGTTCGGCGCGACGCTTGCCGGGGTAGACCTGGTCTTCGACGCCGGCGGGATCGAAGGCGGATTGCTGTTCGCTCCGGAGGTCGCGGTGATGGCCGACGAGATCGTCGGGATGATCCGCGGCGGCATCGCGGACGTCGAGATCGACGACGAAACCCTTGCGCTGGAAACGACCCGCAAGGTCGGGATCGGGGGAACGTTCCTCGGCGAACGCCACACGCTCGCGCACTTCCGCGAACTTTGGACGCCGAAGCTGCTGAGCTGGGACATGCGCAAGGACTGGGAGGCGGCGGGCAGCACCACGATGCGGGATCGCGCGAGAGGGCGCGTGCTTTCCATCCTTGCGGAACATCGCCCGCCGGAGCTCCCCGACGACGTCGTCTCCGCGATGCGCGAAGTGATAGACGTCCGCCGGCGCTCGCTCGGCGCCTAGACGTGCGCGTCAGTCGCGGAACATGCTGCGCGCGACGATCAAGCGCTGGATGTCGCTGGTTCCTTCGTATATCTCCTCGAGCTTGGCGTCGCGCAGCAGCTTCTCCACCGGGTACTCCCGCGAGTAGCCGTAGCTGCCGAGCGTCTGGCACGCCGCCCACGCCGCGAACCATGCTGCTTCCGACGCCGCGCACTTCGCCATCGCGGCTTCGACGCCGAATGGCTTGCCCTCATCTGCGAGTCGCGCGGCGTGATGGCACATCAGTCGCGCTTGATCGAGCTTCATCTTGGCGTCGACCAGGCGGAACGAAACCGCCTGGAACTCGTGGATCTTCTTGCCGAACGCCTCGCGCTCTCTCGCGTAGGCGACCGCGTGCTCGAGCGCGGCGCGCCCGATCCCGACCGAGTTCGCAGCCAGCGCCACACGCGATCCCTCGAACAACCGCATGACGCCGTAGAACCCCTGACCTTCATCCCCGATCCGGCGGTCTTCGGCCACGAAGCAATCCTCGAAGAACAACTCCGCGGTCGGGCAGGCGCGGTTGCCCAGCTTCGGAAGCTTGCGCCCCAACGCGAAGCCGGCATCACCCTTCTCGACGACGAAAGAAGTGATGCCCTTCGAGCGGGTGCCGGGAGCGACGGTCGCGTACACGAGGTACAGCTCTGCGTCCGGCGCGCTCGAGACCCAGGTCTTCTGCCCGTTGAGCAGATAGCCACCATCGACCTTTTTCGCAGACGTCACGATCGCGGACGCGTCCGAACCCGCTCCGGGCTCGGTCAGAGCCACGGCCGAGGGCGGCGGCTTCGGCCCGCAGAGCCGCGGGATCCACCGCTGCTTCTGCTGCTCCGTCCCCATGTCGAGGATCGGCCCCGCGAAGAACCCTCCAGCGAGGCAGCCGGCGATGCCGCTGTCGCCCCAGGCGAGCTCTTCGCTGATCAGAGCCGCCGTCAGCAGGCTCTCGACGCCGCCGCCTCCGTACTCCGCCGGCAGGTCGTAGCTCGTGAGCCCAACCTCGGCTGCCTTGTAGAAGACCTCGTAGGGGAACTCCTCGACCTCGTCGTAGTGTGCGGCTCGCGGCCGCATCTCGCGTTCCGCGAACCCGTGGGCGAGCGAAACCAGCTCGCGCTGCAGATCGTGCGGCATCCGGCTCATCTCGCGCCAAGCCTAGCGCCCCACCGAGGCCTGCGGGCCGGAGGTCTCATCGGCAGCCAGCTCGCTGGTCACGCGGGGCGGTTAGCTCAGGCCGGAGAACTCGCGCTCCCACGGCGACTCGAGCAGCTCGCGGACCGCCCCTTCGGCGTCGAACCAGAGGAAGCGATCCATCAGGCGCATGAACCACCGGTCGTGCGTGACTGCGATCACGGTTCCCTCGTACCGCTGGAGGGCGTCCTCGAGCGCGTCGGCTGACTCGACGTCGAGGTTGTCGGTCGGCTCGTCGAGCAACAGCATCGTCGGGCACTCGACTTCCATCAGCAGAAGCTGGAACCGGGCCTGCTGCCCGCCCGAGAGCAGCGCGAACGGGTTGCGCCCGACGTTGGCCAGCTCATAGCGCTTCAGGATCGACATAGCCTCGCTCATCGACATCCCGCGCTTCTGGAGCACTTCAACGATCGCGACTCCCTCGAGGTCCGGCCGGTCGTGGAGCTGGCGGAACAGACCAGGTTCCACGCGCGCTCCGAGCGTCCACTCGCCCTCGTGCGTCACGAGCTCACCGGCCAGCAACCGTAGGAAATGCGTCTTGCCGGACCCGTTCGGCCCGATGACGCCGATCCGCTCTCCGTAGGAGATCTCGGTGTCGAACGGGTCGATCATGCCCGGGATCGACAGACCGCGAAGCCGGAGCGCCATCTTGCCCGTGCGCCCGCCGGCGATCCGCATCTTGACGTCCTGCGTCGCGGGGCGTTCGCGAGGAGTCTCTCGTTCCTCGAACCATTCGAGCTTCTTCTCGGCCGAACGGGCTCGGGCGGCGAGCTTGTCGTTCAACATCGCCCACTGCTTCAAGCGACGGGCTGCCTCCACGAGGTGCTGGTGTCGCTCAGCGTAGCGGCGGTGCTCCTCCTCGATCTTCTCCAGGCGAGCCTCACGAGCATCGGCGTACGTCGCGAACCTGCCCGGATGCGTCCACGCGGCGTGCCCTTCCAGCGTGACCACGCGCGTCGCCGTCGCCGCCAGCACCGCGCGGTCGTGCGAGACAAACAGGATCGTCTTCGCGCACGCGCGGATCTGCTCTTCGAGCCAGTGTTTGCCTTCGATGTCGAGGAAGTTGTCCGGCTCATCCAGCAGCAACACATCGAAGTCCGAGCGGAGGAGCACCTCCAGCGCCAGCCGTTTGCGCTCCCCGCCCGAGAGCGTCCCGATGCGACGATCGGCGCACTCGGGGTAGCCTTCCCCGAACGCCGCCATCGTGCACTGGTCCCACACCACCTCGGCGCGATAGCCGCCGGCATCCTCCCAAGCGGCCAGCGCGTTGGCGTAAGCGAGTTGCACGGCGGCGTCGGCTCCCGCGAGCTTCGCCTCCGCGCCCGCGAGGCGCGCGCCGGCGGCTGCGACCACGGTCCCCGCGTACAGCAGCAGGAACTCCCGCACCGTCGTGGGCTGCGCTTCCGAGCCGATGAACTGCCGCATCAACCCGACGCGGCCGTCGACGTTCAGGACGCCCGACGCGGCCCGCTCATGTCCCGCGATGATCCGGAGCAGCGTCGTCTTGCCGATCCCGTTCGCGCCGACGAGCGCGGCGTGATGTCCGTGCGGAACCCTGAACGTGACGCCCTCGAAGAGCGTCCAGCCTCCTGGCAGCGCGTAGGAAACGTCGACGAGATCGATCACGGCCATAGCCGTTGAGGGTACTGCGTAGCCGGGACCGCGCGATCATCGCCCCTCGGGCGAGACCTCGCGCTCCCCGTACCATTCCCGGTGCTCGACGCAGCGCCTCTCCCCGTCGAACCTCAGCGAGAGGATCCCGTCGAGCTCGACGCGCCGGGTGTCATCGACGGACCAGGAAACCGCGAAATGCGCCACACCGGTCGACCCCGACGCCGCGAGCACCTCGTAAGCCCATCGGAGGTCCGGCTGCGGCGTCCCCGAC
>JBGPKY010000132.1:0-7299 GCA_041486205.1 Actinomycetota bacterium
CCTCCGCTCCCGCAAGATGCTCGACCGAGTACGAACCGCCGTAGGACGAGTGACTCGAGACGCTTCTCCATAGGAACTGCACCGCGGGGCTCCCTTGCTCCACCTCCGCTGGCATCGCGAAGTCCTGAGACGTCGTCGGCGCCGCGTTCGCTCCGTTATCGACGACCTGGGGCGCAGCGCCTGCCGGATCAACGATCGCGGAGTAGTCCTGGCCAGGGACCAGGGGAGCCGACGGCCGGAGCACCGTCTCGATCACGTTCCCCGTCGAACAGCTCTCCACCACGCCTTTGGGCGACCTGCAGACGAGAGCCGTCGGGATGTTGGCGTCCTTACCCTGCACGCGCAGGACCACGTTCCCCGCCGTCACGCCGTGGACCACCTCGCTGAAAGTCGCCGTGACGGCTCCGACGACGCCGGTGGGTGTCGTCAACGTCACCGACGGCGGCGTGTCGTCCACGAAGGTCGCCGTCACGGTTCGCGTGGCGCTCATCGTCACGACGCACGGCCCGGTCCCCGTGCAGTCGCCCTCCCAGCCCGCGAACTCCGACCCGGGATCCGCGACGGCGGTGAGCGTCACCGTCGCGCCGCTAGGGTAATCGGCGAGGCATGTGGCGCCGCAGTCGATCCCCCCCGGCGAGCTCGAAACCGTACCCATACCGGGCCCCGCAACCGCCGCGGAGAGGGCGAAGCCGAACGTTGCCGTGACCGTCCGGTTCGCATCCATCGTCACGGTGCAGAGGGCCGTCCCGCTGCACGCGCCGCCCCACGCGACGAACACGGCGCCGGGGTTCGGCGTCGCCGTGAGGGTCACCGTCGCTCCAGGATCGAAGTTCGCCGAACAGATCACTCCGCACGCGATCCCGCCCGGCGAGCTGGTGACCGAGCCATCGGACGAGTTCACGGACACCGTGAGGCCACGGATCGTGACCGGTCCGAAGACCGTTCCGTTGAACCAATCGAGATCGACGCACCCACTGATGCCGGGAACCTTGCCGCAGTCCGTGTACTGCCAGAACGCCCAGCCGTTCCCGGCCCAGTTCGAGGCGGGTACGGTCGGAGTCTTCACGTTCCAGTGCGCGACCCAGAGCACCGTGTACCCGGCGTCGGCGATCGCCGTGGTGTCGCCGAACCGCGTCGACCAGCCGTTCGGGCTGGTGTAGACCATCGGCTTCACCCCAAGCTTCGCCGTGACCTCCGCGAGCCACGTGAGGACCCAGTCGGTCAGCTGCTGCTGGTCGAGTCCGCCGGTCGTCTCGATGTCCAGCGCCGGGATGAGGTTCCCGGGGCTGAGCTGCGCGACGTCCACGAAGTGGTCCGCCTCCAACAAGGCGTCGTTCGCCGTCTTGTCGGGGCTCGCGAAGTGATATGCGGTGAACGCGATCCCATTGGCGGCCGCACCGGCCATATTCGCCGCGTACTGCGCGTCGACGAAGTTCCGTCCTTCCGTCGCCTTCGCGATCGCGAAACGCACGCCCGATGCCGCGACCTTCGTCCAGTCGATCGTTCCCTGCCAGTGTGAAACGTCGATCCCGGGCAGCGAGTCAGGCGGCGGAGGGAACGACACCGCTGAAGGACCCGAGACCCCGGCGGTGCCTGAGGACCCTGCGCTGCCCGCTCCGGGTGCGGAGGCCGCTGCGGGTGCGACGAGCCCCGTCACGGAGAGCAAGACGAGCAGCGCGGCGAGGGGGGCGAGGAAGATCCGCGAGGATGAAGCTCGAGTCGTCGTCGTCACCACGCTCCGTTCGGGAACGGCGAGGCTACCTCACGATCGACGAAATGGCGACAACGATCCGTTGACGGAGCGGACCGCGGTGCCCAGATACGAGCGAGCCACCTCCGGGGTGCAAGAGGTCCGAGGTCTGCGGGCCGAACGGGCTTGTGCCCGAGCCGCCGCCGCGCGATGCTGCCGGCGGGAGGAACGCGGATGCGCACCCCCGAACAGCGGACGAACGGACCCCAGCGGGGCATCCGCCGTCGACGACGACCGGTCGGCGAACCGGCTCCGCTGCCCCTCGACCTGCGAGGGATGGCGCCGTTCTGGCTCGCGATCGTCCTCGCGCTGGTCGCGGTCTACTGGTTCGGCCGCGCGACGGGCCTCGCCGGGCGTCTGCAGCGCGCCACCGACTCGGCGGTCGCGCTCCGGCTGGCCGACTTCCAAAGCGGCGCGGGAGGAAGCGTCGTGAGTGAGGACGATCTCTTCCCGTGGGAGCTCCTGATCGCGCTGCGGTGGGCCGTGGTACTCGCGCTGATCGCGCTCCGGCGATGGCGGCACGTCGCGGTGTTCGTCGGCTCGGTCGCCCTCGTCGGCGTCATCGTGCGGTGGTTCCCGACGGCCGGCGTCGAGGGAAGCGGCGTTCCCGGCCATCCGTCGGAGGCCATGGCCGGTGTCGCCGCCGCGATGCTCGGCGTGGTGTACGGCCTCTCGCCCGCCGGACCTCTCCGATGGTCGGCGCGCGTAGCGACGGCCGTCCTCCTGACCATGCTCGCCGCGACGCTACTCCTCACCTCGCGGGACACGTTCATGGAGGTGACTATCGGCCTCGCCATCGGTCTCGCGGCACCGTTCCTCGGATACCGGGTCTTGGCGCCTGAGACGGTGTTCCCCGTCTCCTTCCACAGGGGCCGCACGGCCCACCTCGACGTGACAGGGGCGAGAGGGGTCGCGATCCGCCGTGCGCTCGCAGAACAGCTGGGACTCGAAGCGGTCGAGGTGGAACCGTTCGGCCTCGAGGGCTCCGGCGGCAGCACGCCGCTCAAGATCACGCTCAAGGACGGAACGAGTCTGTTCGGCAAGCTGTACGCCACGAACCATCTTCGGGCGGACCGCTGGTACAAGCTCGGACGCACCATCCTCTACGGCGCGCTCGAGGACGAACGCTCCTTCAACTCGGTTCGCCGCATGGTCGAGTACGAGGACTACATGCTCCGCTACCTCCGCGATCAGGGGATCCGGACGGCGGATCCGTTCTCGTTCGCGGAGCTCACGCCCGAACGCGAGTATCTCTTGGTCAGTGCGTTCGTCGGGGACGCCGTCGAGATCTCGGCCGCGCAGACCAACGACGAAGTGATCCGAAGCGGCGTCGCCCTCGTTCGCGCGCTCTGGGATGCCGGCGTCGCGCACCGGGACATCAAGCCCTCGAACCTCCTCGTTCGCTGCCGCGAGGTCGTCCTGATCGACGTGTTCTTCTGCCAGGTGCGGCCGTCCCCATGGCGGCAGTCGGTGGATCTGGCGAACATGCTCCTCACGCTGTCGCTCCGATCCGACCCCGAGACCGTCTACACGCTGGCCCGCGAGCGGTTCACCCCCGAGGAGGTGGCCGAGGCCTTCGCCGCGTCCCGTGGGGTCACCATCCCATCGCAGCTTCGCAAGATGATCGCCGAAGATGGGCGCGACCTCTGCCGGGCCTTCCGGGAGCTCGCTCCGCCGCGGAACCCGATCCCGATCCAGCGTTGGACGCTTCGGCGGGTCGCACTCACGGCAGCACTCGCCGCCGGCGGGGCGCTGGCGATCTTCATGACGCTACAGAACCTTCGCCCGGCCGGCTTCCGGCCCTGAGACACGGGTCGTGCCTGACACAATGTGCGCGTGGCGACGACGGAGCACGCAGGCGTTCGGAGCTCACGCCTGGGGACGGCAGCGGTCCTGTCGGCAGTGCTCATCTGGTCGTTCACGAACACCCTGATCAAGCTCTCACCGCTTCCCGCGCTGACGTTCGCCGTCCACCGCCTATGGCTCGGATCGCTCCTGTTGTTGGTCGTCCTGTTCGCGACCGGGCGGCGGCTCGATCTGCGGACGATCCGTGCCTCCGCTCCCGGAGGCGCGCTCCTCGGCGTCGAGATCGCGTTCTTCTTCTCGGCGATCAAGCACACATCGATCGCAGACGTCGCGGTGATCTCCGCCCTCCAACCAGCGATCGTGCTTCTGGTCGCAGGAAGACTGTTCGGCGAGCACGTCACGCGTCGCGACACGCTTCTCGCCGCCGTTTCGCTGATCGGCGTCTTGATCGTCGTCGCCGGCTCTGCCGGCTCGCCGGTTTGGAGCCTCTACGGCGACCTCTTGGCCGCCGGCTCGCTCCTGGCTTGGACCGCTTACTTCCTGGTCTCCAAGCACATCCGAACGAGCGTTCCGACCCTCGAGTACCTGACGGTGGTGTTCGTAACCGCCGCGCTCGTCGTCACTCCGCTTGCGATAGCGACAGGACAGCCGCTCGGCGGCCTGCACGCGAAGGACTGGGCGTATCTAGGGCTATTCGTCCTCGGAGCCTCAGGCGGACACCTTCTACTCGCCTGGGCGCATCCGTCGGTCGAGGTCACGGTGTCGTCGCTGCTGATGCTCGCTCAGCCGGTCATCTCAGCCGTCGCAGCTTGGCTCATCCTCGGGGAGTCGCTCACGCCGCTCACAGCTGCCGGAGGAGTGGTGGTACTGGCCTCGCTCGGTGCCATCGTCACCAAGGCGGCCAAGATGCAAGAGGCGGAGGAGCTGGAACCGCCCGATCTGCCGCGAGTCTAGAGATCCTAGGTGAGACCGAGCCTATCTGCCTCCACCTGCGTGAGCGGCACGGCCCTAGGATCGCCCAAGATGCTGCCGCACGGGATCGGGGTGGAAACCCATTCGCCGGCTTTGAAGAAGTCCGCGCCCGCGCTGGGTCTGTCCACCCACACGCGGAACAGGGATCGGCCGATCTGATAGATCCTCTGCTCTCCGGGGGACATCGCGATCACACCGAGCCTCTGTCGAGATCTCGACACAACTTCAGACTCGCTTACTACTGCCGGACCGAGGGGCTCCCCGGAACCCCCGGACCTCCCGCCGTCTAGTGACTGGGCCAGTTCGCGGCGCCCGCGAGCCACACCGAAGCCAGTGCGGCTAGAGACACCAGCAGGTACCGGAATCTGCGCGTCTTCATCGGCCCTTCCCCCCTTCGAGCTACCACCGATCCGCGCAATGTAACTCAGTGCTTGTCTCATCGCAACCTCCGTGGTTAAAGTTCGGCGTCTCCGATGCCGAACTTGAGGGGGACGGCCGAAAGGTTCCGACGGGAGACATGACCGGTGGTTACACTCGGCGTAAACCCGGCGGAGGGAGGGCGATCGATGATCGGCACGAGGCTGCGGAAGTTGCGCGTGTCAAAGGGCTTAACGCAGCGCGCGATCGCCGAACCGAAGTACACCCACGCGTACGTGAGCACGATCGAGGCCGGGCGTCGTCAACCCTCTCGCCAAGCCCTCGAGCACTTCGCGTCGAAGCTCGGAGTGGACGTGGAGGAGCTCGTCAGCGGGCGACCGCCCGACCTCATCGCCAAGCTCGAGCTCCGGCTACAGGAAGCGAGGATCGCGGTCTCGGACGGGAACTTCGAAGCCGCGGACGCGACGTTCAGGTCGGTCGGGCGAGAGGCCAAGCGCTTCGGCCTGGCTCGTCTGCAGGCGAAGGTGGAAGAGGGCCGAGGTCTCTGGCTCGAGCGGCAAAGCAGGCCGGAAGAGGCCCTCAAGCACTTCCAGCTGGCAGAGGAGATCCTCCTTCCCGAGCCACCGACCGCGCGCGTCGACGCCGTCTTCGGCAAGGCTCGCTGCTTCGAAGACCTCGGAGACATCCGCTACGCGATCTTCATCCTCGAGAGCCTGCTCGACGCCATCGAGCGCGAAGGCCTCCGCGATCCAGACGCGCTTGCGCGCATCCACGCGGGACTCGTCTTCATCTACATCGACGCCGGTCTCTACGCGAAGGCCGCGGAGTCGGCTGCCGAGCTCGACCGGATCGCGCCGCGCCTCACCGACGCCGCGCGGGTTGCCCAGATGCACATGAACGTCGCGCGCCTACACCTGGTCCAGGGAAGGATCGACGACGCCGAGCGGTCACTCGCGCGCGCTGAGGAAACCTATCGCATGCTCGGCCTGAAGACCGAGATCGGTGGAGCGCACCTGGCCCGCGGATACGTCCTGAGTCGGGATGGCAAGCTCGGCGAGGCGCGGGAGCAGCTGGAGCGGGCGCTCACGATCTTCGCAGAGACTGCCAACGACAAGGACCTCACCCGCGCTCTGAACGAGCTCGCTCGGGTCGAGCGGCTCGAGGGCCGGACCGGCCATGCGCGCGAGCTGCTGCAGCGCTCGATCGCGTTGCTCGGCGAGAACGACACCCCGATCCTCGCGTGGGCACACCGCGAGCTGGGTCTCACGATCGCTAACACCGACCCCGACACAGCCGAGAAGCACTTGAGGATCTCGATCGAGTTGTACGAACGCTCCGAGCAGACCGTCGACATCGCGGTCACCTACCGCGCACTGGGCGACCATCTGTTCGCGCGCGGCGACCGCGAGGCCGGCTGTGACGCGTACCACACCGGCATCCTCGCGCTGGAGCCTCACCTCTAACGCCACTTCGGCGCTCCATCCGCCGACGATCAGCTCGTCAGCGGATGGAGCTCTCGACCACAAGAACCAAGCTGCCGCGGACCTTGCCGGCGCGCAGCGTCTCGAGAGCCTCGTTCGCCTGCTCCAAAGGGAAGGCGGTGACGCGCGTCTGGACGGGAACCTTCGGGGCCAGCTGGAGGAACTCCGCCGCGTCCCGCCGGGTGAGGTTCGCGACCGAACGCAACACCCGCTCGCGCCAGAGGGTCTCGTAGGGGAACGAAGGGATGTCGCTCATGTAGATCTCGCTGCACACGACCGTGCCGCCTGGAGCGATCGCTCGAAGCGCTTGCGGCACAAGCTCTCCAGCCGGAGCGAACACGATGGCGGCGTCGAGCTCCTCAGGCGGCCGCTGGGTCGATGGGCCGGCCCATTCGGCACCCAGTTCTCTGGCGGATCGCTGACCTTCCTCATCTCCCTCCCGCGTGAACACGAACAATCGTCGGCTCTGGTACCGCGCGACCTGCGCGACGATGTGCGCCGCCGCGCCGAACCCGTAGAGACCGAGCCGCTCTGCCTCGCCGGTCAAGCGCAGGGACCGGTAGCCGAGCGCACCGGCGCAGAGCAGAGGAGCCGCCTGTACGTCGGCATACCCAGGAGGGATGGGGAACGCGTAGCGCGCATCGGCCACGGCGAATCCCGCGTAGCCGCCATCGAGCTGGTAGCCGGTGAAGCGGGCGCTCTCGCAGAGGTTCTCGCGGTCGCTCCGACAGTACCGGCACTCGCCGCACGTCCACCCGAGCCACGGCACCCCGACACGGTCGCCGGTCGCGACGCCGTCGACACCACTCCCGAGAGCTTCAACCGTTCCCACGATCTGGTGGCCGAGAACGACCGGGCGCTTCGGCTCGGTGAGATCGCCATCCATGATATGTAGATCGGTACGACAAACCC
>JBGPKY010000133.1:0-7256 GCA_041486205.1 Actinomycetota bacterium
CGGGCTCGAGGTTCGTTCGCGGTGGGCTTTCACCATCACCTTCACGTTCTCGGCGTGACCCTGGACGAGGCTGGCGAGGCTCTGCAGGAACTCCCGCTCTTTGTTGAGAAAGGGTGCGACGGCGCCGTGGTCGCCCGAGGATGAGGGCGATCCGGTGGCAGCCGCGGCTTTCGTCTTCGCCTCGCGTACGATCCTGGCGGCCTCTTCGCGGGCCCGGGCGACGATGGAGTCGGCTTCCCGGGAGGGGTCGGCGGTGCCCGAACCACCCTCCGACGGTGTGAGGGCCACGGAGGTGGCCGCCCCGCTGCTATCGCCGAGACGGCGGTTCTCCTCCACGTAGAGGGCGAACTCCTCGGTGATCTGATCGAGGAAGGCGTCCACGTCGCGCTCGTTGTAACCGCGGAACGCAAGGCGGAACTCCTTCTGCTGAACGTCCATCGGTGTGAGTCGCGGGCTCCCCTCTAGGGCGGCACCTGCGGTCTCCTGTTGCTCCAGTTCCTGCTCCAGCTTCTTCTTCCTCATCGCTTCCCCCAGAGACTCAACGGCAGACGATCTGCTGCAAGACGATGAGGATAACGAACGCGACGACGATCGAGAGGTCGAGCCCCATCCCGCCCGCCCTCATGGGGGGGATCAGACCCCGCAAGGGTTTCAGCACAGGCTCGGTGACGTCGTCGAGCAGGTCGATGATGGCGCGGAGCGGTCCGGAGAGCGGGGGCCGGAAGCCGAAGAGCATCGCCCACGAGAGGATCACCCTGGCAAGCAGGATGACCCAGTAGACCGTGATCACGATGCACAGGATGGAAAGCAGAGCGCTGGAAGCCGCGATCATCGAGCCGAGAGCCTAACGGAAGTCGTAGCGATCAGAACTGGTTGTAGAACCCACCGCCTGCGATCTTCTCGCGCTCTTCCGCGGAGACCTCCATGTTCGCCGGCGTCAGGAGATAGACCCGGTTCGCGACCATCTCGATCTTCCCGTCCAGCCCGTAGACCAAACCGCTGGCGAAGTCGACGAGTCGGCGGGCGATCGTATCGTCGGTGCTCTGCAGATTCATGATCACCGGGATGCCGTCCTTGAAGCGGTCGGCCACCTCTCGAGCCTCGTTGAAACGGCGCGGTTCTGATTTGTGGATTGCTGAGCCCGCCGCCGGTCGAGGTGCCGGGATGGTGCGGACGATACCCTCGCGCCCGGCGTCCAGCGGGACCTCGCGGACGGCCTGAGGACGGTGTAGCCGGCGCACTTGCGCCTCTTGCGGCTCGGAGGCGACCTCGTCGAGCTCGTCGAACTCGTCGTCTTCGACCAGCCCGAGGTAGGTAAGCGTCTTCTTCCACACGCCTGGCATCGCTCCTCCCTAGTTCGCCGGCGGCCGTTCTCCGAACAGCGCCGTGCCGATTCGGACCATGGTAGCGCCTTCCTCCACCGCAACCTCGTAGTCAAGGGACATTCCCATCGAAAGTTCCACAACCCCCGGATGCCGCTCGCGCAGGCGCCCCGCCAGCTCGCGCAGCCGCGAGAAGAATGGGCGCGCGTCCTCCGGCCCTTCGGGGATGGGCGGGAGCGTCATGAGCCCGACGAGCTCGAGGCCCTCCGTCGAAACGACTTCTTCCGCGAACCCCTCAAGGGCCTCAGGTGCTACGCCAGTTCGCTCACGCGTGAAGTCGACCTCGATCAACGCGGGCATCGACATCCCACCACCCGCCGCGCGCCGGGCCAACTTGGCCATGCCGCCCCCCGGGGCGAGCGTGTGGACGACGGCGGCAACGGCAGCTACGTGATGCGCAGTGTGACTCTGAAGCGTCCCGAGGAAATGCCAGCGAGCATCCGGGAGGGCTTGAGCCTTGACCCGGAGCTCTTTCACGTAGTTCTCGCCGAAGTCCCGGACCCCTGCCTCCCACGTCCAACCGATCACCTCCAGCGGAACCGTCTTGCTGGCTGCTACCAGCCTCACGGTCGCCAGGTCACGGCCTCTCCGATCGCAGGCCCTGGCTATCCCCTCTCGGATCCGGGCTAGGTTCGCGAGGACTGCCTCGCGCGAGCCGAACACCATCAATTCACTATCGTTGACAGAAGTCGATTTCCTTCACACGGCGAGCATACCTCCGTGCCAGAGGACGGACCAGGAGGGTTCGAGGAGAGTGGGGGCGGGGAGACCGTCAGAGGCGGGGGAAGGGCGCCTCCGTACCTCATCTCCCCGCCCCACGGCCATCGGCCGAACGGGCGGCCAGAGTCAACTCTTGAGGAAATCTGGGATGTCGAGGTCCTCTTCCGCATCGAATGGCACGGTCTCAGGGGCCTGCTTGAAGATCTCGTCCTCCTCCTCCATGAGGATGGAGGGAACCGGCAAGGACGCAGGCCCAGCGTTACGTTCTTGCTCGAACTGCGTCGGCTCTTCGAGCAGGCGGGACAACCGACTCTCGATATGCGCGGGCTGGATCAGCTTGTCGAACCCCGCCGCGATGACGGTCACGCGGATCTCTTCGCCGAGCGCGTCGTCGACGACGGCACCGAAGATGATGTTCGCGTCCGGGTGCGCCACCCGGGTGATCGTGTCGGCCGCGCGGTTGACCTCGTGTAGCGTTAGGTCTGTTGGGCCGGCGATCGACAACAGCACGCCTCGAGCGCCCTCGATCGAGGACTCCAGTAGCGGTGAGGAGATCGCGGCCTTGGCCGCCTCTTCCGCGCGATCCTCTCCCGAGCCGTGCCCGATCCCCATGAGGGCCGAACCGGCCCCCGTCATGACGGCCTTCACGTCGGCGAAGTCGAGGTTGATGAGCCCCGGCGTCGTGATCAGCGACGTGATCCCATCCACTCCTTGGAAGAGGACCTGGTCGGCCATGCGGAACGCGTCGATCATCGGCGTGTGGGGGTCGGAGACCTGAAGCAGACGATCGTTCGGTACAACGATCAGGGTGTCGACGGCCTTCTTCAGGTCGGTGATCCCGACGTCAGCCTGAGTCGCGCGTTTGCGGCCCTCGAAGCCGAACGGCCGTGTGACGACGCCGATCGTGAGCGCACCCAGATCGCGGGCGAGCTGCGCGATGATCGGCGCGCCGCCGGTGCCGGTCCCTCCGCCCTCTCCGGCGGTGATGAACACCATGTCGGCGCCTTTGAGGATCTCTTCGATCTCGTCCGTGTGTTCCTCGGCGGCGCGCTGTCCAACCTCTGGGTCCGAGCCGGCACCGAGACCCCGCGTCGTCTCGCGGCCTATGTCGAGCTTCACCTCGGCATCGGACATCAAGAGCGTTTGGGCGTCCGTGTTGATCGCGATGAACTCGACGCCTCGGAGGCCGCCTTCGATCATGCGGTTGACCGCGTTCACACCCCCGCCGCCGACACCGACAACCTTGATGACGGCGAGGTAGTTCTGAGGAGTGTCCATCACTATGACCTCCGCTTCCCCGGGTTACTTGCCCCCGGATCTACCTGGGAAAACGCCGTTCCTTATCTCTCGACGATGAACCTAAACTAGAAGTTTATTGTTATATGTACTTCACGTTGACTTCGCCACGCTACTATCAAACCCCTGGTCCGTCAAGACATCGCAGTCCTGGGTTGTTCGATCCCCTGACATAATCCGGCGCGTCAAAAAGCGCTCGGGATCAGGGAGCGGCGAAGCGTACGGCGGGCGTTTCGGGAGCACTGACGTCGACGGACCTCACTCGAGCATGTTGGCTCCTGGCCCATCGGAGCGCGGAAGTCAGAGCGTCGACCTTCCTGCGGATCTCGAACGGCTCACCGAGGTTGACCTCGATGCCTCCATGAAGGTGGATCTGCACCGCGCCGCTGGCGTTGACGCCGATGTCCGTCACCATCGATCTCAGGTCGGCGTCGAGGTATCCCACTACCCGAACGGCTCCCTCGGGATCCGGAGCCTGTGTCTCACCCTCAGGCGCCAGCGTCCCGACGATGCGCGGCAGACCCGGGTTCCGGGTCTCCACGCCCAGGATCGTGCCATCGACCGCGATCAACTCGTAGCCGGTCCCCGAAACCACTTGGGCGACGGGCACACGCTCCACCACATGGATCTGAACCCCCCATGGGAGAGCTCGCGCCACGGTTGCCTCCGCCACCCAGGGATCCTGTTCGAGCGAAGACTCCGCCGTACCCGGGTCAAGCCATAACGCGTTCGAGCTAAGGCTGATGCCCGATTCGCGGATCACCCGCGGCGCCGAAAGATGGGAGAGACCCGAAACCTCGATGCGCCGCACGTGCATGAGCGAGGAGCGCGAGACGAGGAACGCCGCCGCCGCGAGGAGGGTCAATGCGAGGGCCCCGAACGCTACGGTTCGCAGCGTCGGGCGCGCGATGGCAAGCGACGGGGCTCCCTCAGCGCGCCGCGAGATCGAAGTGGCCAATGAGATGCACCTCCGGTTCCAAGAAGACGTCGGATCGGGCCGCGACGGCGTCCTGCACCTTCCTGATCAGCTCGACGACGTCGGCGGCGCGCGCACCTTGCGATGTCACGATGAAGTTCGCGTGTTTCATCGAAACCGTCGCACCGCCGACGGCGAGTCCCTTGAGTCCGGCCTCGTCTATCAAACGAGCGGCGTGATCGCCGGGCGGGTTCTTGAAGACGCTTCCACAGTTGGGCTCCGCGAGGGGCTGCGTGCGCCGGCGCCAGTCCCGGGCCTCGGCCATGAGCGTTCGGATGACGGCCGGGTTACCCGGCTCGAGTCGCACGGTGGCACCTATGACCACGTCGTCAGCGGAGAGCGAGGATCTTCGGTAGCGGAACCCGGCGTCGGAGGCAGGCATGGAGCGCGCGGCGGCCGACGGGAGCGAGAAGACGTCCATCGACTCCACGATCTCGGCCATCTCGCGACCGTGAGCACCCGCGTTCATCCGCACCGCACCTCCGAGGGAGGCCGGGATCGCGATCCCGAATTCGAGACCTGCGAGGCCGTGGGACAACGCGACTCCCGAAAGCGCGGGGAGCGGCATCGCTCCACCCGCCGTCAGGCGGTCGCCGCTCCGAGCCGCCCATCGGAAGCCCTTCCCTAGACGCAGCACCAGACCGGCGAACCCCTCGTCTGAAACGAGGATGTTCGAACCCTTGCCGACGACGAGAGATGGGATGCCGGTCTCGCCGACCGCCTCGGCTACGGCAGATAGATCGCGTTCGCTCTCGGGTTCGAGGTAAAGGGCCGCCGGGCCGCCGATCCGGAAAGTCGTGAGGGGGGCCATCGAGAACCCGGTGCGCACGCGGTCTCCGCACGCCGAACGAAGGATCGCCTCGGCTCGTCGGATGTCGCCGCTCACGAGCTCTCCCGGATCCGCTCGAGGGTGGCGTCGCCGAGCATCCACACGTCTCCGCACCCCATCGTTATCACGAGGTCGCCCTCTCGGACCTCGCGTTCGAGGAAGCGCACGACGTCCGGCCGGTGCGGCAGATAGACGATCCTCTTCCCCGGCGCGGCCAAGCCGATCCCGTCCACGACCAACTTCCCGGTCACACCCGGGATCGGGTCCTGGTCCGCGCCGTAGACATCGGTGACCACGATGACGTCGGCTTCGACCAGGCTCTCTCCGAGCTCGCGCCAGAGCGCCTGCGTTCGCGAGTAGCGATGCGGTTGGAACACGGCGACGAGCCTGCGCGGGGAGGTTCTGCGAGCGACGTCGAGCGTGACGGCTAGTTCGGTTGGCACGTGGCCGTAGTCGTCGTAGAAGTCGGCGCCCCTCTCCGATCCCCGATGTTCGAACCGCCGATGAACTCCCGTGAACGACACGAGCGCCTCGACGGCGGTCGCGAGTGGGACTCCGACCAGGCCGGCGGCCGCGATCGCCGCGCATGCATCGAGGAGGTTGTGTCTGCCATCGACCGACAACCGGAGCTCGGCGGTTCCGCCGCCACGCGTCAGCCGGCCCTCGGCGCCGCCGGGCCCGACGGAGTGGATCGAGAGATGGATGTCGCTTCCCTCCGCCGTCCCGTACGTCACGACGGGTCTTCCGGTGGCCGCGGCGATGCGCATCGCGCCCGGATCGTCTGCGCACACCACGACGCACGCGCTCCGCTCCGCGAACGCCAAGAAGGCCGCTTCGATCTCGGGCAGGCCGCCGTGGTAGAAGTCCAGGTGATCGACCTCGACGTTGGAGATGATCCCTATGTCGGGGTGGAGCAGCAGGAACGAACCATCGCTCTCGTCCGCTTCGGCGACGAAGAGATCTCCCCTTCCCGAACGGGCGCCGCTGCCGGTCTCGTTCGGCTCTCCGCCGACGACGAAGGTCGGATCCAACCCCGCACGGTCCAGGACGAGCGCTGTCATCGCAGTGGTCGTGGTCTTGCCGTGCGTGCCTGCAACCGCGATGGTCCGCTTGCCCCGCGCGGTTGCGGCCAGCACTTGCGCTCTAGCCCACACGGGCAAACCACGACGGCGCGCCTCGACCAGCTCAACGTTGCGACCCGGGATCGCGCTGGAGATCACTACCGCGTCGGGATCCCCCACCTGCTCGAGCGCGTGCCCGACGAACACACCGGCTCCCAGGTCCCGCAGCTGGAGCAGGCCCTTCGACTCTTTCAGGTCGGAGCCGGTGACCTGGATTCCGCGAGCCATCAGCAGCTTGGCGAGATTCCTCATGCCGGCTCCCCCGAGGCCGATCATGTGAACGCGTCGCACGGCCACGAGATCGGGGACGTCGAGGGTCGGGATGCTCCCAGCGGGCGCTTGATACGGGTCATTCATCGAACCGCTCCCGCTACCACGTCGGCGAGACGCTCGGCGGCGTCGGGCTTCGCCCACTTCTCCGCTCGCTCGCCCATCGATCGCAGACGGGATCGATCGCCGACCAACTCGACTATCCGATCGGCGAGCGATGCAGGTGAGACCGCGTCGTCCATCATCACGACGGCGGCCCCAGCTCTCTGCAGCGCGCGAGCGTTCGCCTCTTGGTGTCGCCCGGTCGCGTAGGGATAGGGGATCAAGACCGACGGCAAGCCACAGACCGCCACCTCCGCGCACGTCGTCGCACCGGCGCGCGAGACGACCAGATCCGCGACCGCGTACGCAAGCTCCATCCGATCGAGGAAAGCGAAAGCGCGAACGCGAAGAGCCGAGTCGCGTGGGAGCACACGCTCGGTCGCCTCCAGGTGAGCGGGGCCGGTGAGAAGAACGACCTGCAGATCACGACGATCCGCGAGCAGCTCGAGCGCCCCGGCCGTCGCACGGTTCAAGTGCAGCGCGCCCTGACTTCCGCCGAAGACAACCACCGTCGTTCGGCCGGACTCAAGATCCAACTCTCCGATCGCTTCCTCGACGAG
>JBGPKY010000134.1:0-7131 GCA_041486205.1 Actinomycetota bacterium
GGAGTTGAACAACGCACTCGTCAGAGAGCGCGACGCATCAGAGCGATTGCGCATGTTGGACGACATGAAGAACACGTTCCTGCAGGCCGTATCCCACGACCTCAGGACGCCGCTCGCGGCGATCCTGGGGCTAGCCGTCACGCTCGAACGCGACGATATGCAGCTCGAGGAGTCGGATGTCCGAGATCTCGCCCGGCGGATCGCGTCCAACTCCCGCAAGCTGGATCGCATGGTCGCTGATCTTCTCGACCTCGACCGCCTCGCCCGCGGCATCATCGAACCGAAGCTTCGCGAAACCGACGTCGGAGCCCTGGTGCACCATCTCGTGAGCGAAACCGACATGCCGGGCGGTCGCCAGCTCGTCGTCGAGGCTGAGGCAGTCGTCGTTCCCGCAGATGGCGCGAAGGTCGAACGCATCGTCGAGAACCTCCTCGCGAACACCGTTCGACACACTCCAGCGGGATCTCGAGTCTGGGTTCGCGTTTGGGCTCAGGACGGCGGCGTACTCATCGCCGTCGAAGACGAGGGGCCGGGTGTGCCGGAGGAGTTCCGCCAAGCCATCTTCGAGCCCTTCCGCCAAGGCCCCGGCGCCTCGAACCACTCGCCGGGGGTCGGTGTGGGCCTAGCGCTCGTCGCACGCTTCACCGAGCTCCATCACGGCCGCGCCTGGGTAGAGGACCGCGCGGGCGGCGGGGCGTCTTTCCGCGTATTCCTGCCGGGAGGGTAAGCTCAGCGGCGACCGGCAGGACGATCTCTGTGGAAAGTCTCGGTGGGCGTGAACGACGCGACCGAACCCGATCTTCTCGGACGCCGCGCGAAGGCAGATGGCGCGATCGCGCGGGCGTTGCGAGAGCCCGTCATCCCCGTCCTCGTCCTCGCGGGGTTCTTCGATCTGATATCGGGCGACCCGGTCGTCCACGGGACGCTCCTGTTCACGGTGGCGCTGGCTCTCGGCCTGGACGCCATCCGCCGTCGTCGACAAGAACGATCCGGGGTCCCCGCCGACGGGAGCGGCTCCGATGCGCCGGCAACTTCGACGCTCTTTCGCCGCGCCGTCGCGTACGTGCGGCTCTCGCCCGTCGCGCTGATGGTGGGGCTTTCCTATGTCGTCATCGTCGGGACTTTCGCTCGCTACTCGTGGCCGGTCTCTCTCGCGGTCTTCGCTCCGGCGGCCTTGGGGGTCGGGGTAGCTTGGCAAGAGCCGCAGCGCCCGCCGCTCGAGCATCAGAGGATCGGGCGGTCCGGCGTCCTCGTATGGGCAGCGGCCTTCGTATCCCTCGGGCTGTGGGAACTGACGAATCTCTTCCTCCAGCCTTCGCTCACGCGCGGCTCGCAGGCGCACCCGACGATCAGCGTGCTGATGAACCCGGTACTCGCGACGCACGCCGGCCGGTCGATCTTCCTCGCGGCCTGGCTCGCTTTCGGCCTGTTCCTGCTGGAGCGATAGCGATGAGCAGTCACGACTTCACCATCGCGGGCTACGTCCTGATGGCCGCGATCGGCACCGGCATCCAACTCCTCGCTTACGTTGGGCGCACGCCCATCCCGACCCTCGGCGCGCTGCTGGGTCGCGTGATGCGAACCCGCTCCGGCCGGGTGGGGGTCGTCACAGGGTGGGCGTGGCTCGGCATGCACTTCTTCGTCCGCTGAACGGCTACTAACAGGAAGCGGGCGCGGGCGCCCCGTGTTTCGGGACCGTCACGAGGGCCGTCTCGCCGGGCATGACCATGCCGAGGCATGCGCGGGCGAGGCGCTCGAGCTCGTTCGGGTCGTGCAGCTTCGCGATGGCGGTGCGCAGATCGGCGTTCGCGTTCTCGAGGGTCTGGGCTTGGCGCTCGAGAAGGGCGACCTTCGCTCGCTCGTCCATAAGCTCGCGCACCGGCGAGATGGCGAAGAACGCGAGCAGCGCGAGGACGATGAGGAGCGCGGCGGCCCGGGCGGTCAGGCGCGGGCGCGTACGCTCGATCGTCGTCGCTCGAACGCTCACTCGCGGCTCCCCGCAACCGCGGAACCGCCCGCGTAGCGCGCAGCCTCGCCCAGCTCCTCTTCGATGCGAAGCAGGCGGTTGTACTTCGCAGTGCGCTCGCCGCGGGCCGGAGCGCCCGCCTTGATCTGGCCGGCGTTCGTCGCGACCGCGAGGTCGGCGATCGTCGCGTCCTCGGTCTCGCCGGAGCGGTGACTGACGACCCGGCCGTAGGATGCGGTCGCTGCCATCTCCATCACATCGAGCGTCTCGGTCAGCGTGCCGATCTGATTCACCTTGACGAGGATCGCGTTCGCCACGCCCTCGCGAAGACCGCGGGCCAATCGCTGCGGGTTCGTGACGAAGATGTCGTCGCCGACCAGCTGGCAGCGGCCGCCGATCTCGCTCGTCAGCGCGGACCAGCCCTCCCAGTCATCCTCCGCGAGCCCGTCCTCGATCGACACGATCGGGAACGAATCGAGCAGGCCTTTCCAGAAGGCGATCATGTCGGCCGAGCTGTTCTCCTTGCCCTGCAAGCGATACACGCCGTCACGGAAGATCTCGCTCGACGCCGGATCCATCGCCAGCGCGACCTCGTCGCCGGGCTCCAGCCCGGCGGCCTCGATCGCGCGAACGAGGAACTCCAGCGCTTCCGCCGCGGTCGCGATCTGAGGCGCGAACCCACCCTCGTCGCCGACCCCGGTGGAGAGTCCCTTCTCCTTCAATATCGACCGCAAGGCGTGGTACACCTCGGCGCCCCATCGCAGCGCCTCCGAGAACGACGCCGCGCCGACGGGCGCGAGCATGAACTCCTGGAGCTCCAACTCGTTGTCGGCGTGAACCCCGCCGTTGATGACGTTCATGAGCGGGAGCGGCATCACGTGAGCGTTCGATCCCCCGAGGTACCTGTAGAGAGGCAGATCTGCGCTCGCAGCCGCCGCGTGCGCCACCGCCAGCGAGACGCCGAGGAGGGCGTTCGCCCCGAGGTTCGACTTGGCTGCCGTACCGTCGAGGTCCAGCAGCAACCCGTCGAGTCCCCGCTGGTCGAGCGCGTCCCGCCCGGCGACAGCCGGCGCGATCACGTTCGTGACGTTCGCGATCGCGCGCAAGACTCCCTTGCCTCCGAAGCGTTTGGTGTCGCCGTCTCGGAGCTCGACCGCCTCGTGCTCGCCGGTCGAGGCGCCGGAGGGGACCGCCGCGCGGCCGAGCGATCCGTCGGCAAGCCGAACGTCCACCTCGAGCGCGGGATCACCTCGGGAGTCGAGGATCTCACGGGCGGCGAGGGAAACGATCGCGGGCATGGGGCCCCGATTCTAGCCCCGGATCAGCGTGGAACCCTTGATTTCGCCCGCGCCGCGCGGGCAAGCTCCGGTCGTGGAACCCACCGGCGAGCAGGAACCCCGCGACTGTTGCTTCGACGACTGGGTCGGGCACTGGTCGGCTCAGGCGAAGAAGAGGGCCACGGTCGCCGGCGTCACGGCGCCACTACTGGAAGCGCTCACGGAAGCGGGACTCGAGGGCCGAACCCTCCTCGACGTCGGATGCGGCATCGGGGATCTCGCGATCGAGGCGATCGGGCGCGGCGCGGCGCGAGCGAGCGGAGTCGAGCTCTCGCGCAAGGCGATCGCGGAGGGGACGCGGCTCGCCCAGGAACGGGGCGTCGCCGATCGGATGACCTTCGTCCCCGGCGACGGCTCGAAGGTCACGCTGCCGCCGGCCGACGTCGTCGTGCTGAACCGCGTCTACTGCTGCTACCCGGACATAGACGCTCTCGTGGAGAACTCGCTGGGCGCGGCCGGGTTCGTCTACGCGTTCACGACACCGCCCTCGGAAGGACTCGCCGGGGCGATCGCGAGGTTCCAGACCGCGTGGGCGAACGTCTGGTATCGGCTGCGCGACAAGAAGTTCGGCGGCTTCCGCGTGTTCGTCCACGACGTGGCCAAGATCGACTCGCGCGTCCAAGCTGCCGGCTTCCATCCGTTGAGGAGCGAGCGCCGCCGCTTCATCTGGCATCTCGCCGTGTACACGCGATCGGGAACCGGCGTTCAGGCCGCCGCGGGACCTGGAGGCTCCGATGCCCGGAAAACGGGGTCCGGGATGATGATCCCCGGACCATCGTGAGAGGGCCCGGTAGTTGCCAGGACAACGACGACGCGGTCGCGTCCCTGCTGCTTCGCCTCGTAAAGCGCGGCGTCGGTTCTGGCCAGGAGTTGGTCGGCCGTTTCGCCCCCGTCCCAAGTGGCCACTCCGATCGAACACCGGACCGCGTCCACGGATGCCCGCAGGCGTTCGGCGATCGTCGTCGCCATCTCCCGACCGCATCCGGGAAGCAGCACGCCGAACTCGTCCCCCCCGATCCTGGCGAGGACATCGCCGGCGCGGAGCGTCGCCTGCCACGCCGCCGCCACCTCCTTCAGCAGAAGGTCTCCGGTCTGATGGCCGTATCGGTCGTTGTACCCCTTGAAGTCGTCGAGATCGAGGAAGGCGACCGACAGCGACCATCCGTCGCGATCCGCGCGGACGATCGCGCCGGCGAGCTCCTCGTCCCACGCCCGCCGGTTCGCGGCGCCGGTGAGGGGGTCGGTCCCCGCCAGGAACCGCAGCCGGCTCGTCTGGTGCCGGATCCCGGAGAAGAACCGGTGAACGACGAACCCGAGAGCGCTCCCCGCGCAGATCAACGAGAAGACGCGCAACCACTCCTGCTCCGTCGGGGCTCCGCCGACCAGCGGGAGCGCGAGGACGATGGCCGCGCCTCCGATGGTGGCCACGACCTCGGAGGTTCCCCCGTACGTCGCTACCCACAAGACAGGTAGGAAGGCCAGCTGCGCGTAGTCGGATCCCGGACCGCCGGTCGCCCTCGTGGTCAGATAGGTCGCGCAGAGGAACACGAACGGCAACAGCCGGTGCACCCACGCGGGCACGCGATGCCACGGAACGAGGATGGCGGCCGCAACGGTCCCGACGGTCAGCGTAGAAGCCGTCACGACCGTCCCCGCCTTCGATTGGGACACCTGGCGGATGCTCATCGACAGGAAACCCAGGAGCACGACACCGACGAGCGCTCCGACCTGCCGGAACAGAACGTCCCGGCTGAGCGGATCGGTCCGCCCGCGTCTGGCGGGACGTCTCACCTCCGCTGCGCTCATCCATCCCCCTCGTATGCTCCGGTCCCGCTCGTTGTAGCCGGGCAGCGACCATCCACAAGAGTCATCGGCGCATAGGGGGGCCCGAGCCCAGTCCTCACGACGGCCGATTCTTAGGGCACGCGAGCGGCCTACGCCAGAGGTCCCACCGCGGGACAACGGGGACCCTTCAGCGCTGCCCGCGGAAATAGGCGAGGAGCGCGTCCTCATCTAGAGAGGCGAGATTCAGGCCTTCGGAGCGCGCGCGTTCCAGCGTGGCCTCGTAACGTGCGGCGAACTTGGTGGTGGTGCGGCGAAGGGCCGATTCGGGGTCGACTCCGAGCTTGCGCGCGACGGCGGCCGCGGCGAAGAGCACGTCACCCAGCTCCTCCTCGGCGTCCTCGGCCGTCTCGGCTTTCGCCAGCTCGTCGACCTCCTCGCGGAGTTTCGCGAGTGCGCCTTCCTTCGTCCGCCAGTCGAAACCCCAGCCGGCGGCGCGGCGCTGCACCTTCGACGCCCTCGCCAGGGCGGGCAGCGTCGAGGGGATATCGTGCTCGACAGGCTGCTCGCCCTTCTCGTCGGCCTTGATCCGTTCCCAGTTGAGAAGAACCTCGTCGGCGCCGGAGACCTCGACCTCGCCGAACACGTGCGGGTGGCGGCGGATCAGTTTCTCGACGATCCCCCTCGCGACGTCGTCCACGTCCCACGCTCCGTCGTCGGCCGCGATCTGCGCGTGGAACGCGACCTGGAGCAGGATGTCACCGAGCTCTTCGCGCAGCCGCTCCCGGTCGCC
Organism: Actinomycetota bacterium; assembly: GCA_041486205.1. Classification (GTDB taxonomy): domain Bacteria; phylum Actinomycetota; class UBA4738; order UBA4738; family HRBIN12; genus JBGPKY01. The sequence goes on from JBGPKY010000134.1 coordinate 5,879, forward strand.
CGAGTCGATCGCCTCCAGAACCTCGTGCGTTTCCTCCAGCAGGTGCCGCGCGAGGCTCTCGTGGTCTTGTTCGCGGTCCCACGGGCATCCGCCCGGACCTCGAAGGCGGGCCATGAGGCGGACGAGATCGAGCAGCCGTTCGCCGTGCTGAGAGGAGGGGACCGGACCTTCGGGAACGTGGGCGAGCAGCTCGTCGCCCTCGCGTTCGGTCACGGCGAGGCAGGGGCTCCCGACGCGCTCGAAGTGGGACTCGAGCTCGGGACGGCGGACTGGGTACCGGTTGCCGTGCTCGTGATCGGGACGATCCCTCCGGTTGCCGGGTCGAACTTCCCGTACTTCGGGTTGACGGTGATCTTCGCGGCCTTGAGTTGATCCATGAGCCAGATCTGGAAAGCCTGCCCGGAGAGCTGCGCGAGGAGCTGGGCCTTCACCTGATCGAACGGCTGCACGTCCGCCGAGATGAGCATGATGATGTGCCAGCCGAACTTCGTCTGGACCGGCTGGCTGATCTGGCCGGGCTTCAAGGCGAGCGCCGCCCGAACGAAGGTCGGGTCGAGCCCTGCGCCGAACGCGGGAACCGTTCCTAGGTCACCGCCCTGCGCCGCCGAGCCCGTGTCGATCGAGAACTTCTTCGCCAGGTCGGCGAAGTTCTTCGCGGTGACTTGCGCGCGTATCTTGACGGCCTCCGCCTTGGTCTTCACGAGGATGTGCGCGGCGTGGAGTTGCGTGAACTGCGCCTTGCTTCCGTCGTAGGAGGCCTGCAGCTGAGCATCGGTGACCTTGCTCGCCCCGATCGACTTCTGGACCTCGTTGAACAGCAGCAGCCGCTTCGCGAGCGCGGTGAGGTCCGTGCGCGTCAGGCCGACCGTCTTCAGCTTCGCGTCGAGCGCGGGTGCTCCGCCCATGCTCGTTTCGAGCTGTGAGATCGCAGTCGTGACGGTCGCGTCGCTGACCGTCACCTTGTTGGTTGCCGCGTACGCCTTGACGATGTCCTCCTGGATGAGGTTCGCGAGGGTGAAGCGCGCACAGGCCTGATCCTGCGTCTCGGTCCCAACCTTCGTGCCGCAAGACTGCTGGCTCAGCCCGGCAAGGAAGCTGAACCTCACCTCGTCCGCGGAGAGCTGCGCGTCCGTGATGTTCGCGCCGTTGACGGTCGCCGCCGGGGAGACGGCCTTGCTGCACGCGGACAACAGGAGCAGGGCAACCAGAGCGACGGCGGGGAAGCGGAGGGGGCGGATCACCCCGCGATGCTA
>JBGPKY010000135.1:0-7098 GCA_041486205.1 Actinomycetota bacterium
CGAGAAGGCGCTCGTCCGTATCGCGGTCGCTACGCTCTCCCACGGCGTCGAGAGGAAGTTCCCGCCAAGAGCGTCCGTAGGCGCGTACGCGATCGCATGGAGGAAACCGTCGAGCCGACCCCAGCGCTTCTCGAGATCGTCGTGAACGGCTTGGATCTGGTCGGGGTCATTCGCGTCCATCTCCAGCACCTCGACAGCCCGGGGGAGCCGCCTCGCGCTCTTCTCGGTGAGGCCCATCGCACGACCGAACGACGTGAGGACGATCTCGCCACCTAGCTCCTGGACGGCCTGCGCAGCGGCGTAAGCGATCGAGTCCCGCGTGAGCACCCCGGTGATCAGCAGCTTCTTCCCTTCGAGCAGCATGGATCCCCCCGTCGATTTCAAGGGGTTCATGCTAGCGGTACGAGCCCCTCCGGAGCCACAGCGCAGGCGCGAGACAGACCGCTGTCGCCGCCGCTTGCCACGAGACGTTCGGCGCGATCCCCGTGGTGGAGATCAGGTTGAGCCCGAAGGACGCGGCGGCCGTGGCCGCGAGCGCGCCGAACGACACGCCGCGGTCGCGCAGGTTCTCGACACCGCAGAGAGCCAGCGGGATCACCGCGGGGAAGGCGAGCACCAGCAAGCGCTCGGTGTTCAGCGCGAACAGCAGCTGGGCGTAGACCAGCGCGAGGAACGGCGAGAACGTCGCCGCCATCCGAAGCGCCCGTCGCCCGCCGAGGAACGGCAAGATCCCGACCAACAGGCCGTACGCCGACACGGTGCGAACGACGGTCGATCCCAAGGAAGCGAGGCGTTCGGAGATCGCGCCGCGCGCGACTGCCAGGAACGAGTAGTCGGGCAAGGTCCTAGCGTTCGCGGCGATCGGTTTCGGCAAGGAGTGCGTGTAAGAGAAGTTCGAGTTCCACGCCGGGATCCCGAAGCGAACGGCTACGAGCACCGTTATCGCCGGCAGACCCACCAACAGCATCCGGACCGCGGCGCGGCCATCCAAGGGGCGATCCCTGCGGAACATGTAGTAAAGGGGCAGCGCGAAGATCACGCTCTCCTTGGCCAACACCCCGAGCCCTAGGCAAACGGCGAAAGCAACATCTCTTCCGGACAGGAGGAACGCCATGGAGGCGGCCAGGAGCGCGAAGGCCATGGCATCGGTGAGCCAGAAGTCATAGACGTTCCATCTCGCCGCGAACGAGAGCCCGAAGAAAAGGAGCACCCCGAGCATCGCAACCTCCGGCCGGAACCCTAGCTTCCGGCATATGAAGTACGTGCCGATCCCCGCCGCCCACAGGCTCACGAACGCGATCAGCTGGAACCCGGCGACCGTCGAGAAGGGAAGAAGCCGAACCGTAAGAGGAACGAGTATCCGCCAGCACCAAGGCGCGACGTGGAATCCGCCGAGCCGATGTTCGGACATGAACTGATAGATGTGGTGATCCCCCGGGAAGAGGAAACGCGGATCGGAGGGAAGCAACTTCTCGGTTCGCACCCATAGGAGCGTCACGAGAGCTAGCGAGGTGAGCCCGACGGCGGCCACAACCTTCGCGGGAAGCCTCACCTCAGAGGCATTGGCGACCTCGTCCACTCGATCCCTCTTCCGCGTAGGGCGAAGTCTCTCACGATGCACCGCCGGTCCGGATCGCCCGGAGCTCTGCCTGAGGGCACGGCCGGGACGGGCCGTTCGCCCCTAACAGCGTCGCCGGTCCCATGGCTAGCTTGAGGACGGAGAGGAGCGCGCCCGTGGCCAAACTCGACCTGAAACGAGCGATGCGGCGGTTGTACTTCCCACCGAAGGACCAGCCGGTCCTCGTCGACGTCCCCGAGATGAGCTTCTTGATGGTGGACGGTCGCGGGGACCCTGAGAGCTCCCGCGCGTACGCCGAGGCGATCGAAGGGCTCTTCGCCGTCTCCTACGCGCTGAAGTTCACGATCAAGCGGATCGATCAGGCCGACGACTACACGGTCATGCCGCTCGAAACCCTCTGGTGGGTAGAGGGATGCGCCCCGTTCTCGCTGGAGGAACGGCGGGCATGGAAATGGACAGCGATGGTGGCACAACCGCCGACGGTGACCGAAGAGCGCCTATGCGGCGCCGTGTCGGAGGCGAAGGAGAAGCACCCCAGCGCGTCCCTGCGGCGTCTGCGGCTAGAACCGTTCCGAGAGGGGCTATGCGCGCAGATGTTGCACGTCGGCTCGTACGCCGACGAGCGACCGACGATAGAGAAGGTTCATGCTTTCATCGCCGAGCACGACTACCCGTTGCGGGGCAAGCATCACGAGATCTACCTGTCCGACCCGCGCCGCACTGCGCCGGAGCGGCTCAAGACGGTGGTCCGCCAGCCGGTCGGCCTTTAGCGGCTAGGGCGACACCGGAACCAGGTCGACCGAGCGCACGCCCCACTCGCTCCAATCGGGGAAGTTCCCCTTCGCCACGAAAGACACCGTGTTCGCAAGAAGGTTGTGGAGCACGTTCGCCGGTATCGTCCGCGTTCGCGGTCCGCTCCAGTCGCCGTCGGTTCCCGGCCCGATGTGGCCGACGAGCTGCCAGTTCACGTAGATCGCGACCTCGCCCCGCTGCACGTCGAATCCGTCGAACGAAAGCATCGCAGCTCCGGAGATACCTCCCGTCGTGTACACGAGCTCCTTCGGATGGGACCGATCACCGCCGGGAACATCGCCCAAGGGGTCGGCGAAGGGAAGCGCGAGCGGTAGCGCCGGCGACTCGGCGGGGTTCGCAGGGATCTGGCGAAGCAACGGCCACTGCTCCGAGCGGATCATGGGAAAGGTGTAGTAGCTCGCGCCGATGATCCCGCGCTCGCGGACGGCATGGACGAAGCCGGTCGTCTCCGGAACGCTCGCCTGGTTCGCGATCCCCCCGATGACGTGGATCGGTTCGGTGGGATCTCCGGTCTGTTCGCGGATCAGGTCGACGTTGCCCACCGTATAGTCGTGCGCGCCCGCCATCCCTTTGACGCGCCAGGTGTAGTAGGTCATCGGCAGGAACACGTCGTACGTCGAGTCCAACTGCGTGTAGGGGAAGCGCGGCCAGTAGTGGGGGTTCGCCTGCATGCCGAGCGGCGAGGGGATGATCGCACCGAGCGGGTACTCCGTCCCAGCAGCGGAGCGGATCCGCGATGAGAGGTCGAGCAACGCGGTGGTTCTAGCAGAGGGCGGGCGCACGGTCGGCGACTCGATATCGAGCGCGAACGAGTCGAACCCGTTCCCGGCCGCAGTCCGGAAGCGGATGGCCGCCAGGCTGCGCCGCGCGTCGCGCCCCACATCATCGAACCCCGGCAGGTACCACGCGACGATGCTCAAACCCGCCTCATGCGCTGCGTCGACGAACTCCCCCACCTGCGTGGGGAAGACGAACGCCCGGCCGCGGTTGAAGTTCGAGGTCTGCAGGTACAGCGTCCTCACGCCGTGGGCCTTCATCGAGGCCACGGCCGCGCGCGGGTCGGCCCAAGCCGAGCCGTCGTAGATGTCGACCCAGGTCCCCAAGCCGCGATAGACGTCGACGGAAGGATCGGCGGCTGCGACGGAGGTCCCAGCGCCGACCGAGGACCCGCAGGCCCCTGTAGCGACCAGCGCGATGGCGGCGAGGATGAACGCGGTCGCTGCCCGACGGGGCGTCGTGGGCGAGGGCATCCCGCCCAGCGTACGGCATGCTCGCCTATTCGGAACCTCGTACGATCGGCCGCCGATAGGATGAAACCCCATGACGCCGCCGAGGAGGAATGCATGACAGAACCTGCGACCGCCGCCCGTGACCTCGTCGATCGATACTGGGACGGCCTCCTCGCGACCGAGCCGACGCTCGGAACGATGGTCGGCGACGAGCGGTTCGACGACCGCCTTCCCGACCCGAGCGACGCTGGTCTGGCGGCCCGCGAGAGCCTGCACCGCGGAGCCCTCGAGCAACTTGGGCTCATCGACCGGGATATCGCAGACCTGGGCCTTCGCACGGCCCTCGACACGCTCGAGGCGATCGCCGAGCGCGATCTCGCATCCATAGAGCACCGGCTGGACCGCCTGAGTGCGATGAGCCATCTCTGGGGACCCGGCCAGCTACTGGCGGAGCTCGGCTCGCTGCAGCGAGCCGACACCCCGGACCGGCTCGAGCGCTACCTGTCGCGACTTCGCGCCGTTCCCGAGTACCTGACCGCGACCGAAGCGGTCGCCCGCGGCGGTGTCGCGCAGGGCCAGACTTCACCCGTCATCGTCGTGGAGCGCGCGATCGGGCAAGTGGAGCGGCTGCTGTCGCTGCCCCCGGAGGAGTCTCCGGCGCTCCAACCGGTCCCGGAGAGCGACGTTGCCGGCCGCGAGCGCGTCGCAGAGGCGCTCCGCGAAGCTGTCATGCCGGCCTACGAGGGCTACCTCCGCGCGCTGCGCGAGTACTTGCCTTCGGCGACCGCGACGATAGGCCTCTCTGCCTTGCCCAACGGCGACGCCATGTACGCCGCGGAGATCCTGTCCTGGACCAGCCTGCCGCTCGAGGCCCGCAAGGTTCACGACCTCGGCGTCGAAGACCTGGAACGGATACAGGACGAGCGTCGCCTCGTCGCGGAGCGACTCGGCCACGCCGACGCGGCATCCGCGGTGGCGGCGATCGCAGCGACCGGCCGAAACACGGCGTCGTCTCGCGAGGAGCTCGTTCGGATGGCCGAGGAGCAGGTGCGCCGCGGATGGGATGCCGCACCTGCGTTCTTCGGGCGGCTGCCGAACGACAACTGCGAAGTGCGCGCTGTCGAGGAGTTCCGCGAGGCGGACATGCCGTTCGCGTTCTACCAGCCGCCGTCGGAAGACGGCTCGCGCCAGGGTGTCTACTACGTGAACGCCTACGACCTGGCGAGTCGCCCTCTCCATCACCTCGCGACCACCACGTACCACGAGGCGAACCCCGGACATCACTTCCAGATCGCGATAGAACAGGAGATGGGTGACCGCCCCGCGCTCCGGCGCTTCGGGGGGCTCATGGCCGGCAGCGCCTTCGCCGAGGGTTGGGGACTCTACAGCGAGCGGCTCGCAGACGAGATGGACCTCTTCCTCGACGACGTCGAACGACTCGGGATGCTAGACGCGCAGGCGCACCGTGCCGCGCGGCTCATCGTCGACACCGGCATCCACGCGTTCGCGTGGAGCCGCGAGAACTCGATCGCGAAGCTCGAGGAGGCCGGCGTCCCGCGCACGGATGCCGTGATCGAGACCGACCGGTACATCGCCCTGCCCGGCCAGGCACTCGCCTACAAGATCGGCCAACTGGAGATCGAACGCCAGCGCGCCGAGGCGACGAAGCGCCTCGGGGCGGACTTCTCGCTGCCGGCGTTCCACGACCGGCTGCTCGCGCTAGGTTCGCTTCCCCTCACCGCCCTCCAGCGGGAGCTCGCTCGAGCCTGACCGGTTTCACGGGCCGCAGGGCCCGTGACCGGCGGACCGAACGTCCCGCCCAAGCCGGGCCATGCGCCGTTGGGCACCCCCGCGGTGGCGCGGGAAGGTGGAGTCGTGGATGAAGAGCGACTCCTCGTGGGCGTTCCCCGGGAGACGTTCCCGGGAGAGACGCGTGTCGCTCTCGTGCCGGCGGTCATCCCCGGCATCGTCAAGGCGGGTATGGACGTGGTGATCGAGGAGAGCGCGGGCGAAGCGGCCGGGTTTCCAGATGCCGCCTACGTCGACCACGGCGCCACGATCGGGACCCGAAGGGATGTGTTCGAGACCGACATCGTCGTGCAGGTCCGAACTTGCGGAGCGAACCCGGACGCCGGGCGTGACGACATAGAGCGTTGCCACCCGGACCAGGTGATCATCGGTATGGCCGACCCGCTCGTTTGCCCAGTGGGCGTTCGCCAAGCCGCTGAGCACAAGGTCATCGCCTTCGCCTTGGACTTCCTTCCTCGTATCACGCGCGCGCAGAGCATGGACGTGCTGTCCTCTCAAGCGACGGTGGTCGGCTACAAGGCCGTGATACTCGCCGCCGATCGGCTCCCGAAGATGTTCCCCATGCTCACGACGGCAGCCGGAACGGTCCCACCTGCTCAGGTGTTCGTCATCGGCGCCGGCGTTGCCGGTCTGCAGGCGATCGCCACAGCCCGCCGCCTGGGGGCGGTCGTGCAGGGCTACGACGTCAGGCCGGCGGCGCAGGAGGACATCGAGAGCCTAGGTGGCCGCGCGGTGCTGCTCCCTCTTGGCCCCGGAGACGCGCAGGACGAGAGCGGATACGCGAGGGAGCTCGGCCCTGAGTTCTACCGGCGACAGCGTGAGTTATTGGCGCAGGTCGTCGCAGGGGTCGACGTCGTGATCACGACGGCGCTCATCCCCGGGAAGGTTGCTCCGGTCCTGATAACCGCCGAGGCCGTGGCTCAGATGCAGCCGGGGTCGGTGATCATCGACTGCGCTGCCGAACGCGGCGGAAACTGCGAGCTCACCCGAGCGAACAAGCGCGTCGTCACCGAGAACCGCATAACGATCCTGGGACCGACGAACCTCGCCTCGAGCGTCCCCCACGAGGCGAGCCGGATGTACGCGAAGAACATGGCCGCTTTCCTGATCAACCTCGTGAAGGACGGCGAATTCCAGATCGACCTCGAGGACGAGATCGTGAGAGGCACACTCGTCACGCGTGCAGGCGAGATCGTGCACGCTCGCGTGCGCGAGGCGTTGGCGGAAGTGGGCCGATGACTGAGAAGCTCGAGATCGGGCTCTACGTCTTCGCGCTGGCTTCGTTCCTGGGGTACGCCGTGATCACGAAGGTCCCAGGGCTGCTCCACACACCGTTGATGTCTCTGACGAACGCCCTGTCGGCGATCTCGCTCGTCGGTTCCCTGCTACTCGCAGGAGCAGGTGAAGGGAAGCTGGCCACGATCCTCGGGGCGATCGCGGTGTTCGCTTCGACAACGAACGTGGTGAGCGGGTTCCTGATCACCGACCGGATGTTGAAGATGTTCCACCGGCGGGAAACTCCCAGGAAACCGGCCGTGGGGACGCAACATGAGGTGTCGTCGTGAATGACACCATCATCCCCCTCGCGTATCTCTTCGCTTCCGGGTGCTTCGTCTTCGCGCTGAAGTGGCTCTCGCACCCGACGACCGCTCGCCGGGGCGTGAAGTC
>JBGPKY010000136.1:0-7082 GCA_041486205.1 Actinomycetota bacterium
AAGACGCTCGGCGCCTTCGGGAACCGCGTCTCGGAGTACCAGTGGGCGCCCGAGACGAACAGCCGTCTTCGCGCCCGGGTGAGCGCGACGTAACAGGTTCGCCTCTCTTCGATGAGCTCTTGCGCGCGCAGGGCGTCCTTGAAGCGGTTCAGTACCCCGTCGTACTTCGGAAGGATCTTCGCGTCGCCGCGCAACTCGAAGTCGAGCGACTTCCCGCGTTCGGCTGGGTTGTGCTGGATGCGAACGTTCGGGAGCAAGTCCTTCGCGAGACCGGGAACGAAGACAGCGTTGAACTCGAGACCCTTCGCCACGTGGATCGTCATGACCTTGACGGAATCGATCTCGCTCGGCTGCGCGGGTGACCATTCTTGCTTGTCCAGGTTCTCGACCGTGTCGACGTATCCGAGGAAGCCGCGGAGCGTCAGCTCGCCCTCGAGCGGTGAGAACGAGTGGATCTCCTCGAGGAATGCGGCGAGGTTGCGCTTCGTTGCGGTCGCGACGCCCGCGTCGAGCGAGGCGTCGAGCTCGGAGAGGATCCCGGTGCGGCGGATGACTTCCGCGAGGAACTCAGCCACCGGACGACGAGCCAGCGCTCGAAGCCCCACCAGCTCCGCGCCGAACTCCTCCAGCCGTGCGCGGCCCTCGTCAGACAGGCCGCTCACGTCGCCGAGGTGCTCCAGAGCCTCGGCGACGAGGAACGGCATCTCCTCGCTCACATCGTCATCCTCTTCACGAAGTCCGTAGTTCTTGTCCTTCGCCCACGCGGCGACGCGCGCGAGGTCCTTGAAGCCGACGCGGTATCGCGGCCCGAGCAAGATCCGTCCGAGCGCGACGCTTGCCTGCGGATCGGCGACCGCACGCGCGTAAGCGAGGACCTCGATCACCTCCGGCATCCTCAGCAGGCCGGCCAGACCGATGATCTCGACCGGAACGTCGGCCTTCGCGAACGCTCGCTGGAGCGATGGGAACAGCCGGGACGATCTGCACAGCACCGCGATCTCGCGCCACGGCTCACCGGCCGCATGCAGTTCGGCCGCCTTGGCCGCGATCGCCTCGGCCTCGAGGACCTCGTCGCGGTAGCGGACGATCTCGACCGCGCCCTCTCCGTTCGGCCCGAAGGCGACGAGCCGTTTGTCCGGGTCGGGTCGCTGATCGGCGGGAAGAGGCGCGATGATGGTGTCGGCCGCCGCCAGGATCAGGCGGCCGGAGCGGAAGTTGGTGTACAGAGGCAGCTTGGCCGCCGGCGATCCGTCTGCCCTTGGGAACTGCTCCGGGAACTCCAGCAGGTTGAAGAGGCTCGCGCCGCGCCAGGCGTAGATGTTCTGGTCCGGGTCGCCGACGGCCGTAACCGGGTGGCCAGTGCCGAAGGTCGCGCGAAGCAGCCTCGCCTGGGCGACGTTGGTGTCCTGGTACTCATCGAGCAGTACCGCGGTGAAGCGATCCCTGTACTCCTCGGCGACGCGCGGGTTCTCCTGCACCACACGCAACGCGTGTGCGATCTGGTCGCCGAAGTCGATCACACCCAGGTCGCGCTTCAGGTCGATGAACATCTGGACCGCCCTCGCGAGTTCGATCCGCTCCTGCGCCGCGTGGTACGACCGGTCGGAGCGGTGACCCTTGAGCTGGTTCAGCCGTTCCTCGTTGAACACGACGATCTCAGCGGGGTCTACCAAGTGGTTCTGAGCCTGGTCGGCGAGCAACAGGATGTTGTCGACGATGGTCGGCTGCCAGGTCGTCGACAGGTGCTCGAACGTCATCAGGTCCAGCACTCGGGCGCACAGCTCGACCCTCTGTGCGGGCGTAAGCACCCGGCGTCCGGGCTCGATTCCGGCGAGGATGCCGTAGCGATCGAGCACCTGTGAGGCGAATCCGTGGTAGTTGGCGATCTCCGGTTCCTCACCCTCGTCGAGCTTGACGACGGCGAGCGCGCGGCGGATGCGCGCGACGAGATTCTCGGTGGCCTTGTTCGTGAACGTTAGGCACAGGATGTTTCCGGGCAGCGCGCCTTCGTGCGACGCCTCCAGGCGCCCCGAAGCGACCAACGCGAGGTAGACGACGCGCGCGGCCATCACGGACGTCTTGCCTGAGCCTGCGCCGGCGATGAGCACGTAGGGTTCGAGCGGCATCGAGATCGCCTTCCACTGCTCCGGCGTGGGCTCGGCGCCGAGGAACTCGACGATCTCCCGGGGAGGAGCGGCGTTGCTCACGTCGGCCTTCCAGCGTCGAGGAGCGGACGCCCTTCCGGGTAGAGCGAGCAGAGAGTCTTGAAGTCGCAGAAGTAGCAGTCCGCCTTCGGGTCCGGGCGGTAGGTCTCGGATTCGTCGAGTGATCGGATGCGTTCGACAAGGCCGGAGAGTCGCTCGCGGACCTCCGCCTGGAACTCCTGCTCGCCTGCGGAAGAGACCGGCCAGATCTGCCATTCGATGTCTCCGCTCTTCCAGTGTCCCCGGACGAACGCGAGGTCGACGCTTCGAACCGGGCGGTAGGGAGCCAGCTCCTCGTCCAGCAGGACGGCCAGGTAGTAGATGCCGAGCTGGAGGCTGTCCTTTGCCTTCGGCGCGTTGTCGGGTTTGCCGGTCTTGAAGTCGGTGATGCGCGTCCCGCCGCTCTCGTGGGGACCGATCCGGTCGATGACGCCGTTGACAACGGCGCCGTCGAACTCGAAGGAGAACTGGACCTCCGAGGCCGTGGCCGGGATCTCGCCGAAGTACTTCCACCAGTTCGGGAGCATGCGGGTGAGGGCGAGCTTCTTGAAGGCTTCGCTGATGGCGAGCGAGGGGAACGCGGCCGGGTCCCATCGCTCGAGCAGGGCCGCCTCGAGCGCTTCGGGGGTGCGTTCGATCTGCTCCTTCTCGCAGCGCTCGATGATCTCGTGGACGATCTTGCCGACGCCGGCTTGGTAGCCGCCCCGTCGCGAGAGCCCAAGCTCCTCTCCGAGCACGAACTGCAGCTCGCAGTTCTCGAGCTTGTCCAGACGGGAGAACGAGGTTGAGAGCTTCTCGTGTAGCGACTTGCCGGTGTCGGTCCAGCCGCGCTGGAACCACCATCGCGCAGGGTCGACGCCGAGGGCGAGCAGTCCGTCGAGGGCCGCCAAACGCTCCGCGGTGGGGCGCGCGCGGTCCGCCAGCCGGCGACGCCACGACGCCGCGGCCTCGGCGACGGAAACGGGATCCTCGCCCGGCCCGGTCGGTACGGCCTTCCAGATGACGCCGCGTTCCTCGACGAAACGCGAGCGGGCCGACTCGATCGAGTCTTCGCCGTGCGGATCGCTCGCGGTGAGCAGCACCCGGCGGCGCGCGCGGTCCAGCACCATCGCGAACAGCCTGCGTTCGTCGGCCACGCGCAGGCGGTTGCTTTCAGACCGGGAGATGCGCCGCTCCAGCGCTCCCAGGTCGAACATCGGCTCGGGCCGGGAGAGGCTCGGGAAATCACCCTCGACAGCTCCGACGACGATCACGGTGTCGAACTCGCGCCCTGCGGCGCCGTGCGCGGTGAGGACGGCTACCGCGTCGGGTGCTGAGTCGCCGTTCGCGACGAACTCCGGACCATCGCCCCCTGCGTCGAGGTCCGCGAGGAACGCCGCTATGGAAGGGTCGGCCGACTCGCCTGCTCGGGCGATCGCTCGCGAGAGCGCGAGGATCGCGTTGAGACCGACTTGGCCATGAGGTGACGCTGACGCTTCGGAGACGATCCGCGCCGAGCAGTCGAGCTCCCGCCATAGAGTTCGGAACGCATCGAGGACGGAACCGCTGACGGTCTCCGCGCGTTCGAGGGTCGCGCGCAGGCGTGCGAGCGTCTCGGCTTCGTTCGGGCTGAGCGTCCCTGTGGCTGCGAACACGTCGGCAGGCTTGCCGCCTGCCGTTCGTGTAGCGCGCAGCAAGCCGCGCGCCGACGCCGGAGACACGCCGCCGAGCTCGGAGGTGAGCACCGGCTCGGCCAACTCGTCGCGTCGCTCCGGCTGCGCGATCCACTGCAGCGCAAGGATGTACGGCCACGTAGCTGGCTCGGCCGCCAGCGAGAAGCCGCTCTCCGGCGCATGCCGCGGAACGCCCGCGTCGTCGAGCGCCCGCAATAACCCCGCGAGGTGCGCGCTCTGCCGTCTCACGACGACGGCGAGTTGGTTCCAGGCCACGCCCTCTTCCACGTGGATCCGGCTGAGCTCGCGCGCGACGCCCGCGTGCTCCTCGGAAACGTGTCTCGTGCACCGTGCCTCGACGGCTACGTCGACGCCGCGGTGGCGTTCGGACGGTTGCACGGTTCGGGGCGGCCCCATCCGGTCCGCGAACCGCAACAACGGCTCGATGGTGGTTCCCTGGAACGAGAAGACGTGTGCCGAAGGGTCGCCCCCGACGACGAGGCTAGAGGCGCGCAGTCCGAAAGCGAGCGCCTCGGTCCCGAAGGTCGCGTCTTGGTAGTCATCGATGAGCATGTGGTCGAGGAGCGGCTGGTGGAGCTGCGCGGCGCGAGCGGCCTGCTCGACGAGCCCCGCGAAGTCCACCGCGTCCAGGCCACCCAGCACGTCGAGGTACCGGCCGTAGAAGCCGGCGAGCTCGCGCCAACCGGCGAGTCCGGCCCCCTCTGCCTTCGACTCGATCTCGTCGGGGGAGAGCAGCGCCTCCTGCGCCCGCAGGAGGAACTGACGCACCTCGTCGGCGAACCCGCGCATACGGAGCAACCGGCCGTAGGCCGGCCAATGAGCCGGGTCCTCTCCGGCGAGCAGTTCCTGCACCTTCGAGAACTGGTCCGCGGCGGAGAGGACCCGGGGCGGCTCCCGGTATCCCAGGTCCGCGAAGCGCAGCGAGACGACCTGGAACGCGAGCCCGTGGACGGTCGAGACGCGAAGGCTCGGCAGCGGGCGGTGCAGACGCTCGAGCAACGCGACGCGGGCCTCGTAGCGGTCGCGACCAGAGCGAACGACCAGAGCCACCCTCTCCGGGTCGGCGCCGCCCTCGATCAGCCTTGCGAAACGCTCGCGGAGCGCGGCCGTCTTGCCCGTCCCGGCGGGTCCGGTTACGAGGAGTTCACCCGAAGGGTGCTCGATCACCTGCCTCTGGGCGACGTCGAGCTCGAAGTCTCCGAGGGGCGAAAGGGGCATGGCGCGATGCTACCCGCGCCCACCGACACGCGGGTCAACGTAAGGTCGTCGCCCAGGCGTAGACGCCCCGACCTGAAACGGCCCCGACCAGTTCGCCGTCTCGCAGGACGAGCGCGGCCCGCCCGGCTCCGAGCCGGTCGGACACGGTGTCGAGGCGTTCGTCTGGAGCCGCGATGAGCACGTTATCTAGAGGGATGAGCGCGTCTCGGACCGGCCGCAGCGGGTCCCGCGCGCCAACCTCTCGCGCCGAGCCGAACGAGACCATCCCGATCACCTTCCCGGCGGCCAGAACCGGGAACGCCTCACCTTCGTGACCGCGGAGGAACCGGTCGAGCGCCTCCGACAGCGTCATGTCGGCCGGAATGGCCGGAGGTGGGGCCGTCATCACGTCGGCGACGGTCCCACCGGCCAGCCGGTCGCGGATGCGGATCGACTGCTCGCTCCCGCGTGCGGCTTGGAGGATGAAGACCCCGATGATCCCGAGCCAGATGCCGCGGAACAGGTCCTGAAGCGCAACGCTCTCGTAAGCCGCAAGGCAGATCAGCAGCCCCCCGACCGCCATGCCCGCGCGGGACGCGATGCGGGTTCCGCGGTTCTGGTTCCCGGTGATCCGCCAGGTCACCGCCTGGAGCATCCGCCCGCCATCGAGCGGAAGCCCGGGCAGCACGTTGAACCCAGCCATGAGGAAGTTGATGAATCCGACGTAGCCGAGTGCCCCTGAAAGCGGACCGCTCCAGGTGTCCGTGGCCTTGGCCAGCGCCCAGAACAACCCGCCTAGAGCGAGGCTCATACCGGGACCGACAGCCGAGATCAGGAACGCCGGTCCCGGTCCCTTCTCCTCCGAGCGCGCGGATGTGAACCCGCCGAACACAACCAATGTGATCCCTAGCACCTTGATGCCGTTCAGTCGAGCCGCGACCGCGTGGGCGAGCTCGTGCAGGAACACCGACCCGAAGAACAGGGCCGCCGCGAATACCGCGAATCCGAGCGCCGCGTTGCTGGAGACGTTCGGGTAGTGCACCGAGAACTGCTCCCAGAGGGTCCAGGTCACGAAGACGGCGATCCACACCCATGACGAGTCGACGTTCACGGGGATCCCGCCGACCGTCGCCACCTTCCAGGAGCGTCCGAACATCCTCCGAGCCTACCCGAGCTTGCGGTCAACCCCTTTGGTCCTCGAGGTTGTCCCCCGCCTAAACGCGGGGCATGCTCGGGGCGTTCATGGACCGGATGAACGAGCCCGCGAGCGCGGTTTCGGACCGCCCGGCTAGGGCCAGGGCCCCGGAGGGGTTCGAGTCCTTCTTCCAGGCCGAACACACGCGCCTGCTCAGGGCGCTGTTCCTCGTCACGGGGAACCATCAAGAGGCGGAGGAGCTCATGCAGGATGCCTTCGTCGCGGTCTGGGAGCGATGGGACCGGGTCCGGGCGATGGAGAGTCCCACCGGCTACCTCTACCGGACGGCGATGTACTCGGTCCGCAGCCGCGCCCGGCGCGCTGCGCGAGTCGCGGAGCGTCTGAGCGGTCGAGCGCCGAACCCCGACGAGTTCGCCGCCGCCGACGAGCGGGACGCGGTTTCGCGGGCGCTCGCGAAGCTCACGCCCCGGCAGCGGGCCGCGCTCGTCCTGACCGACCTCTTGGGTTACTCCTCCGAGGAAGCCGCCGAGATCATGCACGTGAAGCCGGTGACGGTCCGCGTTCTCTCGTCTCAGGGCCGGGCCGGCCTGAAGGAGGCTCTGGAGCCATGAGCGAGTACCGACCTCTGCTCGAGAAGGCGGGCGACCGCGCGAAGCCCTCCCTCGACGCGTTCGAGAAACTCGAACGCCGCCGTGCGCGCAAGCAGCGCAACAAGCGGATCGCGACGGCGGTGTTCGCGTTCGCCATCGCGATCGGCGGAAGCGTCGGCGCCTTCACCGCGTTCCGCGACTCGGGAAACGGAGCGACGCAGCTTGGGGGCAGCGCCACCGACCACTTCTACGCTCTCTGGCC
>JBGPKY010000137.1:0-7034 GCA_041486205.1 Actinomycetota bacterium
GACCTCATCGGCATTCTTGTCGCGCCGAAGCCACTCGACGAGCCGCAGTACCAAGATGTCTGGGTAAGACCAACGCTTGATCTTGATTGATGAGACCGAGGGCACGACCAGACCGGTCTTGGCCCAGTAGTAGAGAGTGGAAACCGGCACTCCGGCCAGCGCCGCTGCACGATCTGCCGTGTAGGCGGCCGATAGGTGCGCCCGCTCGGTCACGGCCGCATCCTATACCTCAGACCATGCTGGATCGGGCTTCTCGTCATCGACCGCAAGCGGCTCCGGCACCCGAGCCGCGCGCTCGGGTACCCTGCGCTTCGCTCGTATCAACGCCGCGGCGGGCTGCGGACTCACGCGGTCGGTGGCGAGAATCGCCGCTTCCTCATCCGGTGAGAGCGGGCCGCGCTCGAATAGCCATACCTGCTCGCCCAGCGGCCAGCTCGGGAGTTCGCCGACGTCGATCGCCCAATACGCCCACGGACGCGAACCCGGCGGCTGGATCTCGAGCAGCTCGTCTCGAACCGCGAAGTACGCGGTGCGGCGTTCGGTGAGATCGGCCCAGACGGAGCAGCGCGGCCGCATCTCCTCGCGGTACTCCGCGGGGCGCCGAGGGCGGGCGGCCTTCACGACGACGTAGACCTTGGCGAAAGGTCGCTCGGGTCTTCGGGCTCGGGCTGGCCGCCTTCAGCCGCACGCGAGACGATCCCGCGTCTTTCGCCGTTACGTACTCGTGGGACTGGCCGTTTCTCGGCTCGTACCGTACGGGTATCGTCGCGCTTGCGATCATCGGGCAAGCGGGGTGCGCGGCTGGGCGGACGGGGTGGCGTCGCTGAAGGGCACCACGGTGCCTTCCCGCAGAACGATCGTAGCGATCGAAGGGACGCTCGGCGGGCTCGCGCTCGTCCTCGCGGTCACCGGGCTGATCGTCGGAACGCGAGCGCCGTTCGTGGCTCTCGTGGTCGACATCCTGGTCCTGTGGGTCGTATCGACGCTCCGTCACGCCGCGGGAACCCAGGCGCACCCCGTCGGTCCGGTGCGAGTCGCCTGTGCTCCGCTGGGCGACGACCGCTAGGACTTGACGATCACCGGAGTGCCGAGCGAAACGTGGCTCAACTTCAGCATGTCGGGGTTGTAGACGCGGATGCAGCCGTGCGAGACGGCCTCGCCGCGGTTGGCCGGGTTCGTCGTCCCGTGGATGGCCAGCCGCCCCCCGCCGGGCCAGTCTCGAAGCACCTTCGAAAAGCCGGACAGCCCCAGCGCGAACGCACCGTACGGACCGTTCGGATCCGCTTGCGGAACGCGGACCCAGACGTAGAAGGTGCCGGCCGTCGTCGGCGTCGACGCCGTACCTACCCCGACCCTGAACCTGTCGACGAGCCGGTCGCCGACGTACCGGCGGAGGGTTCGGCTCGAAAGGTCAACCACGATCCGCTCGGGTTGAGGTACCAAACGGACGTCGCTCGTTCGGACCCATCCGGACGCTCCGTTCGGCCTCATCGGCAGCAAGACCTGGACGAATGGATCCGCGGGGTCATTCGTGGCGCCCGTGACGAGCATGGGCGCCTGCCGACCGAACGGGTTCCGCGTATCGAAATAGAACCCGAGACCCCCACCCGGCCGGTGCCACATGTGTACGAACCTCGACATCGGCACGGCGTCGTAGGTCACGCCGACGTCCAGGGCAGCAACCCCTCCGGTGGGTACGGGCGCCAAGACGGCTGACCCGATCGTCGCCGACAGTACGACGCTGGGCGATGGCGGAGAAGCAGAACGGTCGCAAGCCGAAGCCGAGAGCGCAAGGACGAGCAAGGCGGACACAGCGAAGAGCTTCACACCCGCGATTATCGGCTCTCCCCGGCGGACCTGGAACCCCACCGAACGGCTACCCTTGACCGGCGCGAGAGTGGCGGAACCTGGCAGACGCGTCGGACTTAGGATCCGGTGCCCGAAAGGGCGTGGGGGTTCAAATCCCCCCTCTCGCACCCCTTCTGACCTGGGAATCTTTGCTCGCCTCGACAAACGCGATACCCGACCACTGACGTTCTAGCCTTCCTCTGATGGACCTGCCAGGGGCCGACCAGCGTCTCCGCGAGCTAGTCTCCGCCATCCCCGCACCCGCCCGAGCCGAGAGGCTTCGCGTCCTCACGATCCGCGACGACGCCGAACGGGCGCGGGAGATAGGAGACCTGCACCGCAGCAGCATCGTCCCGACGACCGTCGAGCTGCTGATCGACGCCGAGTAGGATCCGGCGCCTGCTAGGGTGGGAGATGAACGGGGAACCGTCTGTGATTCGTGTCGAGCGACCCGCTGACAACGCCTCCCGCCACCGCTCCTCACTCCCACGGGTCGAGACTCGGGCGAAGGGGGTAACTGTGCTGGCCAACCTACCGCAAGTCTCCGTCCTCACGTACTTCTGTCCCGTCTGCGGGATCGAGCTTGAGCAGTCCGACTTCGAGAAGGCCGCGGAAGACTACTGCTGCCCGTTCTGTAGCTCGCAGCAGACCCCCTCGCGGGCCCAGAGACGGGCCTACTGGGAGGACTTGGCGGGCTGAGGGTGATCCTCCCCGCGATGGCCGAGCTACCGATCGACGCCGAGGAGGACCCGCACCTTTGGGCGCTGCTCGTCGGGGTGCTACATAGGACACCCCCACGCGCATCTGAGAGGCGGCCGGGTCGCGCATCTTCCGTAGCGGGACGCCTAGCGCGTAGGTGAGGAACTCCCCCTCCGGGAGGATCTCGATGAGTTGGGCAGAGTTCCGCCGCTCGGCCGGGAGCAGGGACCCCAGCTCTTTCAAGAGGGCGCGGACCTTAGGCGAGCCGGCAGGGTACACGATCGCCGTCCCGTGGAAGCTGATGGTTGCGGGCGGGATGGGCAGAACGAGCGACAGGATCCCGCCACGGCGCACCGGCACCGTGACCGCGACCCGACCGCTCGCCGCGACTTGCTTCGCCTTCCAGCTATCGGGTGCGACCGCCACGTACATCCGCCGTCCGACGGTCTTGTAGACGACGCCGCTGGATCGCGGCTCCCCCGACGGCGTGACATAGCCGAGGATGGCGAACGATGTCTTGGCAAGCGCATGCCACACCTTCTCGCTCGTGAGGCGAGGCCCTATCCGTCGGCGGTCGGCCTCGGGAACTACCTCGGTCACCCCCTGGCTTCTCGTACCGACGTTCGTTTCCTCGCGACTATTCCTGGTCGCCATGGCCGGGCCTCCTTGGTTCCGCCGGGCACCCCAAACCGGCTACCCGGCCGCCTTGTCCACGCTCTCACCCGAGGGCATCTGGTACAGGAGCCGTCGGGCCTGCTCCGAGGGAGACCTCCTGGCCCTGATGGCAGGCGAGCCCGGGAGTGGCGTCGATGCCGAAGGCCCCTAGGGAGCCCCTGCCCTCGATCTGGATGGAGAGCACTAGCGCCCCGCTCACCGGGTCGCGACCACAGGCACCCCGCACCACCGCACTCGCCGGAAGCGCCGTGAGGCTTCGGCCAGAGTCGAACCGCAAGACACCATCTGATGGAGCCAGCACCTGAAGGCTCACGGCGCTCGTCGGTATGAGAAGAGCGAACTGCCAGGAGCCGTCTGCGACGCGAGCGCCGGCATCATCGCCGTGGCCCCCGGGTGCGGAGAGCTCGTGGCCAGCCATGCCCTCAGGGTCGACGCGTGCAGGCTTGAAGGGTGGCCTAGCGAGCGGACTGGCGCCGGGCTGCCCTTGCGTGGGACCCTTTGCCCCGATGCGTCGACCGCTCGTCCTCGTGCTGTTCGTCGCGCTGTTTGCGGCCGAGATCGGATGGGCGGGCATCGCGCCGCTGATCCCCGACCTACGGGATCGCTACGGACTCACCGAGACGCAGGCCGGGCTGGTGTTCACTCTTGCGAGCGTCGGGATCCTGTTGGCGTCGTTGCCGGCGGGAGCCTTGAGCCGGCGGTTCGCCGTGCGAACGATGACGCTGTGGGCCATGGCCTCGATCACCGCGGCGAACCTCTCGCTGGCGATGGCGAACACGTTCCCGGTGGTCCTCGCGGGGCGCGTGCTGTTCGGGGTCGGGCTGGGGACGATGTGGATCGCGGGCACCGCCTGGATCCACGATGCGGCCGGCGAGGACGCGTCGCGCGCGCTCGCGATGACCACCGCGGTCGTCGGGATGGGAGCCCTGCTCGGCCCCGCGTTCGCGGGCTTCGTCGCAGAGCGGATCTCGCTGGGCGCGCCGTTCTGGGTACTCGGCGCCGGAGCGCTCGCGACGACGCTCGTCCTGCTGGTGATGCCGTCGTCCGTCGGAAGGGAGCCGGAGCCGAGCCCGCCGCTGGCCGACATGCTCCGGGCGGCGGGAGCCGACCTGCTGATGCTCACGAGCATCGTGCTCACGCTCGCCGTGTCGATGATGTGGATGACCGCCGACCTGCTGGTCCCGCTCCGCCTCGACGAGCACGGGTTCTCGACGGCCAGCATCGGACTGGCGCTTTCGCTCGCCTCGGTGGCGTTCATCGCGATGAGCGCGCTCACCGCCCGGCACGCCGATCGCTACGCCACGATGCCCCTGGCCGCCGTCTGGACGCTGATGATGGGCGCCGGCATCGCGCTTGCCGCCCTCAGCACGTCGACCATCGGAACGCTCGCGTTCCTGGCGATCGCGGGGGCGTCGTCGGGCGTCTTGATCGCGCTCACCTATCCGCTAGGGGTGGTCGGCGCCCGGCGGGGCCACTTCTCGGTCGCGGTCGTCGGGGTGCTGCTCAACATGATCTGGGCGGGCTCGGGCCTGATCGGCCCGGCGGCCGGCGGCGCGGTGAGTCAGGCATTCGGCGACCGCGCCGCGTTCTTCGCGCTGACCGTAATCGCTGTGGGAAGCGCCGCGTGGGTTTGGCTGCTTCGCGACCGCGAGAGCATCGACCCCGGGGAGCCGACCGAGGCGACCGCCTGAGGTCCGGCCGTGACGCGAAGGGACCGGGCCCGAGTCCGAGGACATTCGCGAACGCGCCCGAAAGGCGCGAGGGATGTCGTTTCCGTCACGAAGCGACACTCTGGAATCCCACTCTCTTCCCTCTCAACGCAGATGGCAGAGGACGTTCGCCACGACGTCGCCGCCGCTCACGCTGACCGGCGTCGTCCCCAGGCAAAGCGTGCGTCCGCCGTCGCACGAGGGGCTCCGGCCCTTCACGGTGTAGCTCCCGGGTGGGATGACGACCGAGTACCGGCCGTCGGGGCCGACGACAACGGTGGCCGTCGGAGCACCAGAGATATCAGTGACGACGACCTCACCAATGAGCGGGCGTGGCACAACGCCGGGCGGTCCTCCGACCGCCAAGAGATAACCAGAAAGCGTTCCGGTCGCCGAGCCCGAATGCTGATGAGCGAACCAGCCTGCAACGAACCCGACGCCGAGGGCCAGGACTACCGCGAACAGCGCGAACACCGACCGCTTGGTCCACGCTGGTGCCTCCTACCCGGAATAACGCCACGGACGCTCCCCGATGTGACGGCCGGAAGGCGGCCTCGCGTTCCAGCGACGCGACAGCCGCGCGGTGCAGAATGTCGCTTCCGGCCGAAAGCGCTACTCAAAGGATTCAGGGCTGTCGCGGGCTGGCCGAGGCGGCGCGTGCCGGGCGCGTAGCCCTTCATCAACCAGTGGATCAAGCAGTGCTCCGGCGACGCTGGTGCTCCCGCCACGTCGTGCTGGATAGCCACACGCCGACGGCGATGCCATATGCCACCCTCCATGAGTTGTCGGACCTCGTGATGAGTCCGAACACGGCAGAAACCGTGAAGGCAACACCGAGCAGCATCATCCAGAGCAGGAGCCGGTCCGAGTAGCGGGCCCACATCCGACGCGCCGTGGGAGCGGGATAGTTCTCGGCGTCGGGTCGCCTCCCCCATTCCCATCCACGCTTGAGGGCCAGGACGGTGAACATCCCACTAGCTGCACCACCTGCCGCGCCTACGAGGACCTCAAACCGGACGTCCGCGCTCGTACCCGCCAGCGCGGGTAGCAGGAACGCCCCGAAGATGAACATGAACAACCCGAAGTAGAACCCCGCGATCCAGGGATGCGCTTTCGCCCACTCCAGCCGCGCCACCAGCGATCTCGGTGGTACCCACTTCATCCGACCATGGTGCCCCATCGGTTCGTCACTTGCTACGTCAAGGCCCCGGCGGCGCGCAGCTGACGGCCTGATCCAGAGTACGAAGCAGTCAGCGCCTGAGGGATCTGAGTAGCGAACCCTTCGCACCTGTCCGGTTACCATGCCGGTTATGGTGATGCCAGAGAAAGTACCGTTCCATTTCCCCTTCGGCACCGCATGGCGGGCCTCGCGGAAGAGCCGGACGTTCGCGCTGGAACGCCTGCGCGAGGACTCGAGCTCCTGGGAGCAACTGGGCCTGTTCGACTCTCCCCGCGAGGCGAAGCGCGCACTCCGGGACCTGTCGGCCGAGCATCCGGGAGCCCGATCCCGGATCCGCCCGCGCCGCTCGCCTGGTGACTAGCCGCCTTCACCCAGACTCGCGTCATGCAGCACCTCTTTGCGCCGATCGCAAGCTGCGGTTCGGGGTTTCGATACAGGCGAATCAGAATCCTGGGAGACAACGCCTTGCTGTGTCGAATCTGCGTGACGAAGGTGCCGCTTTCAAACGATCTCGCGAGTGACCTTCTCCACGCGAAGGTCATCATCCGTCAACTCGTCGTGGCCGACGAGCCTACGGACCGCCGCCTCCGCGTCATCCCTGCCAGCGAAGTGAGCCACGTCGATCCAGTGTGAGCCGTCGGGGTGGCGACGCTGGACCGAGTAGTACGTGCTCAGCCCGTCGGGCGTGGTCAGGGCCTCGACGCCAAGGGCGAACAGCAGGTACTGGTTCGGTACCCCACCACCGATAGCCATTCGGAACGCCTCCCTTCGACCCTCGGGTCCGCTGAAGGCATGTGGTCATTATCGCCGACATGGGGCCCGCGCACCGAAGCGAGCTTTGGGACTCTCACCTTCTAGCCCGGCACATAACGTTCCTTGCGCGCAGATCGGCCATGAGTCAGGGGGACATGGGCCGCGGGCCC
>JBGPKY010000138.1:0-6898 GCA_041486205.1 Actinomycetota bacterium
ATGTCGAGACAGCCCGCGAGCACCTGAGGTTGATTGCCGACGATCCCGACGACATGGCCGTCGACACGCGCGAACCCGCAGACGATGTTCATCGCCCAGAACGGGAACACCTCGAAGAACTCGGAGTCGTCCACGACGCGGCGGATGACCTCGTGCATGTCGTACGGCTCGCGAGCTGAGTCCGGGATGAGGTGGGTCAGGCCCTCGTCGCGGCGCTCGGGGTCGTCGATCGGCGCGAAGGACGGCGGGTCCTCGAGGTTGTTCGACGGAAGGAACGACAACAGGTGGCGGACCTGCGCCAGGCATTCTTCTTCATCCTGCGAGACGAACGACGCGACGCCAGAGCGCGACGCGTGCGTCATCGCGCCGCCCAGCTCCTCGAAACTCACTTCCTCCCCGGTGACCGCCTTGATCACCTCGGGTCCGGTGATGAACATGTGCGAGGTCTCGCGGACCATGAACGTGAAGTCGGTTATCGCGGGCGAGTAGACGGCGCCGCCGGCGCACGGGCCCATGATGATCGAGATCTGTGGGATCACTCCGGAGGCGCGAACGTTGCGCTCGAAGACGTAGCCGTAGCCGGCGAGCGAGGCCGCACCCTCCTGGATCCGCGCACCGCCGGAGTCGTTGATCGCGATGAACGGCGCGCCGGTCGACATCGCGAGGTCCTGCACCTTGCAGATCTTCTGCGCGTGCACCTCACCGAGCGAGCCGCCGATGACGGTGAAGTCCTGCGAGGCGACGAACACTTTTCGCCCGTCGATCGTGCCGTACCCGGTGATCACGCCGTCGCCGGCGGGGTGGTTGCGCTCCATCCCGAAGTCGTGGGTTCGGTGGACGGCGAACGGGTCGGTCTCGGAGAACGAGCCCTTGTCGAGCAGGAGGTCCACGCGCTCGCGCGCGGTCAGCTTCCCGCGCTCGTGCTGTTTGCGGACCGCGTCCTTGCGCGCCGCGTCCAGCATCGAGGCCTTGCGTTTGCGCAGCTCCGCGATCCGGGCCTCGACGGTTTGGGTGCGAACGCGCGGCGTCTGCTCCTCGGTCGTGGCCATGGTCTCCGGAGTCTATCGCCCGGCATCGCGCCGGTGCACCTGCCCATGACCGTGGAGAAGGTGTGGAGGTTGCTCCTCGTGCCTACACGTCCATGCGACCGCCGGTTCGCCAGTAGACGCCGCGCTCTCGGGAAAGCAGGCCCTCGTCGACGAGGTAGCGGCGCAACGCCGCGTAGTCGTTGTGAAACCTCCCGACGATCACGTTCACCTCTTTCTCGTCGTAGCGGACGCCGGGCTCGAACTCCAGCGCGACTCGCTCGAGGACGATACGGCGCTTCGACTCCTTGGCGGGGACCTCGGTTAGGCGGCCGTCACGGAAGAAGGCCTTGAGGACGGCTTCCTCGTTGTCGTCCGCCGCGCCCAGAGCGAGGCCGGCACCGCGGGGTGGGCCGACCTGCTCCGCCGCCCAGCGAAGGGTCTCAGGATCGAGCCGGTAGGTGTGCCGATCGTCGGCGAGGCGAACCACGCCGGCAGACGTCAGCCGGTTCAGGTGCTTACGTACTCGGGTGAGGGGAAGGCCGAGGTCCTCCGCCAGCTGCGACGAGCTGCGGGGCGCGCGAGCGAGCGCCCCGGCGACCTGGAGCCGCTCCGGGTCGGCCAGCGCGCGCAAGATCTCGTCGGGGGTCTCGGCCATGTCAGTAGGTACCTCTACCATGCGAAACGTGGAACTGACCGCGGTGCAACAGCGGACGCTGGACTCTCTCGTTGGGAGCGGCGAGACGCACCCGTTCCCGCGCGACCTGGCTCAGCGGTTGCGCGACCGGATCGAGCAGGCGGCCCGAGAGCTTGAGCTTCGTGAACCCCTCGACCTCTACAAGGGCCACGTGAGCGACCAGGACCGCTGCGAGGGGCTACTCGACGCCCGGCTTGAGCACGAGGTTGCGTTCGTCCACTCGCCGAAGACCGCGGCCGGCACCCTCGTCCACAAGGCGGTGGAGCTGGACGTCCTTTCACGCGAGGAGCCTGACCCTCACGCTCTGGTCCAGCGAGCGGTCGAACGGCTCGATGCGGACGAGCGGTTCGCCGAGTTCTGGAGTGGACTCGACGCGCTCGGGCGGGACGAGCTTGCGATGACCGCGGCGAAGGGGCTCGAGACGTTCCGCTCGACCTTTCCTCCCATCCGCGAGTTTCGGTCGCAGCTCGCGCCCATGACGGAGTGGTGGCTGAAGGCTCGGCTGGCCGGCGGGCAGCTCTCGCTCGGTGGCTGCGTCGACCTCGCGCTCGGGCGCAGCGATGCACAGCGCGCCGGGCGCGTGATCGTCGACCTCAAGACCGGGGCTGGATCGAGCGAGTACCCGGAGCAGCTTCGGTTCTACGCGCTCGTGCACACGCTGCAGTTCGAGGTGCCTCCCACCCGGCTCGCGTCGTTCTTCCTCGACTCGGGGGAGTGGCAGCCCGAGGAGGTGACGGAGGATGTGCTGTTCCACGCGGCTGATCGCGTGATCTCCACCGTCCGAGCCTGTGTTTCGCTGAAGGCCGGCGCCGAACCGAAGCTGCGGCCGGGCTTCTACTGCCGCTGGTGCCCGCGCGCCAAGACGTGCCCCGTGTCCGCGATGCGCGATCCGATGCCGGGGGATTTGTCGCGCCGCTAGCGCCTCGCCTATGGTCGGGACCGTCCGGCACCGACGAGCCTTTCGAATGGGGTGGAACCATGAGCAAGGACCTGTACGAGATCGGCGAGCTCCCTCCCGTCGGCGAGGTTCCCGCGAAGATGCACGCGCAGCTCGTGCGGCCGGATCGCTTCGGCGAGCCGGAAGACTCCATCCAGGACGAGGTCGTCGATGTCCCCGAGCTCGGTCCGAACGACGCGCTCGTGATGGTCATGGCCGCCGGTGTGAACTTCAACAACGTGTGGGCCGCCCGCGGGATACCGGTCGACGTGACGAAGACCCAGGCGCGCTGGGGCGAGCCGACGGACTTCCATATCGTCGGATCCGACGCCGCCGGCATCGTCTACGCGGTCGGCTCCGACGTGACGAACGTGAAGGTCGGCGACCGCGTCGTCGTGCACGCCGGGCAGTGGGATCTCGACGATCCCTGGGTGACCGGCGGTGGCGACCCCGGCCTCGCGGCGAGCTTCCGTGTGTGGGGTTATGACTCCTGCTGGGGGTCCTTCGCCCAGTTCTGCAAGGTGCAAGCGCATCAATGCCTTCCGAAGGCCGAACACCTCACGTGGGAAGAGGCGGCCGCGCCGACGCTTACCGGCGCGACGGCGTACCGCATGCTGCATGGCTGGCCGCCCAACACGGTCCAGCCCGGAGACGTGGTTCTCGTTTGGGGCGGCTCGGGCGGGCTAGGGTCGCTCGCGATCCAGCTCGTGAGTCTCGCAGGCGGCCGGGCCGTTGCGGTCGTCTCATCCGACGAGAAGGGCGAGTACTGCAGGTCGCTCGGCGCCGTCGGCTTCATCAACCGGAAGAACTTCACCCACTGGGGCGTGCCGCCGAAATGGGACTCCGGCGGGCCCTGGAAGGGATGGTTCGAGGGCGCCAAGGCGTTCGGCAAGGCTATCTGGGACGTGCTGGGCGAGAAGACGAGTCCGCGGATCGTGTTCGAGCATCCGGGCGAGGACACCATCCCAACATCGAACTTCGTCTGCGACCGCGGCGGGATGATCGTGATCTGCGCGGGTACCAGCGGCTACGACACGATGATCGACGTCCGCTACCTGTGGTACATGCAGAAGCGCTACCAGGGCTCGCACCTCTTCAACGATGAGCAAGCCACCGCGTTCAACGACCTCGTTCGCGAGAAGAAGGTGGCGACGACGCTCGGCCACACCTACGGCTACGCGGAGTCCGGTTTCGTCCACCAACTCATGGGCGGCGGCAAGCTCCCTGAGGGCAACGTCGCTGTGCTGATCAACGCCCCACGGCGCGGCCTTAAAGATGTGCCCTAGCGGGCTTCCTGGACGAGTTCGACCAACACGCCGCCCGTGTCTTTCGGGTGGACGAAGGCGATCTTCGTCCCGCGCGAACCCGGCCGGGGCTGCTCGTCGATCAGCCTGATGCCTTCGGCGCGCAGCCGGTGGATCGCGGCCTCGACGTCATCGACCCGGTAGGCGACGTGGTGCATGCCGGGCCCGCGCTTCTCTAGATGGCGTCCGACCGGCGTGTCCGGCCCGAGGGCGCCGAGCAGCTGGATGTACGAGGTCCCGACTCGCAGCAGGACCTCTTCGACCCCCTGGTCGGCGACGACCTCACGATGCGCCGGCTCCACGCCGAACACGCGACGATAGTGCTCGACGGATGCTTCGAGATCCTCTACGGCGATGCCGATGTGGTCGATCTCGGTGAGCATCCCTCACGCCGAAGGGTTCTTGCCGCGGGCGAAGGGAGCAGCCCGGAGGCGACCGATCAACTTCATCGCCTCGGTCATCTGATAGGCCGGGAGCGTGAGCGCGGTGACGATGGCCGCGATCGCCTCCGTGCCGAGGTCCTCGGAGGACCTCGCGGTCGGCCCGGGCTCCGCGCGGAGCGCGTAGAACTCGACCAGTTCGAGGAACTGCTTGAGGGACGGCACCAGCCCGCCGCGCTCGTAGGCGTAGATGGTCTGTCGGGCTGCCGGGCAGCCCGGAACGCCCGCCGCGTCGGCGACGGCCCGATATCCGGCGGCTCGCCTGAGACTGCGCAGCAACGCCCCGATCGTACGGGCGTCCTCGTGCGCTATGGGGGTCTGCTTCTTCCGAGCCAAGGGTCCTCCGGAGATCCGCGATCGATGCACGATAGCGGTTCGGCCGGGTGGGCTGCACGCGTGTCTGTCTTCGGCTCCCGACCTGTGGCGAAGTCTCAGTAGGGCTAAGGGCGGATGCGGGGAACCGGGCTCCACCGTAGGATTAGCCGAACGCCGGGGTGGTCACCCGGTCCGGAGGCACTCGGTGAAGAAGACGAACGAGTCCACTGCTGCCACGCTCGGAGGATCCGAACTCCTGCGCGCCGGGAAGGCTGACGTCTTCCGCGTTCGAGATCGCACGCGCAGGCGTCGCTTGTGGCGTTTGATCCTCACGCTCGGGGCGTTCGACGGCTACCTCTGGTACCGCTACCTCACGCACAACCCGTTCAAGGTGCCGTCGCTCGGGCCCGACTGGGTCATCTGGGCGCCGTTCATGGTTCTCATCGCCCTGATGGGCGTCGTGATGCTGATGCCGCTGTTCAGCGGTCGCTCGCCGCACCTCATCGTTCGTCCCGAGCAGATCGAGGTCGGTCTGTCCGAGGTGAAAGGGCTCGACGGGCAGGTCGACGAAGTCGAGCGAACCCTCGATGTGTTCCTCGGCTACGCGACGTTCCGCAAGGAGCTCGGGGGGAACCCGCGTCGCGGCATCCTCTTCGAGGGTCCGCCGGGAACCGGCAAGACCTACCTGGCGAAGGCGATGGCGAAGCAAGCGGGCGTGCCTTTCCTGTTCATCTCGGCGCCGGCGTTCCAGTCGATGTGGTTCGGCATGACCGGTTCTCGCATCCGGTCCTTCTTCAAGCGGCTGCGGAAAGCGGCACGCAAGGAAGGGGGGGCGATCGGCTTCATCGAGGAGATCGACGCCATCGGCGGCGCTCGCGACTCGCTCTCCGCCTCGCCCGATCAGACCGGTCTCGCTCGAACCGCGTCGAACATGCTGGGCCCTGGCGCGAGCGGCATGGTGAATGAGCTGCTGATCCAGATGCAGTCCTTCGACCAGCCGCCGATGCGCGAACGGATGAAGTCGCGTGTCCTGGAGTGGATCAGCAGCTATCTTCCGCCGGAGCGAAGGCTCGCTTCCGCGAAGCCCGGCTACAACAACATCCTTCTCATCGCCGCGACTAACCGCGCCGATAACCTCGACCCTGCGCTCCTACGACCTGGGCGATTCGACCGGCGTCTCTACTTCGACCTGCCGACCAAGCAGGGGCGGCGGGATCTCGTCGACTTCTTCATGGACCGTAAGGCACACCATCAGGTCCTGGACGAAGACTCGGTGCGCGAGCGGCTCGCGCACGACACGTTCGGGTACACGCCCGTGATGATCGAGCACCTCTTCGACGAGTCGCTGCTGGTCGCTCTGCGCGACGGGCGTCGCGAGATGAACCTCGATGACGTCTACGAGGCGAAGCTGACCGATGAGATCGGGATCAAGCAGCCGGTCGTCTACACCGACGGCGACCGTGCGTCGGTGTCGACCCACGAAGCGGGCCATGCAACCGTCGCGTACTTCCTCGGGAAGGGGCGGCGACTAGAGGTTCTGTCGATCATCAAGCGGAGGCAGTCGCTCGGGTTGCTGGCGCATGGTGACGAGGAGGAACGCTTCACCCGCTCCCGCTCCGAGATCGAAGCCCACATCGCGATCGCGCTCGGCGGGCTCGTGTCCGAGGAGCTGTTCATCGGGGAGTCGGGTACCGGCCCCGCGTCGGACCTCTCCGGCGCGACGGCCCTCGCTGCACAGATGGTCGGCTCGTTCGGCATGGCCGGTTCATTGGTCTCCTACGACGCGATCGCCGAGGGTCCCATCGGGCGAACGAACCTCGTTGCGAAGGTCCTGGGGAACGAGGACGGGAAGAGGCGCGTGGAGGACATCCTCGATCGACAGAAGGCCAAGGTAACGGCGTTGCTGGAGGAGAACCGCGATGTCGTGCTCGCGCTTCGCGACGCGTTGATCGAGCGCGATGAGCTCGTGGGCGCCGAGATCCTTCAGGTGATCGAGGCAGCTCTCACGGTTCGCAACTAGGACCAGCCGCCGGACCTAGCTCCGGTCCGGGTCCTGCGGGTGCAGGCGCTCGTAGGCTGCGAGCGCCAGCGAGCCGAGCATCGCCGCGAACGAAGCTATGGCGACCAGCCCGGCAGCCAGGTAGAGCTTCCCGAGGAGGATCCCGAGGTTGAGCCTCCCG
>JBGPKY010000139.1:0-6897 GCA_041486205.1 Actinomycetota bacterium
CCCGTGGCCGAGCAGCGGCCGCCACGCGAAGAACGAGTCGAGCCCGGGCTCCGCGTGCAACGGGTGACCTTGCGACAGCCCGTAGTCCCGCTCCAGGTCGAGCGGCGTGATGACCTGCCGCGCGGTGACGAGATCGCCGAGGCCCGGCGCGTGCTGCTCCATCGTCTTGACGACGAGGTCGCCGAGCGCGTCGCGTTCCGCGTCCCAATCGCCCTCGCGGAGCCGGTAGGGCGTCCACTGCACGACGATGCTCATCACGTGCTGCCCCTCGGGCGCCAGCGTCGGGTCGAGCAGCGACGGGATGGTCGCCTCCATGTAAGGCTCCTCGCTGATACGGCCGTACTTCGAGGCGTCGAACGCATGCTCGAGGTAGTCGATCGACGGCGCGATCACGATGCGTCCGCGCAGCCGCTCGCCGCCGTCGGAGCCGGCGAACTGAGGAAGGCCGGTAAGGGCAAGGTTCACCTTCGAGACTCGGCCGGGCGTGCGTATGTTGCCGGCCTGCCACACCAGTCGTGGGCCGAGCGCGACCGGGTCGACCAAGGTCGTGAGCAGTCGCTTCGGGTCGGCGTTCGACACGATGGCTCGCGCCGAGAGCTCCTCGCCGCTCGCGAGCGCGACGCCGGTCGCGCGGCCGTCGTAACTCGCCACGTGGACGACCTCCGCCCCGGTGCGGACCTCGGCGCCGAAGGCCCTCGCAGCCAACGCGAGCGCATCAGCCAGCGCGGCCGGACCGCCCCTCGCGAACGTGGATTGCCCGGCGGCCCCGCCTTCGTTGCCGGCCGAGTCGTTCAGCAGCACCGAAGCGCTCCCGGCCGACCACGGCCCCGTCGCTGTGAATTGCACGGCGCGTGAGGCCACCGCGCCACGAACCGCCTCGGTCTCGAACGCCTCGGCGACGTAGTCGGCGACGGCCATCGGGAGGATACGGGTGACTTCGCGAGAAGCCTTGCGGCCCAGGTCTTTGAAGGCTTTGCCGAGCTTCAGCCCGGCCAACGCGTCGGCGAGCGACAGGTCCTTGATGTCGGGAGGCGTCACGACGTTCAGATACGCGATGAAGCTGGACAGTGAACGGACCTGCCGCTCGAACTCCGGGTACGCGGCCGCGTCGTGCGAGGAGCGCGGCTTCAGCTCCGCGGCGGTCCGCTGCACGTCGGCCCACAGCGTGAGCGCGTCGCCGTCGGGCTGCGGGGCGAACACGCGTACCGGCGGATCGATCAATCGCAAACCGTGGCGGATGAGGCCGAGGTCGTCGACGACCGACTTCCGAAGCCGCCCGACCGTGTGGTAGACGGCCGGGGCCGTGAAACCGGGAGCGAGCTCGACGTTCGCGAGCGCCCCCCCGACCTCCTCGCGGCGCTCGAGGACCAGGACCTTGCGCCCGGCCTTCGCGAGGTATCCGGCCGCGACGAGGCCGTTGTGCCCCGCCCCGATGATGATCGCGTCGTAGGTCTGGGCCATCACGCCACCGCCTTCCGCTTGCCGGCGCGTTGGGACTTCAGGACCTCCAGGGCGGCGAGCCGGCCGTTCGCGGCCATGATGCCGCCACCGGGGTGGGTCGCGGAGCCGCACATCCAAAGGTCCTTGAGCGGGGTTCGGTACCGAGCCCACGCAGGCACCGGCCTGTTGAAGAACAACTGCTCGAGCGAAAGCTCACCTTGGAAGATGTTCCCCTCTGTGAGGCCGACCATCTCTTCCATGTCGAGCGGCGTCAGGAACTGCTTGTGGATGATGACGTCGCGGATGTTAGGGAAGCGCTCCTCGAGCGTATCGATGACGTTCTCCCCGAATGCGGTGCGCATCTCGTCGTCCCACACCTTGCCGTCTTCGAGGTGGTACGGCGCGTACTGCACGAAGCAGCTCATGATGTGCTTGCCAGGCGGGGCCATGGCCGGGTCGACCAGCGTCGGGAAGATGCAGTCGATGTAGGGCCGGCGCGAGAAGCGTCCGTACTTCGCGTCGTCGTAGGCGCGCTCCATGTAATCGACGCCCGGCGAGAAGCTGATGGCGCCGCGGAGGTGGTCGCCGACGCCAGGCTTACAAGCCAGCTCCGGCAACCGGTCGAGCGCGAGGTTCACCTTGCCGCTCGAGCCTCGGTACTTGTATCGGCGGACCTCGTCGAGGAACTCTTCGTCGAGGTTCCCTTTCTCCACGAGCTTGAGGAACGTGAGGTTCGAGTCGACGCTGGACAGCACGACCCCGGCCTGGATCTCCTCGCCGGACTCGAGCGTCACGCCGACCGCGCGGCCTCCGCGCACGTCGATGCGGGCGACCGGAGCTTCCGTGCGGATCTCGGCACCCAGCTCGCGAGCCGCCGAGCCGATCGCGTTCGAGATGCCGCCGGTGCCGCCCTTCGGGATGCCCCACGCGCGGAACGCGCCATCGATCTCGCCCATATAGTGGTGCAACAGGACGTACGCGGTTCCCGGTGACTGCACACCCTGGAACGTGCCGATGATGCCGGAGGCCGACATCGTCGCGATCAGCGGGTCGGTCTCGAACCATTGCCGTAGGAACTCGGTCGCGCTCATCGTCATCAGCTGGATGAACGTCTGCTGGAGTCGCGTCGGCAGCTGTTGGAACTGCTTCGCCAGGCCGATCACAGGGAGCCATTCGAACGGGTTCACCTTCCCGGCGTCAGGCGGAACCATCCCGAGGATCGGCTTGATGAACCGCGCCATGTCGACCATGAGCTGGCCGTACTCCTCGTAAGCCTCGGCGTCGTTCTTCGACCAGCGGCGCAGCTCGCGGACCGTCTTGCCGTGGTCGTTCACGCGCCACAGGTAGTCGTCGTCCAGCGGCGTGATCGTGCCGTCGAGCGGCAGGATCTCCAGGCCGTGCTTCGGAAGCTCCAGATCGCGGATGATCTCGGGCCGCAGCAGCGAGACCACGTAGGAGAACATCGAGAAGCGGAACCCGGGGAAAACCTCTTCGGTAACTGCGGCTCCGCCGAGTACGTGTCGTTTCTCCAGGACGAGAACCGATCGGCCGGCGCGGGCGAGGTAGGCCGCGCTCGTCAAGCCGTTGTGGCCACCACCGATGATCACCGCGTCGTAGCGCTGCGCCACGGAAGCCTCCTCCCGAACGAGCGGCGGGGTCGATGGAACCCGCCGAAACGAGCGCGTCCTGCGCCGCTCGCCATCGTAGTCTCGCCCTATCGGGCCGACCACGGAGACCCTGACCTCAGGTCAGCCGCCCGAGTCGTTCGGGCAGGTCGAGGCATGCGTCGGCGGTGCATACTTGGACTCGGTCGCTTCACTCAGGAGGGAGTCCCGTGAGCGTCGGAACGGCCTTTCACCCGCGCACATCGCAGCTCAACTCGAAGCTCGCTTGGGGCGAGTGGGCCGGCTACTACTCGGCCGCGGTCTACTCGGACTTCCACGACATCGAGTACAACGCCATCCGTGAGGCCGCCGCGTTGATCGACGTCTCGCCGCTATACAAGTTCGTCGTCTCGGGATCCGACGCGACGGCGCTGGTCGACCGGGTGATCACGCGCGACGCGACGAAGCTGGCGATCGGTCAGGTTTACTACACAGCCTGGTGCGACGAGCGAGGCAAGGTTATCGACGACGGAACCGTGACCCGACGCGACGAGCAGGTCTACTTCTGGACCGCCGCCGACCCCTCCTGGCGATGGATCAAGCTGAACGCGCACGGCCTCGACGTTCAGATCGACGATGTCAGCGATGAGGTCGCCGGTCTCGCGATCCAGGGACCGAATTCGCGTGAGGTCCTCGAGGCAGCGACACGCCAGGACTGGAAGGATGTCAAGTACTTCCGAGGACGTGCAACCGAGATCGGTGGCGTCGAGGTCTACGTCACGCGGACCGGCTACACCGGCGACCTCGGCTACGAGCTCTGGGTGGCTACCGGCGACGCGACCGACATGTGGGACGCGGTTTGGGAGGCGGGACAGGCGTTCGGCGTCCGTCCCGCCGGCATCAGGGCGCTTGACGTCTCGCGCGTCGAGGCGGGTCTCATACTGCTCGAGGTCGACTACACCAGTTCCCGCCACGCGGTCAGTGCGGAGCAGGAGTACTCGCCGTTCGAGATCGGCCTCGGCCGGCTCGTAGACTTCGGCAAAGGTAACTTCGTCGGAAAGCTCGCGCTCCGCGAGGAGCAAGCGAAGGGCGGGCAGGCGCGAAGGCTCGTCGGACTCGAGATCGACTGGGCCGGCATCGAGCGGCTGTTCGCGAAGCACGATCTGCCGCCGTCGGTCTCGCCGATGGTCGACCGGTCCGCCGTCCCGATCTACAAGGAAGGCCGCCGCGTCGGTCGCGCGACCAGCATCACGTGGGGCCCGACGATCAAGAAGATGATCGGGTTCGGCTCGGTGCCTCCCTCACTCGCGACGCCCGGCACGCGCCTGTCGGTCGAGTGGACCGTCGAAGGCGAGCGAGGCAAGGTCGGCGCCACCGTCGTCGAGACGCCTTTCTAC
Source organism: Actinomycetota bacterium (assembly GCA_041486205.1). Taxonomy (GTDB): domain Bacteria; phylum Actinomycetota; class UBA4738; order UBA4738; family HRBIN12; genus JBGPKY01. The sequence continues at coordinate 4,442 of JBGPKY010000139.1, forward strand.
GACCCACCCCGCAAGCGCTCCTAGCCGGTCGTTCAGACCCGCCTCGGCGAACCTCGACCACCTCTGGGAGAATCGTGCGTCGTGCACGGAACACTCTCCAGACGCGCCCTCATCTTCCTGACCGCGGCCGGGGGCCTCGTCGCCCTAGTCGTCGCGTTCGCCGGCAGCCGCATAGCGGCAGCGATGGCCGGTGTGCTCGTGTTGGCGACGGCGCTCGTGGCCTGGCGCAATCGGTCGCGGATCGCCGACGAAGACGGGGACGTTCTCGACCAGGGACGGCGAGCCTTCCTCGGGATCGCCGGCGCGGCAGGGCTCGCCATCGTTGCCGGAGGAGCAGAGCTGGGGCACCTCGCGCGCCGGCTCGTCAGGCCCGATCCGAAACCCGTCCTCGAGGGGATGGCCCACGGCCTCGGATCCGACTCGTTAGAGCTCGTCCGCCGCGCCTACTATCCCGGCCGCTCGGGCGATCTCCAGCTACTGCTCGCGCCGTTCAACAGCTCGAACTACCCGCAGGAGTCGACGGCCCTAGTTCCGAACGACCCGCGCTCGAGCCACGCCTCCGTGTGGATGTACCTCGAGCGGGTCCCGATCACCGTCTACGCGCCGGGCATCGTCGAGCCCGCCGACCACGCGGAGCGCGTGACGCTCGCCGACCTCGCGTCGACGGCCGCGCACCTGATGGGTTTCACGGACTTCGCGGCGCCGGACGGCGTGCCGCTCCCGGGCATCCCGCAGCCGCCCACGCCGCCGAAGATGATCGTGACATTCGTCATAGACGGCGGCGGGTGGAACGTGCTTAGGGAGTTTCCCGATGCCTGGCCGAACCTGAAAGCGCTCATGGCTGAGGGGGCGACCTACCGCAACGCGATCATGGGCTCCTTCCCCGCCGTCACGGCGTGCGCGCACGCCACGATCGGCACCGGTGCCTTCCCGCGACACCACGGCATCAGCGGCCACAACATCCGTTACAAGGGACGCCCGGTGAAGGCTTACGGCGAGATCGGGCACGCCGATCCTTCGTTCCTCCTCTCCCCCACGCTTGCCGAGGCCTGGAGCGACCACACGAACGAGCGCGCCTGGATCGGCGAGATCGGCTACCAGATCTGGCACCTCGGCATGATCGGCCGCGGCGGCACGGCACCGCTCGGCGACAAACCCGTCGCCGTCTACTGGGACGACAAGGAAGCGAACGACTGGGCCTCGCAGAACCCGGATCTCTACCGGCTGCCGGCGCGGGTTCCGCCTGTCGGCGAGCTGTGGGTGGCTTTCGACGCGTATACGCAGAGCCCGGCTTGGCTGATCGACGGGCAGTTCAACCGGTTCGTCCCGAAGGAGATCGGGGTCTGCTGCGGACCGCCGATCATCAAGCACCAAGGCGACCTGATCGAGTCGACATTCGCGAGCGAACCCGTGGGACGAGACGGGGACGCGACTTCGCTCCTGTACATCAACTTCAAAGCACCCGACTACGCGGGGCACGTCTACAACATGCTCTCGCTCCGCGAGAGCTTCGCGGTGCGGGCTGTGGACCAGGAGATCGGGCGGGTTCGACAGATACTCGAGCAGCGTTTCGCGCCCGCCGAGTTCGCGCTCATCGTCACGGCCGACCACGGGCAGTGTCCGACCGTCGACGTGGCGGGCGGCGTGCGGCTGGACCCGATCCAGCTCGAAGAGGACCTTACCAACCAGTTCGGCCACTCGGTGTTCACGCTCGTCGAAAGCGTCGTGCCCTCGGAGGTGTACCTCAGCGAGAAGGCGATGTCGGACGCCGGGATCACGCGCGACGACGTCGCCGCGTTCCTTCGCGACTACCGCTACCGCGACAACATCGGCCCGTACGTCCCCCAGAACGTGATCGAGCACGACCGCCTCGACCAGCGGATCTTCGCGGCGGTGCTCTCGACCGACTTCATCGCGGGGTTGGGTGGCAAGGACCTTTCGGGCTACGGCGCCGGCAGCTACGCGAACGCGGATCCGGGCGGGACGCCCGACGCGACCTGGCTCAGCTCGTAGCGACCTCGTAGCGGTCGCGGCCCAGGTCCTTCGCGCGGTACATGGCGGCGTCGGCCCTGCGGAGCAGGTCCTCGGCGGTCGCGTTCTTGCTAGCCATCGCTATCCCGATGCTCGCGCTCACCGAGACCTCATGATCGCCGATCATCACGGGACGCTCGAGCGTCTCGCGGATCCGCTCAGCCACCTGCGCGGCGCCGAGCTCTCCCGCCACGTCCTCGCACAAGATGACGAACTCATCTCCTCCGAAGCGCGAAACCGTGTCCGACGGGCGGACGCCGGCCTCGACCCGACGTGCGACGGCAACGAGCAGCCGGTCTCCCGCCGAGTGCCCGAGCGTGTCGTTCACTTCCTTGAACCGATCGAGGTCCAGGAACAGGACGGCGAGGTCGCCAGCTCCGCGCCGCGCCCGCGCGAGGGCGACACCGAGGCGGTCTATGAACAGG
>JBGPKY010000140.1:0-6843 GCA_041486205.1 Actinomycetota bacterium
ACGGGCGAGGTCAGGGTGAGAACGACCTCCTGTCCCTTGTCGAAGAGCGCGTAGCGGAGGACGTCGTCGCGGTACTGCTTGCCCGTCACGGAGTTCGGCGCGCTGTTCTCCTGGAAACTGATCAGCACGGCCTTGCCGGCCGGGAACGTCGTCGAGGAAACGCCGACGAGCTTGAACGCCCTCTCGGTCGTCTTCAGTTGCGGGACCTCCGTCGAGGAGGCGCTCGCCGTCGTCGGGGCCGAAGCCGCCGGCGCCCAGCCGACCGCGATCGTGTTCAGTTTGTCGGTGAAGGAGACGGAGGTCTTGGTGGTCGTACGCGCCCAGCCCTCGGGAACCGAGATCGTGAACCCCCCGCCTTTCGAGTGGTAGGGGACGAACTGCGTGTTGTCCGGGATGTCGCCGGGCGGGTTGCTCTCGACCGGGACGGGGGACTCGGAGGGGACCGGTGGCTCCGTGGACTTCGTGGGTATGGGGCTATCCATGGTCGGGACGATCGTCGGTCCGCTCGAAGCGCTCGACGGCGAAGCGGTCGCCGCCCCCTTCGAGCACGAGGCGAGCAGCAGCAGCCCGAGAGCGGCCATGAGAGCTGTTCTTCGAGAGGCGGTCACGTTCGAGCTCCTTCCCTTCCGGCTTCCCACCATTCCTACGACGCCGACCGTGAGGGGTCGATGAGAAACCGCAGTGGGGCCAAGATCCCTCATCGAACTCTCATGGAGCGGTGGGAGACTGGCCTGATCGTGAGAGTGCTGGTGATCGAGGACGAACTGAAGATGGCGCGCGCGATCCGTCGCGGGCTGGAACAGGAGGGATACACGGTCGAGGTCTCGGGGAACGGCGACGAGGCCCTCACACGCGCCCTCGAGGAGGACTACGACGCCGTCGTGCTTGACGTGATGCTGCCGGGTCGGGACGGGTTCGCCGTATGCCGCGAGATGAGGAGCGCCGGACGCTGGGCGCCGGTCCTGATGCTGACGGCCCGCGACGCCGTCGAGGACCGCATCCGGGGGCTCGACGCCGGTGCCGACGATTACCTCGTCAAGCCGTTCGCGTTCGGCGAGCTGCTCGCGCGGCTGCGGGCGCTCGTCCGCCGCGGCGCCGCCGAACGTCCGTCCGTGATGACGGTTGGGGATGTCTCCCTCGACCCCGCGTCGCACTCCGTCACCCGCGAGGGGCGCCCGGTCGAACTTTCCTCGCGAGAGTTCGCGCTGCTCGAGTTCCTCATGCACCATCCCGGCGAGGTGGTGAGCCGCACGCGGATCCTCGAGCACGTCTGGGACTACAACTACGCGGGGTTCTCCAACGTCGTCGACGTCTACGTCGGCTACCTCCGCCGGAAGATGGAGCAGCCGTTCGGCAGGCCGTTGATCCGAACGGTTCGAGGGGTCGGCTACGCGCTCGAGCCGGAGACTGGATGAGCTTCCCGATCCGCGCGCGGCTCACGATCTGGTACGTCGCGTTGCTCGCCGTGATCCTGGCTGCGCTCGGTGGGTTCCTCGTGTTTCGGTTACGGGCCGACCTGGTCCACGGGATCGACCAGAGTCTCGACGTCCGCGCAGCGCAGATCTCCCTCGGTCTCCAGAACGGATGCGAGGGCGAGTTCCAGGACGTGAGCGACGCCTCGCTCGCGGGTCTGCCGCAGGGCGAGTCGGCCGCGCAGCTCCTGTCTCCCGCCGGCGAAGTGCTGGAATCGAGCGGCGACGCGATGGCGCAGCGCTCGCTGATCTCGCCCGCAACGCTCGCGGGCGCGCTGCAGGGACGCCGGGCTCGCGCGACCGTTGCCTCGGGGATCGATGGAGAGCCCTTCCGGATCCTTTCGGTTCGACTCCCGAAGGGAAGCTGCAACGGCGTGATCGTCGTCGCGACCTCGCTCGACGATGTGAACCGCTCCGTCCACCGGCTGCTCGTCTTGCTGTTGGTTGCGGGCCCCGCGGCCCTGGTCGCGGCCGGCGCGGGCGGCTGGATGCTGGCGCGCAAGGCGCTTTCGCCGGTCGCGAGGATGACCCGGGAGGCGTCGGAGCTCGGCGTCGGCCGCCTGGACGAACGGATCGACGTGCCCACGAGTTCCGACGAGCTCCATCACCTCGCGACGACGCTGAACTCGATGCTCGACCGGCTCCAGCGCGGCGTCGAGGAGAAGCGCCGCTTCGTCGCCGATGCCTCCCACGACCTCCGCACACCGCTCGCGGTGATGCGCTCCGAGCTGGACGTGAGCCTGCGCGCTCCCGGGCTCACGGCGGATTCGAAAGAGGTCCTCACGAGCACCCTCGATGAGGTCGAGCGGATGTCTCGGATCGTCGAGAGCCTCCTCACGCTCGCGCGCATCGACGAAGGCAGCCTCGAGCTGCTGCGGGAACCGGTCGAGCTGCGAGGGCTGGCCGAGGCCGTCGTCAGATCTATGTCCTCACTCGCTTCGGAGCGTGGTGTGAGCGTGGAGGTCGATGGCGTCGGCGAGACCGTGAGAGCCGACCGGACGCGCTTGGAGCAGGTCTTGACCAACCTGATGAGCAACGCGCTCCGTTACTCGGAGACGGGCGCCGACGTCCGTGTCTCCCTCTGGTGTGAGGGGTCGGAGGCTGGGATGACGGTGCGGGACTCAGGGCCCGGAGTCTCGCCCGAGGTCCTACCTCGGATCTTCGAACGATTCGTTCGGGCCGATGCCTCCCGTACGGGAGAAGACGGCGGCAGCGGGCTGGGTCTCGCGATCTGCCGCGAGATAGTCGAAGCGCACGGCGGGCGCATCTGGGTCGACTCGGCACCCGGAAGGGGCAGTGCCTTCTCCTTCGCCCTACCGATCACGTAGGCCCGGACGCGGAAAGGGGCCGCCCGCAGGCGACCCGCTGTGTTGCCGGAACGCGTTGCTCTTCGCCGTCGAGCCGGTGATCCCGCTTTCATGCGCGAAGTTCGATGTTGACTCGCGCGCCTCCACTTTGGCGGTTCTCGCAGGTGGCGGTCCCCCCGTGAGCGAGCGCGACCGCGCGAACGATGGCTAGGCCGAGGCCCGCTCCCTCGCGATCACCGGCCGGGCCGCCCCCGCGCGTGAACGGCTCGAAAGCCTGATCGAGGAATCCCTCGGGGAAGCCGGGTCCGGAGTCCTCGACCCGCAAACGAACCCGGCCGTCGGATCGCACGGCCGTGAGGAGGACCTCGCCTCCTGCCGGCGTGTGGCGGATGGCGTTGTCTAGCAGGTTCTCTACCGCTTGGCGCAGGCGGGCGGGATCCAGGCGCACCATATCCGCCGGCGCGTCGAGCGAGAGGCTCACGCCCACGTCCGCGGCTGCGCGCCGGTACGCGTCGCAAGCTTCGCCGAGGACCTGTGCGAGCGAGACGCCGACACGGTGGACCGGAAGCCTTCCGCCTTCGGCGCGGGAGAGGACCAGAAGGTCCTCGGCCAGCCGCGCCAGGCGATCGGTGTCCGCCGAGGCCCGGCGCAGGGCCGCCTCGAGCTCCTCTTGGGACCGAGCACGGGACAGCGAGATGTCCAGCTCCGCCTTGAGGACCCCGAGCGGCGTTCGCAGCTCATGCGAGGCGTCGTCGACGAAGCGTCGTTCCCTCTCGATCGCCTCTTGGAGCCGGCCGAGCATCGAGTTGAGCGTCTTCGCCAAGCGGGCGAGCTCGTCGCCGGTCGGTGGAACCTGAAGCCGGCGGCCGGGTTCCGACGCGGAGATCGCGTCGGCTTCGCGCCGCATGCGTTCGACCGGGCGGAGCGCGGCGCCGGCGAGGAGCCATCCTGCCGCGGAAGTCACGACGAGAGCAGCCGGCCCACCGATGGCGAACAGCACCAGCAGCCGGTCCAGCGCCTCTCGACGGTCGCTCAAGACCGTGCCGACGACGACGAACCGCTCGTGCGATCCCTCCGCGGATGGCACGACTAGCAACCGGGCGAAGTCGGCGATCACCGGGACCCTGCGTTGGAGGAAAGTGGGAACGGTGATCGTTCGCAGCAACTCGTCCGGAACGAGCGGCGCGCCTGCCATGCCTTGGCTCGAGTCCAGGATCGACGGCGTGCTCGTAGGATCCAGCACCTGGGCGAAGGCCTCATCGGGATCGATCAGGTTCTGCGGCTGATCGGTGAAGACTCCCGTCCCAGTTCCAAGACCCCCCGAGATCACCTCGGCCCGGGATCTCAGTCCCATGTCGATCGAACGGAGCAGCTCCGCGCCGAGTCGCAGGTAGAGGAACGCGCCGAGCGCCGAGAGCACGAGGGCCATGCCGCACGCGAACGCCAGCGTGAGCCGGAGTCTAATCGGCAGACGCATCGCGCTCCCCGACTCGGAAGCGGTAGCCGGAACCGCGAACGGTCTCGATCGACCTTCGACCGAAAGGTCGGTCGATCTTCTCGCGGAGGTACCGGATGTAGACGTCTACGACGTTCGAGTCTCCTTCGAAGGCGAAATCCCATACGTGTTCGATGAGAGCCGTGCGGGACAGGACCTCGGTGCGGTGGCGCATGAGATATTCGAGGAGTGCGAACTCCTTGGCGGTTAGGTCGATGCGTGTCTCGCCTCTGCGCACGAGGTGGGTAGCCGGGTCCAGCATCAGGTCGCCGGCCTCCAGGATGGGAGGTCGCTCGGGCGCGCCGCGGCGGACGAGGGCTCGCAGCCGCGCCAGCAGCTCGTTGAACGAGAACGGCTTGGTGAGATAGTCGTCGGCGCCGGCGTCGAGCCCGCGAACGCGGTCCTCGACGGCATCGCGAGCGGTGAGCATCAGGATCGGCGACCATCGCCCGGTCTCGCGGATGCGCCGGCAAGCCTCGAAGCCATCGGCGCCCGGGAGCATCACGTCGAGCAGGATCGCGTCGTACTCGTTCTCCGAGGCCATCCACACACCTTCCTCCCCGGTGCCGACGACATCGACCGCGTAGCCCTCCTCGCGCAACCCGCGCTCGATCAGCTCGGCCATCCTGCCGTGGTCCTCCACGACCAGCACCCGCATTGTTCACCTCCGGTGGACGATGGTAGAGGCCGAAGATGAGAGGCGGATGAACCTCGTCGCGGTCGGCGGTTTCGGTGGTCGACCAGTAGGTCTACGCCCGGGGGATCGGGATCGGCATCGGGATCGGGATCGGGATCTTGTCGGAGGTCGCGATCGCCGGGGGAACCGAGTACACGCAGTTCGTCGCCGTGCATCGCGTCTAGGTTCCGCCCGGTATCCTTCCTGCGTGCGGATCGCGGTCTTGGGCGCGGGGGCGATGGGTAGTGCGGCGGCGAGGCTGCTCGCTCGCCACGACGACATCGAGCTGCTCGTGCTCGACGCCGACGCACCCCGCGCCGAGGCCGTTGCGGCGCAGGTTGGGGCGGAGGGTCGTGGCTTCGACGCGCGGTCGGGCGAGCTGGCCGACATCCTGAAGCAGGTCCGATCGGTCGCGGCCTGCCTTCCCTACAAGCTGAACATCCCCGTGATGGAGGCAGCGCTCGCTGCCGGGTGTCACTACGCGGATCTCGGCGGCCTCTTCCACGTGACGCTCGAGCAGTGGAAGCTGCACGATCGCTTCCGCGAAGCGCGCATAGCGGCGGTTATGGGGATCGGCTCCGCGCCGGGGCTCACCAACGTCCTGGCGAAGCTCGGCGCCGACCGGCTCGACTCGGTCTCCTCGATCGACCTGGTTGACGGCGCGATCGACCTGAGCGAGGGCGGTGGTGGGTTCGGAGTGCCGTACTCCGTCGAGACGGTACTGGACGAGTTCACGCTCCCGGCGATGGTCTTCGAGGACGGCGAGCTGAAGGAGGTGCCGGCCGGCTCCGGCGTCATCTCATGGGACTTCCCCGAGCCGCTCGGCACGCTTCCGGCCATGTACACGTTGCACTCCGAGCCGGCGACGCTTCCGCGAACCATCCCCGGGGTGCGCAACGTCAGGTGGCGACTTGCGCTCCCTCACGCGGTGCACGAGGGCTTCGCATTCCTGACCCGGATCGGGATGGCGGGTAGGGAGCCCGTCCCGACGCGGATCGGGCCCGTCGCGCCGCGCGAGGTACTCGCCGCGGTGCTGAACCGGCTGCCGGTCGCGGCCGGAGAGCCCCAAGATCTGGAGTACCTGGATGTTCTCGTGGCCGGGGAGCGAGAGGGGATGCCGGCTACGCACCGCGCCATGGCCAAGTTCGTTCCCTCCCCGGAGGGGCTTTCCGCGGGGGCGTTCGGGACGGCGATCCCGATCTCGGTGACGGCACGGTGGATGGCCGAAGGCCGTGTGGAGCCCGGCGTGCACCCGCCGGAGACCGCTTTCGACGCCGCGGCGTTCGTCGCCGAGCTCGAGCGGGAAGGCGTCGGGTTCACGACCGAGCTCAGCGAAGAGCGGTAGGTGCCTAGGTGAACGGGAACACCGGGTACGCCATCTTCGCGGTGCTGCTCGGCGTCGCGCTCTTCGGGTACATGCGAGCGCAGTCGATCGTGGAAGAACGCTGGAGGGTCGGGCGCGGCCCGCTCTTGCTGGGTGCCGCTTCGAGCTTCGCGGTCGTTCTCCTGGCGCTGCTCCTCGCGCGGTCGCTCATCGGCGCCGTCGCCTTCGCGCTGATCCTCGCGACGCTGTTGTGGACGGGTTATCGGTGGCGTCGGTCCCACACTTCGTGAGCCGACGCCCTACAGCATCCCCTCGGTGAAGGCGCCGATCAGCCCCGCGGCCTCCTGCTCACGGTGCCACAGGAAGTGGTCGGTGCCCCGAACGATCGCAACCTCGGAGCGAGGCAGTTGCCGCGCAAGGGTTTCGAGGTCGGGCGCCTGGCAGAAGGCGTCGCCCTCGCCGGCCAGGAGCAGAACCGGTCGTCTGAAGCGGCGGAGCGCGGCCCTGCCCGGGATCGGGGGGAGGTCGGTGCCGGACTCGCCTAGCGGGATGCCGATCAACGCGAGTGC
>JBGPKY010000141.1:0-6672 GCA_041486205.1 Actinomycetota bacterium
CCGGCACCCACGGCGCAGTTGCCGCTCGAGGACCCGGAGTAGCTCGGCGTGCCGTTCACCGTGAGTGAGTCGTCAAGGTCATCGGTCACCACGACGCCTGTGGCATCGGCGTTGCCGCTGTTGGCGACCGTGATCGTGTAGGAGAACACGCCGTTGGCCGGGATGGAGCTGATCGGGGCCCCGGTCACGTCCCTGGCCACTTTGGTGATCGAGAGGTTCGGCGTGAGTTGCTGGTTGCCGAAGGTCGCGAGGTTGCCCGACTGAGTGAGGCCGACAGCCTGGCACAGGGGAGTGACGTTGGTCCACCCCGCCTGGAGCGTTTCCTGGACGGAGAAGTTGCCGTTGTTGTCGCCGTCGCTCCCGGACAGATCGATCCAGGTGGCGTTCCCGCTGCCATCCGTCGTACCTGGGTTAGGGCTGTTGCTTGTGCTGCTGCTCACGGGCTGGCCGGAGCAGGTCGTCCCCTTGAAGAGCGTCATCGTCCAACCGGATAGATCCGGCTCGCCGTTGTCCTGCGTGCCGTTGCCGTTGAGGTCGTTGAACTTGTGGGCGGTGATATCGAGGAGGATGTTTCCCACTGGAAGCGGCACATCCTTGTTCGCGACATCGAGGTTCGCGTGAAGGCTCGACCCACCGTAGAGGTGTGCTCCGAGCGCGAGGTGGGGGCTGAAATCGATCTCGGGGTTCGATGCGGACGGAACGAAACTGAACGTGTAGCTGTGGCATTGACCGCCACCACAGCTGACGAGACCGTTGTCCGTCACGACGACGTTTCAAGTAAGTCCTGAGCCGGTCGGGGTGTTGATCTCGTAATAGCCGGGGTGTCCGGCGCCATCGAACACGTCGATCGACACACCGATGGTGTACGTCGTGCCGCCTGTCAGGTTCTTGAAGATGATGCGGTGCGGGACGTAGTCGAGCTCGTGGTAGCAGACGCCGTTGCCCTGGCACAGGTTGCCGGCGGTCCAGTTGCTCGTCCCCGCGATCTGGCCCTGGAAGGCGTCGATCTGACTGCTCGTGATGGCAACGAACGGTGCGACCGGGGCACCTGGTCCGGTGGGGGAGGTGCGCGGCGTCGTCGCAGAGTCATGGGTTGGGGGTTTGGCTGCCGAGACGTCGCCTTCGCCGCCGTGGGTCACCGTCGTCGTGTCGACGAAGCCCGGGATGCGATCGCGCGAGACGCGGCTTGCGCCGGACGAAGCTCGCGCGGCGATCAGCCCGATGCTCTGGTTGACGATCAAGAAGAGCGAAAGGACGAGGCCGGCCGTCTCCATCCCCAAACGTCGGCCCGTGATACGCCCCCGCTTCACTCGACGGTGCGCTCCCTTGTTCATCGTTCCCCTCCTCAACCCGGCCTACTCAACCCGCATAGGCGTCCGTCGGTCTCTTGGCCCATCGTAAGCGAACAGGCGGAGTACTCCATCCGCCGAAAGGCGAGCCGCCCTCTGGGCCTTTCGGCCTAGCCGTCTAGGACAGACGAGTGTAGGAGGGGTTGTCGTGAGGCGCAAGTGCTAAGTTGTCATAATGTTCGTTATGGGCGTTCACGATGGGGCAACGATCCCATGCCGAGGCGCGATCTGATGCCCCACACGGTCACCAGCCAGAGGGCCTCCACCACGATCCGGCGCGAGATCTTGGAGTGCCCATGCTCTCGCTCACGGAAGGTGATGGGAACCTCGGAGACCGCGTAGCCGGCATTCCACGCGCGCAGCGCTAGCTCGATCTGGAAGCCGTAGCCGTCCGATCGGATCCTGTGGCTGAGCAATCGCGTCAGCAAGGGCATGCGGAACACGCGGAAACCGCTTGTGGCATCACGCAACGGGAGGCCCAGCATCAGCCGCGCGTAGAGGTTTCCAGCCTTCGAGAGAGCCACTCGGGCGGGGCTCCAGTTCGTTACGGACCCGCCCGTTACGTATCGACTGCCGATGGTTAGGTCGCTGCTTCGGGCAGCGGCCAGGAGCCGCGGGAGCTCCTCGGGCTCGTGTGAGAGGTCAGAATCCATCTCCGCCACCAGGTCGTAGCCCTCGTCGACAGCCTTCCGGAAGCCGAGGAGATAGGCGCTCGCGAGTCCGGACTTCGCGGGGCGGCTGACCAGCCGGACACGAGCCTCCCGGTCTGCTATCGCGTCCACGAGCTGGCCCGTTCCATCGGGAGATGAATCGTCCACCACCAGAACGTCCACATGCTCCGGGAGTGTCAGAAGTCCCTCGACCACCCACTCGATGGTGTCGCGCTCGTCGTAGGTCGGCAGGATCACGAGCGTTCGAGGCGCGTCGGGTAGCGTTTCGGCGGGAGACATCCCCCGCCGTCGCCTGCGAGAGGGTGCGACGCTCCCGGCAAGGAACAGGAGAGAGGCCCAAGGCATCCAGTCCCCCAACCGCGTGTACAGGGTTTCAGCCGTCGACGAGCGGATCTCGTGGCGGAGGATCGTGGTTTCGAACAACCGGGTTTCGGCTACCACGCGCCCGGTGGGATCTATGAACGCGCTGATCCCCGACACCGCATCGTGGACCACCCAGCGACCGTTCTCGACCGCCCGAAGCCGGCTCTCGATCAGATGTTGCCTCGACGCCGCCGTCAGTCCGTAGGACGCGTTGTTCGTGGTGACGACGAGGAACTGCGCTCCCTGCGCGACTAGCGTTCGGTCGATCGATGGGAAACTGTTCTCGAAGCAGATGACGTTGCCGAAGGTCAAGCCGTCGATGTTCAGGGTATGGATCCGATCCCCCGGCGTCTCGTCGTACGGGACCTGTTGCAGGGCAGAGATCCACGACAGCTCATCGCGGAACGGGACGTACTCGCCGAAGGGCACGAGGTGCACCTTCCGGTACTCCCCCACGACCGCTCCCCCACCGTTGAAGAGAAGGCTCTCGTTGTAGGTTGGGCCGCCCGGCGTCTCGACGACCGCGCCGGCGAGGGTCGGAACGCCGACCTTGGAGATGGCCGCGACCACCAACGGGCGGAAGGAAGGGGCGTTCGCGCCGGGATCGAGCGAACTCTCGCCCCAGACCGCGAGGTCCGGCGGATCCGTCGCCAAGCGTTCGTGCAGCTGGATGTTCATCGCTGCGACGGCTCGGTCCTCGGCGAGCGGAGCGAGACCGTGCGCACGGCGGACGTCGACCTGCAACGCTGCCACGTCAAGCATCCGGCCGTTCGGCGCCGGGATACGGATGAGTGCGGGTGCGACGCTCAGCCCGGCCGCGAGCGCCAGGTGACCGAGAGCCGCAACCGGTCGGTGTCGGGCGCGCTCGAGCGCCAGCAGCAGAAGTGCGGACACAGCCATCACCACGAAGGTGAGCCCCCAGACTCCGGTCACCGAGGCGAGCGGCAGCAGGAGCCGGTTATCGGCTTGCGTAGAACCGAGGCTCCCCCATGTGAACCCGCCCAAAGGGAACTCTCCCCTGAGACCCTCTGTGACCGTCCACAGCGCGGCGAGCCCGAAAGCCGACAGCATCGGTCGCTCGTCACGCCAGACGACGGGCGCGAGCAAGCCGAAGACGCCTATGAACGCCGCCGAGACGACAGTGAGCGATCCCCATGCCAGCTCGCCGAAGAGGAGCAGCCAATACAGGAGCGCGCCGAAATAAGTCAAGCCGAAGATGAGGCCGAGCAGGAGCCCTCGCCGCATCCGCGCACCCCGCAACAGCCAGATGAGCGGGATGGGGGCGAGGAACGCAACAGGGCCGACGTTGGCCGGCGGCAGCGAGAGTGATAGGAGCGCCCCAGAGAGAGCTGCGATGCCGATCGCGAGCGGGAGCCGGCTCCTCGCCGAGCTCAGGCGCAGTCCCGGCAGAGCATCCGGGTCTTGTCCTTCAGCTGACTCCGGTGCTTCACCAGGTAGCAGTTCTTGCATATGAACTCGGTTGGCTGCGGGGGCACGACCTTGACGGCGAGGGGCTCCAGGCGCTCCTCACGCGTGAGGCTGAGCATGGAGTCCTCGTCGTCGTCCTCCTCGGCCTGCGCCTCTTTCTTGACGAGCAGATCCTCGATGGACTCGACATCTCCGTCCCCGGCGGCCGCAGGCACAGCCGCCGGCTCGTCGCCGACATCGACCTCTCTGGGTTCGTCGTCGTCCTCGAGTTCCTCTTCTTCCAGGTTGTCTTCGATATCTTCCATCTTGAGCTTTCGTCCCTCCAGCGCGGGGATTGTACTGCCACGGTGCAACCCGGCAAGTGGTTCCAGGCGAAGAACCGGAGAACGTGCGCGGATGTTCCCGGCAGGAGACGAAGGAAAGGGGTCTCGGGGGCGAAAGAAGGACCCAAGAGACCTTTGGTGCCGCAGCGCCGGGGCGCCGCGTTCTCTACTCAGCCTCTTGGGTCCTCGTGCACCCTCGCCGAAGCGGTGGCGCGGTGCGAGTCTAGGTCCGCATCTCCGGCAGTGTCAAACGAGCGGCCCTAGCTCAGTGTGCGCGAGGCCCGATCAGGTCGCGAACACCTCTCGGCCGAGAGAGACCGTGAGGATGGGTTGCAGGCCATGCAACGTATGTGCCTCGAGCGGATCCGTTTCGTACACGGCGAAATCGGCGTGCTTCCCGGGCTCGAGCGAGCCCTTCTTCTCCTCGAGGTGGGCGAGCCTCGCACTTCCCAACGTGTACAGGCGCATCGCCACTTCTCGCGAAAGTCGTTGCACCGGATCGTGGTGCGCCTCGAAGGCGGCGATGCCGACCATAGGATCGATGGTGGTGATCGGAGAGTCGGAACCCGCACCCACCTCTATCCCGCGATCGATCAACTCGCGGAACGGGTTCATGCTGGCGGCTCTTTCCCAACCGAGGCCCTGCTCGTAGAGGCCGCCCGGGTTGCCCCATTCAGCATCGAATGTGGGTTGCACCGAGATCGCGAGGCCGAGCATCGCGGCACGCTCCATCGATCTTGCGGAAGCCATCTCGAAGTGCTCGACGCGGTGCCGGCGCGCGCGGAAATGTCGACGCCCGCGGGAATCGAGGGACTGGTAGACGCGCTCCCAACTGGAGACGACCTGCTCGATCGCGGCGTCTCCGATCGCGTGGACGCCGACCTGAAGCCCCGCGACGTGTGCATCGTGGAAGTACGCCTCCAATCGTTCGTCGGCGAAGTAGCCGACCCCGCTCATCCCTCCATCGGCGAACGGTTCGGACAACCAGGCCGTTCGCGCCCCGATGGAGCCGTCTACCGGGAGATCGCCACCGATCCGCTGCATCTGGAGGTCGATAACCTGGGGTATGTCGGTTGTCGCCAGGTACGTGACGACGTCGACAGGCAGTTTGTCGCGCTGGCCCAAGAGGATCTGGAGGTCGCGCAGGCCACGTTCAGCCGGCATCGACATCTCGTGGATGCACGTGACGCCGTGTGAAGCCGCGAGCCCTGCCGCCGTGAGCTGCAACTCCTCCACGTCGCCGTCCGCCATGTGGTTCTGGAACCAGTGATGCAGCCGGGCGTTCGCCTCCTGGGTTACCTTGCCCGTTGGTCTCCCGTCGTCATCCCGATCGACGCCGGGCATGTCGAGAACACCCGAGCCCTCGAGAGCCGGCGTGTTCGCGAGCGAGAGATGCCCATCGATCCGAACGACCGCAAGAGCCTTGGCCGAGGCTGCGTCGAGCTCGGCGAGGGATGGCGGCTCGCGCAGATCCCATGTCGATTCATCGTAGCCGTGGACGATGATGGGCCCCTCACGCGATGCGACCACGCGACGGATCGCCTCCAGCAGCCCGGCGGCCGAGCGTGCCGCGGCGATCTCCGGCGCTTGGTGTGAGACGCCCGTGCCGGTTAGGTGCACGTGGGAGTCGATGAACCCCGGAAGGATGGTCGTGCCCGGAAGGTCGACCAAGCGATCGGCCTCGGGAGGCTCACCGGCGCCCACGCGCTGGACGTGGCGGCCGTCGATGAGGATCCAATCCCCGGCTGGGGGGTGGGAGAAGGTTCTCACCCGCGAGGCTCGATAGAGCGTGCGCATCGGAGCGCAGTGTATCGGCGGCGCGAAAGTCGGACACCGGCCCACGCAGCAGCGCGGCTCGGGCGAACGCCGGGCCCTCATGGATCCGCGTCTTGCGCTCGTTGACGGAAAGGCCCACCGCCTCGAGCGCTTCGCGAAGGCGTTCGAGCGCTTCGCCGGCGTCTGCCGCGTGACGGGCGACCACGAGGAAATCGTCGACCCAGCGCAGGTGCACGCTTCCGCCGGCCTCCAGCGCCTCGTCCGCGGCCGACAGGACCGCGTTCGCAAGGATCGCCGAGGGTTCCGGCCCGATGGGAAGACCGGGGATCCCGTCACCCGCGAACCCCCGTAGGAGCCCAACGATCCTCGCTACCGCTCTCGGTTCGCAGGCTAACCGGAGAAGCGCCTCCTCGACGGCAGCGTCACGGATGCTCGCGAAGCAATCGCGCACGTCGGTGACCGCTACCGTGTGGAGGTCCTCGGCTAGGCGGATGGCGACGCGCCTGAAGCGAGAGCGAGCGGACCGCCAGGGTTCGAGCGACAGCGGCGAGTACCGGGCGACGCGATTCGCGAACACGTGGGGCCTGAGGCGGGCCTCTATCGCGGGTGCGACCTCGGCTACCGCCTCCGCGTATCCCTCGGCCGCTTCCTCTGATAGCACCGTGAGCCACCGGGTGCCGCCAGGCTTGGGAACGCGGATGACCCGCGCCAGCGAACGCGTGGTGATGGGCGGAGCGAGCACCGCGACCTCCTCTCCGGCCC
>JBGPKY010000142.1:0-6637 GCA_041486205.1 Actinomycetota bacterium
GAAGCCTCCGGTTCAGGCTTCTCCACCTGTCTGATGTGCGGCGCGTGCAGTTGCTCGTTCGGCCAGCGCGCTTCCCCATTCGGCGGCGTGTTCGGTCTGCCCGTCCTCAAGTTGGTTCTTCCCCGTCACGAAGAAGCTTTCCCGCTCGACGACCAGGCGGTAGCCGTGCTGCTCGAGGCCTCGAGCGATCCCCTTCGCCGCAGACCCGGTGAGGGCGCGGGGCTTGTCGAACCTCGTGTCGAACGCCGCCGCGAGCCGTCCCTGGCCCGACGGCAAGCGGTCCAGCCAACCCCGGAGCCCCGGCTCGGCGGTCGGCTCTGGGAACGGGTTCTTCTCGTCCTCGACCGCGGTCTTGCGGGTACGCGTCGAGCTCATCCCATGCGCGTGCGTCGGGCCACCCACGACGAGGAGATCGACTCCGGTGGTCTGCGACGGCTCGATCCTCGAGATAGGACCGGCGTCGACCTCGAGCCCATGAGTGCGCAGTGACGCGGCGACCGCCTCGCCCATCGCCGCGGTGTTCCCGTACAGCGATTCGTAAACCACCAATGCCTTCATCGAACCCCTCCCTCGAAACGGCTCTCTCGTCCATGCTCCGCGGATGATCGCCCGGTCGGGCGGGTCGAAAGGCCCTTGACTTGGAGACCATCCGCCCGCCGCGCTGTTGTCGAGATGCCCCGCGTTCTGCGCCTCGAGCCGGACGAGTAGGGTGACGGCCATGAAGGTGTGCCCGCACTGCGCGGAGGAGTTGCCCGACGAGATCCGCGTCTGTTCGCATTGCGGCAGAGACACGACGGTCGAGCCGGTATGGAAGACGAGCCCGAGGGTTTCATCCGGCACGGATCTTTACTCGCCGAAGACCGGTCCGTCCGCCGGCCTCACCTTGGCCGGCGAGACGCGGGCCAACAAGCTCGCCGTCACGGCCCTCGTCGTCGTGGTGGTCTCGCAGGCGCTCGGCTTCTACTCCTGGGTGCTCGCGCTGATCGCCGATGGCGCGGGATTCCTGATAGGGCTCGTGGCGATGCAGCAAGTTCGTTCATCGAAAGATCCCGGTTACGGGTTCGGCTTCGCGCTCGCGGCGGTGATCATCGGGGGTCTCGGTCTGTTTTGGTTCCTGTTTTGGTTCTTGCGGTTCCGGATCCTTTGACCGGAGCAGAAGCGACGCCTGCGGTGCTGGTGGAGACGCTTCAGTATCCCTCGGGTGCGGAGGCTTCACGCTCGACGTATGCGAACAGATGGCGCTCGCCCGGCAATCCCTTCAGTGCATGGAGCCCGCGATCCTCGAAAGCCAGCCCCGCTGCCTCTGCCAAAGCGCGCGCAGTCTCTGAGACCATGATCTCGTCCGGCCCCGCCTCAGCCATGATCCGCGCCGCTTCGTGGACGGCGAGGCCTCGCAAGCCGTCCCCGACTCGTTCCACCTCTCCGACGTGGAGCCCGGCCCGTATGTGGAGCCCATCTCGAGAGGCGACCGAACGTACGGAGGCTGCGCACCTGAGCGCGGCGGCCGGGCTAGCGAACGTGGCCAGGAGTCCGTCACCGGTGGTCCCAACCTCGTGCCCGCGGAATCGCTCCAGCTCAGCGCGTGCCGCCTCGTAGTGCGCGGAGAGAGCCTCCCGCCACGCTGCGTCGCCGAGGCGGACGAGCGTGGCAGTCGATCCGACGAGGTCGGTGAAGAGGATGGTCGCCAACACCCGGTCATGCACACCGGCCGTCGGCGGGGACCAGGCGCGGTAGCCCGTCCACTCGATGACCACGGCGGGCTCGTCCCCGATCGTCCAGGCGTCATGTCCTGGAGGAAGCTCGAAGACGTCGTCAGGGCCGCACTCGCCGGTCGTGCCATCGCGCAGAAGCACCCCGAACCGCCCCGAAAGGACCACTCCAACGTGACGAGCCTCGCACCATTCGGTGCCGACGAGCTCTTGGTGGTGCGTCGACCACCGCCACCCTGGCTGGTCCACTTCTCGGTAGATCGTGATGTCGCCAAGATCGACTGCCTGTGCGTGTGACAGCAGGTCGTGGACGATGCTATCGGGCGAGTTCAGGTTCTTGATGCGCAAGGGCGACATCGGCCCATCTTGGGGTTCCGGCCGGAGAGGGTCAACCGTTCTTCGTCCAGGCTCGCGCGGTCCGTGCGCCCGCGAGCCGCGCGCGGTGACCGTCCGGTCGCTCCAGGGTCCGGACGGGCGGGCCGTCCGGCGACCGATGCCTCGCAGCGTCGGCTCGTTCCTTCCCTGTAGCGTTGTCCCATGTCCGTCGCCGATGAGGTCCCCGAAGGGTTCGAACTCCGAGCGGCGTCCGTTGACGACGCCGCGGCGATCGCCGAGATCGTCAACGAGGTCACGCTCGCCGAGGTAGGGGTGCCGTGGACCACGGTCGAGGAGACCCGGGACGGGCTGACCGCGCCCGGGCGGGACCCGGTGCTCGCCGACGCACTGCTCGTCGAGGGGGACGGCACGTTGGTCGGCTGTCTGCTGTTCGATGACGATACCGCGGGCCTGACCGAGATCTATGTAGGTACGTTCGTACGCCCACACCTGTGGGGCCGAGGGCTGAACGCGTGGCTCCTACGGCTCGGCGAGGAACGGGCGCGGGCGAGGGTGCAGCTGGAGCCCGCCGGCGAGGGCGTCGTCCTGCGGGTCCCGCGTTTCGCCGACAACGAGCCCGCCCGCCGGCTCTTCGCCTCGCTCGGGTACGCGTACGTCCGCACGTTCCTGATGATGCGGGTCGACCTCGAAAGCGCGCCGCCGGCTCCACGCGTCCCGGCCGGCATCGCCATCCGGACGTTCCAGCCCAGCCTTGACGAGGCCAGCGTGCACGCCGCGCTGACTGAGGCGTTCGCCGATCACTGGGGGGACGTCGAGCCGTCGCTCGAGCGATGGCTCCATCAGGACATCGAGGGTGAGGGTTCGGGATTCGATCCGAGCCTGTGGTTCCTAGCCACCGATGGCGACGAGATCGCTGGAGTCGCTTGCTGCCGGGCGAGCTCGCCTCGGTCCGAGGGAACAGCTCAGGTGAGCGACCTGGCGGTCCGCGCGCCATGGCGTCGGCGTGGCATCGGCCTCGCTCTGCTGCGAACGGCCTTCGTGGAATTCCATCGCCGCGGCATCCCACGCGCCGAGCTCGGCGTCGACGCCGAGAACCCAACGGGCGCCACCCGCCTGTATGAGCGCGCCGGCATGCACGAGGCGCTCAGCTGGGAGTTCTGGGAGAAGGAGCTACGAGGCGGGCGTCAGTCGGATCGGCCACGCAGACCCAGGTAATGGTTCCAGAGGATCCGCGCGGCGACCGCTCGGTGCGGTCGCCATCGCTCCGCGATCGCGTGGAGCTCGTCGTTCGTCGGGCGGGTCGGCAAGTCGAGGACTTCCATCGCCCCGGTCACGAGCGCCTGGTCGCCGTGCGGCCACACGTCGGGACGAAGCAGGCACATCGTGAGGAACACGTCGGCCGTCCAGCGGCCGATCCCTCGCAGACGCGTTAGCTGGTTGCGCACTTCGTCGTCGGGGAGACGCTCCAAAGACGAGATGTCGAAGCCGTCAGTGAGCGCGACCGCCAAGTCACGCGCGTATCCGGCCTTCTGACGGCTGAACCCGACCGCGCGGAGGGTTTCGGCGTCGAGTGTGAGGAACGCGTCCGGCGTGATGACGTCCCCGACAGCGATCTTCAGGCGGCCGAACGCAGCGCGCGCCGACTCCAGCGACACCTGCTGCTCGAGGATCAGGTGCACCAACGTCGCGAAAGACGGTTCCCGTGCCCACAGCGGAGGCGGGCCGAACCGCTCGACCGACGCCGCGAGCGCCGGGTCAGCCGCGGACAATGAACGGACCGCCTGCAGGAGTGAGCGTTGGGTCAGCTTGCCCGGCATGTCTGCGTATCTTGGCGGAAGCATCGGGTCGGTGAGAGCCCCGGCGGTCTCGCCTGTGCCGTTGGTAGGGTGGGCGCCCATGGAACAGCGAGTGAGCTTGATCACGCTCGGCGTGGCCGATGTCGGCGTATCGAGGGTCTTCTACGAGCGCCTTGGCTGGCGCGTTGGGCTCGATGTGGAAGAGACGGTCTTCTTCCAGACAGGTGATTCGGTCCTCGCTCTTTGGGGCCGCGACAAGCTGGCCCAGGACTGCGGCGTCACCGACGGCGGGGGCTGGGGCGGAGTCACGCTGGCGCACAACGTGAGATCCGCGGAAGAGGTCGACAGCGTCATCGAACAGGCGAGGGCGGCGGGAGCTCGCATCGGACGAGAGCCGGCCGCAACCTTCTACGGCGGATACGCGGGCGTATTCGTGGATCCGGACGGCCATACCTGGGAAGTCGCTCACAACCCCGGCTTCGAGCTGGCGGATAACGGCAGCCTGAGGCTCCCGCCGGGCTGACATGAACGGCCCGGCCGAGAGCCTCCGCATCTCGACCCCTTATCCGGCGGAGACGGGATGATGGTGGGACGACCGACAAGGGGGGCGCATGAAGGCGTTCGGACTGGCAGATGAGGATGCGAAGGCGGCGATGCTCGACGTCCCGACCCCAGAGGCCGGACCCGGCGAGGTGCGGGTAAAGGTCGTGGCCTCTTCCGTGAACGGGTGGGACGTCTTCGTGGCGGCGGGGATGGCGCGCGGTTCGATGGAGCATCGGTATCCGGTCGTCTGCGGGAAAGACTACGCCGGGACTATCGACTCGGTCGGCGAGGGCGTGACCCGGTTCGCGGTCGGCGACGAGGTCCTCGGCATCGTCCCGGGCGCGCCGTTCCTGTCGAGCGGCTCGTACGCGGAGTACCTAGTAGTGCCGGACGAGGGATTCATCGAGCACAAGCCTGGGAACCTCGACTTCGGGCGGGCGGGATCGCTCGGGCTGGCGGCCCTCACGGCGTTCCATTCCGTCGAGGCGATCGAGCCGTCCAACGGGGACGTGGTGCTCGTCGTCGGAGCTGCTGGCGGCGTCGGCTCGTACGCCGTCCAGCTCGCGGCTGCTCGCGGCGCCACGGTCATCGCGACGGCCCGCCCCGAGGACCAGGCGTGGATCCGCGCTCTCGGCGCGAGCGAGGCGGTCGACTACTCGAGCGACGTGGCGACCGCCGTCCGGAGCGCGCATCCCGATGGTGTCGACGGTTTGATCGCCGCGGTGCACCTCGGAGATATGTTCGGCCCGACAGCCGAGCTCGTGAAGGATGGCGGACGGATCGCCAGCACGGTCGGAGGAGCCGACGCGGAGACGCTAGCGAGCGAGGGATCCGCGCCACGAACGTCATGGGTCAGGCAGACCCCGAGGCCTTCGCGGACTTGGTCCGCATGGCCGCGGCCGGCACGCTCGCGATACCCATCACGCGAACGTTCACGTTCGACGAGCTTCCCGAAGCCCTCGGCCTGGTCGGAGAGCGGCGCTCGCGCGGGAAGTTCGCTGTCGGGATCTCGGGCTAAGTCGTCGGCGGGCTGGACGAGACTCGCGGGGCGGAGAGGATATCCCTATGGGTGTTCCTGCTGCTCGCGCGTCGTGAGGGCCTCGAGGAACTTCAACAGGTCTGCGCCGTTGATCAGCACCTTCCCGGTCGGGACCTTCCGGTACCACTTGTGGTCCAGGTATGAGTATTCGACCTCGACGTCGAGCCCGCCAAGGCGCCCGCTGATGTCCGCGGCGACGTCCTTCATCCGCGCGAACCCCTCGTTCGCCATCGCCCGGTCGTACACCATCTCCGTCTCCTTCCTACCCGACCATTCTCCGCCCGCTTGACACGTGACCGTTAGGTCACCTATCCTGCGGAACCATGACCGAAGACGACGACCGGGTGTTCAAGGCGCTGGCCGACCCGACGCGTCGTTTCCTGCTCGACCGGCTCTTCCTGCGTGACGGCCGCACGCTCACGGAGCTCGAGTCCGAGCTGGAGATGACGCGCTTCGGCGTCATGAAGCACCTGCGCGTGCTCGAAGACGCGGGCCTCGTGGTCACACGCCGCTCGGGCCGGGAGAAGCTTCACTTCCTGAACCCGGTGCCCATCCGGCTGGTCCACGACCGGTGGATCGACAAGTACACCGAGCGTCGGGTGTCGGCGCTCGCGGACCTCAAACACGAGTTGGAGGGGGAGTTGGCATGACGACGAAGGTGGAGAGCACCGTGACCACGCAGGTCTACCGGGTGTACATCAAGGCGACGCCGCAGGCGATCTGGGACGCGATCACCAAGCCCGAGTGGACCGAGCGCTACGGCTTCGGCGGGCGAGTGGAGTACGACTTGCGCCCGGGCGGTGCGTACCGCGTGCCCACGACCGAGGCGATGGAGAAGGCGGGCGCCGAGATGGGGTTCCAGACTCCCGACGTCATGATCGACGGCGAGGTGATCGAGGCCGACCCGCCGCGCAAGCTCGTCCAGACGTGGCGGATGCTGATGGACGAGAACACGACCGCCGAGGGCTTCACGCGCCTCACGTACGAGATCGCGGAGGGCAAGGGTGGCGTCTCGAAGCTCACGCTCACCCACGAGCTCGAGGGTGCGCCGCAGCTCGCCCTGCTCGTCTCCGGAGCGATGGAAGAGAAGGGCGCAGGCGGCGGCTGGAGCTGGATGCTCAGCGATCTGAAGACGCTGCTGGAGACCGGCGCGTCGATGGCCCCGGAGGACGGTCTCAATCAGGGCTGAGTCGTTGCGGCGGAGCCCTGCTCGC
>JBGPKY010000143.1:0-6636 GCA_041486205.1 Actinomycetota bacterium
GCACGACCGCCCTTCATCAGGATGCCTACGCGGTGATCATGGATCCGTTCGCTACTGCCGCGGTCTTCACCGTCACGCTCTACAACGACGACCGTCCCGCTCCGGTCAACACGAACGACCTTACGGACGTCACCTTGAAGCCGAACCACGCGATGGCGATCAGGCTGAATGCGTCCCTACTTGACGCGCAGACGGTCTCGGCCAGGGTCGATGTCTCGATCGGCCGGGTGGCGGCGGCCTCTCTAGGAGTGGATGAGAACGGCGGCATCCGAGCGAGCGTCGGCGTGCCGTTCCCGCTGCCGCATCGGGTCATCCTTCCGGGTGGTTTCGACCAGGGCAGGACCGACCTCATCATCTCGAACGCGTCGCCCGGGAAGGTTGGAGTGGGTGCAACGACGTTCGGCCGCGACGCCGAGCAAGTCGTGGGGAGTCTCCAGGACGCCTTCCTCGGCCCGCTATCCGCGGCCACGTTCCAAACGAACACGGACGGGC
Source organism: Actinomycetota bacterium (assembly GCA_041486205.1). Taxonomy (GTDB): domain Bacteria; phylum Actinomycetota; class UBA4738; order UBA4738; family HRBIN12; genus JBGPKY01. Next base: position 493 of record JBGPKY010000143.1, read on the forward strand.
CGTCGGCGGTCGTCGTGGTGCCTGCGGAGGGAGGCCCGGGCGTGGCCGCCGCTCGGCGAACGTTCGGCCTCGCGTCCGACCAGGGTTCGACGACCGGCGCGAGCGCCCCGGGTCCAGCCTGGATCGTCCTCCCGGCGATCTCGGGCGCTCCGTCGCACCCAGGGCTGGTCATCGCGAATCCGGGCTCGCAGGCCGTGAGCGTCACGTTGTCGTTCTTGCCGGGCTCGGGCTCAACCTCGCTACCCGGTCCGATCACGGTGGTCGTGCCCCCCGGACGCACGGTCGGAGCGCCGAAGGACTTCCTCGACGCGGCGCCGGATGCCGCGGTCCTGGCCGTGGCCGGTGCAGGAACCTTCGTTCCGGCGGCCGCGTCCTATTCGCTCGGACGGGAGGGGATAGCGACCTTCGCGGTCGCGCTCGGCGTGCCTATCCCCGAGGCGTGGATCCCTTGACGTTTACGCGATAGGTCGCCGGGTGCGTATCATCGATGAGGTGAAGGGGGACACCGCTTGAGCAGGGGACGCCACAAGAAACGATCGCTCGGTCGCGGCTGGATGATCGCGCTGGTAGTCGGTGCTGTCCTCACGGCAGCCGGCAGCGGAACGGCGTTCGCGGCATACAGATACGACCGCTCGGCGGCGTCCAAGATCATGCCAGGCGTCGCGATCGACGGCGTCGACGTCGGTGGCATGACCCGCGAGGATGCGATACGCGCCGTATCCCAGAAGGCCGATACCCGGCTGTCCTCCGGCCTCGACGTGCAAGTGGCCGGCGGATCCTGGCACGTGACCCCCTCGAGCCTCGGGATGCACGCCGACGTCGAGGGAGCCGTCGATCGTGCGTTCGCGGTCGCCGATTCGATGTCGATGCTGTCGCGGATCTACCACCGCATCACGGGGAAGCCGGTCGCGTCCGAGGTCCCGCTCGGCTACACCCAGAACGAGACGGCGGTTACGGCGTTCGTTCAGGAGGCCTATCAGGCCGTGCAGGAGTCCCCGGTCAACGCGGCCATAAAGCTCGTGAACGACCAACTGGTGGTTCGACATGCTAAGTCCGGCCAAACGATCAAAGTCGCCCTCGCTTCGAAGCGCATCCTGGGTGCCCTGCAGCGTCAGGTCGCCGTCGTAGACCTTCCGGTCGTCCCGGTCGATCCTGAGGTGACATCCGCCAGCCTCGGTAGGACGATCGTCATCGATCTCTCGGACGACACGCTCACGCTCTACGACGGCCTGAAGATAGAGAAGGAGTATCCGGTTGCGACCGCCATGCCCGGTTACACGACCCCCGTCGGCACGTGGAAGGTCGTGAACAAGGTCGAGAACCCGACCTGGTACAACCCGGCGCCCGACGGTTGGGGGGCGGGCGAGCCGCTGGTCATCCCTCCGGGTCCCGGCAATCCGCTCGGGACGCGCGCGCTGTACCTGAACGCGCCCGATATCCGGATCCACGGAACGTACGCATCTAGCTCCGTCGGCACCCACGCGTCCCACGGCTGCATACGGATGTTCATCTCCGATTCGGAGGAGCTGTACCCCCTCATCCCGATCGGGACGAAGGTCCTGATCAAGCCGTAGCTGCGGCGGTTCCGTCGAACCTTTCTCCGGATCGGCGAGATCCCTTCTTAGAGGGCTCACTCCCGATCCCCAGGGCTTTTTCCGCCCGCACTCCTTGTGAATCACACGCGTGTGATCTAGCATCGCGCCGTGCGTAGATGCGCGAAGATCGGGTGCGGAGCCGAGGCGTTCGCAACCATAAGCCTCCGCTACGAGCAGCGCGAGGTGCTGGTCAGCCCCCTCTCGCCGCTTCAGGACCCGAACCTGCTTGAACTCTGTCGAGACCACACCGAGCGGATGACTCCGCCCGTGGGCTGGATGGTTACCGATGAGCGCGCTGAGCAGCCCGTCGAGGTTTCCTAGGAGCGGCTAGCCGAGCCTCGAGCGTGCTTCTGACCGACCTTCGGTGTCCCCCGCCGCGGTTCCCGCGTGTCCGCTGGGGGGATGAACTCAAAACACCTCGACCCTCTCGGGCACGGCCCGGAATAGCTTGGCGAAATGAGCTCCGAAGGCTATGGTCGAGGCACGCGGTCTGCAGGAGCATGTTCCTCATGGAAGGCCAACCCAAAGGTACGTGTCCGGTGTGCAGTCAGGGAGACCTGATCACCATCTCCTTGGCCGTGAGCGAAACCGATCTGGCGTTCACCACCTGCCACATGTGCGAGGCGAAGTGGTGGTACCGGGACGGCCAGGCGATCCCGCTCCAATCGGTGATCGGGATGGTCGTCAGCACCAAGTCCTGAGACGGTCCGTTCTCAGTAGGATGCGGTGACCGTGTCACCGCCGTCTGACCTGAGCCGTATCTTCAAGGCGTACGACGTGCGCGGCGTCGTGCCCGATGATCTCGACGAGGATGTCTCCCGCCGCATCGGCGCGGCTTTCGCTGCTTGGTCCGGGGCACCTAGGATCGCCGTCGGTCGCGACTGCCGACTCTCTTCGCCCTCACTCGCCGCGGCCTTCATGGAGGGTGCCGCCGGCCGAGGAACCGATGTCGTCGACATCGGCTTGGCTTCGACCGATCTCCTGTACTTCGCGTCGGGGGCGCTGGACGTACCGGGCGCGATGCTCACGGCGAGTCACAATCCGCCGCAGTGGAACGGCTTGAAGTTCTGTCTGGCGGGCGCGAAGCCCGTCGGCGAGGAGACGGGGCTCCGCGACATCCGGGCGCTCGCGGAACGAGATGGTGCGCCGGCCTCCGCAGGTCGCGGGCGGATCGAACGGCAGGATCTGCTGGATCGCTATGCCGACCACGTCCTTTCGTTCGTGGATGCCGGCCGCATGCGGCCGATGACGGTGGTAGCCGACACCGCGAACGGCATGGGCGGCCTCGTCGCTCCCGCCGTCCTGTCACGACTGCCCGTGACGCTCGTTCACCTCTTCCCGGAGCTGGACGGGACCTTCCCGAACCATCCCGCCGACCCGATAGATCCGGAGAACCAGCGTGATCTGAAAGCCGCGGTGCTGGAGCACCATGCCGATCTTGGCCTTGCCTTCGACGGCGACGCCGACCGCGTGTTCCTCGTCGACGAGCACTCGGAGGGCGTCGGCGGCTCCGAGATCACGGCGCTCGTCGCCGAGGCGATGCTGAAGAGGTATCCGGGTGCGTCGATCGTCTACAACCTCATCTGCTCGTGGACGGTGCCGGAGGTGATACGCGAGAACGGAGGTGTGCCGATCCGCACGCGGGTGGGGCATTCGTTCATCAAACAGGTGATGGCCGAATCCGGTGCCGTGTTCGGAGGGGAGCACTCCGGCCACTACTACTTCCGCGAGAACTACCGCGCTGATTCCGGGCTGATAGCCGCGGTGCTCGTGCTGGAGCAGCGCTCACTCGCCGATCGGCCGCTGTCCGAGATGCTCGCTCCCTTCCGCCGTTACCACGCCTCCGGCGAGGTCAACTCGCGCGTCAGCGACCAAACGGGGAAGATCGAGGAGATCGCCTCAGCGTACGCAGATGGGCTGCAGGACCGCGTCGACGGCCTGACGGTAGAGTTCGATGATTGGTGGTTCAACGTCCGTCCGTCCAACACCGAGCCGCTGCTGCGTCTGAACGTCGAGGCTCGCTCGGAGGACCTCCTTAAGGAGAAGACGGAGGCGGTGCTGGGGCTGATCAGGAACGGAGGAGGTTCGTCGTGAGCGTCGACAAGGAGCTGCTGGAGATACTGGCTTGTCCGAACGACCGTGGCGACGTCGAGTATCGCGAGGCCGAAGAGGTCATCGTGTGCCTCAAGTGTGGCTACCGCTACCCGGTTCGCGACGGCATCCCGGTGATGCTGATCGACGAGGCCGAGAAGTCCGCCCGGCCGCCGGTGAAGAGAGCCGAACGACCACCCGCGAAGAAGAAGAAGTGATCGATCTCGACGACCCGGAGGCCATCCGCGCGGCGGACCCCGGCAACATGCTCGGGGTCGTCGCGCAGTCGGCCGAGCAGTGCCGCGCCGGCTACGGCCTGGGTCGAGAGACAGAGGGGCTTCCGGATGCGGACGGGCTAACGGCGATCGCATTCTGTGGGATGGGCGGCTCGGCCGTCTCGGGCGACGTCATCCGCGCTCTGTACGCCGGGCGCTTGCGAGTGCCGGTCGAGGTCGTAAGGACGCCGGCGCTTCCCGAGTTCGCCGGGCCGCACACGTTGGTGCTGTGCTCCTCGTACTCGGGGAACACGTCAGAAGCGCTCGCGTGCTTCGAGGAGGCGCTCAAGCGCGGTTCACGGCTGGTCGCTGTCACGTCGGGCGGTGAGCTCGCTCGCCGCGCTCGCGAAGAGGACGTTGCGTTGGTTTCCGTGCCCGGCGGCCTGATGCCGCGCTCGGCTCTCGGCTACCTCGCGACCGGTTCGCTCGGGGCGCTGGAGGCCGCAGGCGTCGTGCCTTCCCTCCAGACCGAAGTGGAGGAAACGGTTGCGGAGTTGTCTGCGCTGGCGGTGGCTTTAGCGGCAGATCGGTCCGTTCCCGATAACCCGGCGAAGCGCATGGCGATCGCGATGGGCGACCGACTCCCCGTGATCTGGGGTGCGGAGGGCATCGGTGCCGTCGCCGCTGCGCGATGGAAGACCCAGATGAACGAGAACGCGAAGGTTCCAGCCTGGGCCTCGGCGCTTCCGGAGCTGGATCACAACGAGGTCGTCGGATGGTCGGACGGAGTGGGCGAGCGCTTCTACCTCATCGTGCTTCGCCACGACGGCGAGCATCCGGATGTCGCCTCGCGATTCCCGTTGTCCGTCGAGATCGCACAGGAGTCGGGCCTGCTGGCCGGGGAGGTTTGGGCGTCGGGCCGTTCGGCCCTTGCCCGATCGCTCACCCTGGTGATGATGGGCGACTTCACCTCGACCTACCTCGGGCTGTGGCGCGGCGTCGACCCGACGCCGATCGACGCGATCGCGCGGCTGAAGGACGCGCTCGCGGAGTCGTGAGCGAGCGCGTTTCCCTTCCCGGGCCGGACGACGCGCTCGCCGACGATGCGGCGGAGGTCGTGCGCTCGCGGACAGCTTTCGCGCCGCAGGTGGCGATCGTTCTAGGGTCCGGCCTGGACGGTGCGGTCCGGGATCTTGAAGAGGAGTCTTCGTTCGCCTTCGAGGACCTGCCGGGCTTCCCCCGCCCGACGGTCTCGGGTCATGTGGGGAAGCTCTCGCTCGGCGAGCTCGGCGGGGTCCCGGTCGCCGTCTTCCGCGGGCGCATCCATTTCTACGAGGGCAACGAGCTCTCCGTATGCGCCCTGCCGGTTCGGTTGGCGCGCTCGCTGGGGGTTCGAACGGTGATCCTCACGGCGGCCGTCGGAGGTCTGGAGGCCGGACTGTCCACCGGGCATCTCGTCGTGGGGACCGACCACCTGAACTTCCTGGGTCAGAGTCCGCTCCGCGGATGGCGTATGCCCGACGGCTCACCCCCGTTCGTCGAGATGGCGAAGGCTTACGACCGTGAGCTCGCGGATCTGGCCTTCGCGTCCGCCCAGTCGCTCGGGATCCCGGTCGCGCGCGGCGTGTACGCGGCTATGCCTGGGCCGATGTACGAGACGCCCGCGGAGGTGGAGTTCCTCCGGCGGGCTGGGGCATCGGTCGTCGGGATGTCGGTTGTGCCCGAGGCCGTCCCCGCGCGTGCCCTTGGCATGAGGGTTCTGGGACTCTTCTTCGTGACGAACGCCGTTGGAGTGGAAGTGAAGCACGAGGACGTCGTCCGCGCCGCGGATGCTATGGCCGGCTCGATCGGCCGGCTGCTGGTCGACGTCCTTTCGAAAGGAGCGACATGGACTGCGACGTGAAGGACCTCGGCTTGGCCGGGAAAGGGCGGGAGCGCATCGAGTGGGCCGCCGGCGAGATGGGCGTGCTCGCCCAGATCCGCGAGCGGTTCGAGAAGGAACGGCCCCTCGAGGGGATCCGGATCGCAGCGTGTCTGCACGTCACGACCGAAACGGCGAACCTGATGGAAACTCTCGTGGCCGGTGGCGCGGAGGTCGCGCTGTGCGCGTCGAACCCGCTTTCGACTCAAGATGATGTCGCCGCCGCCCTGTGCGAACAAAGTGGTGTCGAGGTCTACGCCATCAAAGGCGAGGACAACGAGACCTACTTCGGCCACATCAACGCCGTTCTCGATCGGCATCC
>JBGPKY010000144.1:0-6633 GCA_041486205.1 Actinomycetota bacterium
CGGGGCGACGAGACCTTCGCTCGGGCCCTTCTGGACGACCGGATGAGCGGGTGGATGCTAGGACTGGGCGAGGATCTCGCCTTCGAGGTCAACGGTCGGCTCGTCCTCTGCTACGCGAAGCGCCCGACCGACGACCTGATGCCGCTGCTGCTCGCGCTCGCGGGGTTCCTCGATCGCATCCCTACGGCTGCGCTCGGGACGCGTGCGACCGCCGCTCTCGCCGCACCCGTGCGTCCGGACCGGAACTGAGCCGCGTCGACAGCCTGTCGCCACCTCGATATCGTCGCAGCATGGCCGAGAACGAACCGAAGGCCGAGACGCCACGACTCCTGCGCCGCAGTCGCAGCGAGCGCGTCGTGGCCGGCGTGTGCGGGGGCCTGGGACGATACCTCGGCGTCGACCCGGTGCTCCTTCGGATCGGGTTCGTCGTGTTGGCGATCGCGGGCGGCGGCGGCCTGATTCTCTACGTCGTGTCTTGGATCCTGATCCCCGAGCAGGGCGAGGCCGACGCACTCGCTGCCCCGAGCTCCAGTCGTGCCGGTTCCTTCGAGCTGCTCATCGGCGGAACGTTGCTCGCACTCGGGGTCGTCCTGCTGCTCGACCTCGCGATCCCGCGCTTCGGGAAGTACGTCTGGCCGATCGCGCTGATCACCATGGGCGTAGTCGTGATCATCGAGGCCTCGAGACGCCGATGAGCATCCCGATGCCCGTTCCGCCACCGCGAGCCGAACGGTTCCATGCGGGCCGGTTCGTGGCAGGCGCGATCATCGCGTTGCTCGGGGTCGGGTGGCTGCTCGAGGCTCTCGACGTCGCGCAAGTCCCTTGGAAGGTTCTTCTGCCGGCGACGCTCATCTTCGTCGGAGCAGCGCTGATCGCCGGCTCGCGATCTTCCAGGAACCACGGCCCGCTCGTCGCCGTTGGGATCGTCCTGACGGCGCTCCTCTCGCTCGGAACGGCCGTCGACCTCCCACTCGCCGGGGGAGCAGGGGCGCGCATCGAGCGCCCGACGAGCCTCGCCGGCGTGCAGGGCGAGTATCGGTTGGGTCTGGGCGAGCTGACGATCGACCTCACGCGGCTCCCACCTCCGATGGAGGGAGCGAAACCCGTTCGGATCAGGGTTCGCGTCGGGATGGGGAGGCTGGTGGTCCTGCTCCCCGTTCACGTCCTCGCGAGCGTACTGGGGCACGCGGGCATCGGAGACGTCGAGGTCTTCGGCCGTAGGCGTTCCGGGTTCGATGTGCAGTACGGGTTCGAGCCGGATGTGGCGTCCGGGACGCCGATCCCGTTCGCCCTCGACCTATCGGTGGGGGTCGGCTCGGTGGAGGTTCGATATGGCTGAGGTCAAGAGGGCCCGGAGCCGGAGCGCGTTCGCCTTCGGCGTCTTCTTCGTGCTCGCCGGGACAGCGTTCCTGCTGGACAGGCTCGGCTATTGGGATCTGCGGGTGCGCTACCTGGCGCCGCTCCTGTTGATCGCGCTTGGGCTTGCGATCCTCCTTGGGGGAAGGTTCGCGGGAGAGCCGAAGTAGCGCCCGCTGCTTGCTTAGCCTCCGTCGGCGGTGTACCGATACCCTTCGACATGCCTGTCCTCATCATCCTGGGGGTCATCGCGATCGCGGGAGGCGCCGCCTACCTCTCGTACTACCTGAAGAAGAAGCGCCGCGAGGAGCTCGCCACGATGGCGAAGCAACTCGGCCTTCAGTACTCCCCCGTGGATGTGCAGGGTTGCCTGTCGCTCCCGTTCGCGTTGCTCCAGAAGGGTGATGGGCGCGGCACCGAGAACGTCCTGTGGGGAACCTGGCAGGGGATCGACGTTCGCGAGTTCGACTACTGGTACTACGAGGAGTCGACCGACTCGGAAGGTCACCGAACCAAGACCTACTATCGGTTCTCGTGTTCCGCTACGCCCATCGAGGCGATGTGCGCTCACCTCACGCTCGGTCGCGAGAACCTCTTCACGCGGATGGCCGACCACATGGGTCTGCGCGACATCGAGTTCGAGTCCGAGGACTTCAACCGGGCCTTCAACGTGAAGTGCAAGGACAAGAAGTTCGCCAACGACATGATCGACGAACGCATGATGCAGTGGCTGCTCTCGGCCGACGGCGCCTTCCAGTTCGAAGCGTCCGGGACCTGGATGCTGTGCTTCAGCAAGAAGCGCGGGCCGACCGAGTTGATCCCACTCATCGGCACGCTGAAGCAGTTCCACGAACAGGTTCCCCGCGTCGTCTACGAGCTGTACGGCCAGGGCGGCCAAACGCCCCCAACCCCCCCGATGCCGTTAGCGACTTGACGCTCGAGTCGCTAGGCTGTCGGGTCTGAACTCGTGAGAAAGGACCTGCCGTGATCGTCGTCTGGATCGTCCTAGGTGTCGTTGTTCTAGTGGGCCTCGGCTTCGCGCTCTCCTACAACCGGTTCGTCTCGCAGCGACAGCTGATCAAGAACGCGTGGTCGAACATCGACACCGAATTGCGTCGTCGGTACGACCTGATCCCGAACCTCGTCGAGACCGTGAAGGGCTACGCCGCGCACGAGCGCGAGGTCTTCGAGGAGGTCGCTCGAACGCGATCGATGGCCGCTGGCGCCACCGGCTCGCCGGCCGCGCAGGCCGCCGCCGAGGGACCCTTCGTCCAGGCCCTTGGCAAGCTGTTCGCTGTCGCCGAGAACTACCCGGACCTGAAGGCGAACCAGAACTTCCTGGCCCTGCAGAGCGAGCTGTCCAACACCGAGGACCGCATCCAGACGGCCAGGCGCTTCTACAACTCGAACGTACGCGACTTCAACCGGCGTGTTCAGGCGTTCCCGTCCAGCATCATCGCGGGGATGTTCCACTTCCAGGCCGCGGAGTACTTCGAGATCCCGGACGCGGTCCGCGAGGCCGGCCCGCCGCAGGTGAACTTCACCGCTCCGGGACCGTCGATCTCCTTCGGTACGCCGGGGTCGACGTCAGCGCCCGCTCCTGAAGCGGCCGCGGCGCCGGCTGCACCGGCGATGCCTCCAAGCGATCCGGCCCCTCCCGCGCCGCCGGCAGCGTCCTCCTAGAGCGTCGCGGCAAGCTCGGGAGCGGGACCGCAGCCTTCGATCATCGTCGCGCGCCGGACGTCGGTGGTCAGCCATGTCCAAGTGAGCGCCCAGCCGATCGCCACGATGCCGAGGCCCACGGCGGTTGGGCGGGGACCCCATCGGGCGGCCGCCCATCCCGTCGCGAGGAAGGAAAGCGTGAGCGTGAGCGTTATGAGCGCGTTGTCGAACGCGAAGATCCGGCCGCGGATCCGATCGGGCACGATCCGCTGCAACCCATATGACGAGAGCATCCACTGCGCGCCGCCGCCTACGTGCGCGAGAGCTACGACCGGCATGGCGAGCAGCAGCGAGGGTGTGAAGCCGAGCAGCGTGTAGGCGACTCCGAAGGTTCCGAGCGCGAGACCGATCGTCGCGAAGAGGCGCCGGTCGTTCCTGCCGAGCAGCGCTCGTCCCACGAAGGGTCCCACGAGCGCACCGACCCCTCGCGCCGACATCAGGATCCCGATCCCGAGGTCGCCTTGGTGGAAGACCTGGAGCGCGAACACGGAGATGAGCACGAGAACGCCCGCGCCGATACCGAAGCCGGCCTTCACCGCGAGCAGTGCCAGCACTCGATGGTCCTTCCGCGCGTAGCGAGCCGTCTCCGCCGTCGCCTGCACGATCCCGGTGTGTTGATCCGACTGAGGCTCCGCGAAGGGCCGGCGGATGCGCCAGATCATCGCGCCCGAGAGCGCGAAAGATACCGCGTCGACCAGGAAGGCCGTATCGCGCCCGAAGGTGGCCGCGACCAGCCCGCCGAGGGCGGCACCCACCGCGAGCATCGTTCCCCAGGTCGAGCCGGCGAGCGCGTTCGCGGTGGCGAGGTCCGTTTCCTCGACGAGGTTCGGCATCGCCGCCGAAGACGCCGGGTCGAACGCGGCGCTGAACGCGGAGATGACTGCCAGCAGCGGATAGGCGATCCAGAGGGTGTTCGCGTCGCGGACCAAGAGGAATCCGAGGCAGAGGACCGCCCGGACGATGTCGGCCGAGACCATCAGGCGGCGGCGGTCCAAACGATCGGCGAGGTGCCCGCCGATCGGCGACATCAGGAAGAACGGCAGCTCCTGGGCAACGAGGATCAGAGAAACCGCGAGTGGCGAATGTTTGAGGTGCAGGGCGAGCCCGAATAGCGGGACCGCTAGGAACCAATCACCTCCGAGCGAGATGAGAGAGGCTAGGTAGAGGCTGCGGAAGTCCCGGTTCCGCCGGAGCAGCGAAACGCTCGCCCGAAGGCCTCCCTCGGCTTCGACCGGTTCGCGCGTTGCCACTGTGATTTGCCAGACTACAGGGGTCCGGCGAACCCGAAGGGGGCAGTCGATGCTCGAGCGATTCACGTGGTTCAGGCAGTCGGCGTTCCGGTGGCAGGGCGACGATCTCACGGTCTACATCGACCCTTGGGGGACGACCGGTGACTTCCCAGCCGACCTCATCCTCATCACGCACGCGCACTTCGACCATTTCCAGATCGATGAGATCGAACGCTTGCGTAAGGCTGGAACGAAGATCGTCGCGCCTGCCGACGTCGCTAAGGAGATCTCCGGCGAAGTGACAGCCGTCGCGCCTGGAGACGCGTTGGAGGTGGCCGGCGTGAAGTTCCAGGCGGTTCCAGCGTTCAACATCGCCCCGGACCGGCTGGACAAGCATCCGAAGGCGAACAACTGGGTCGGCTACGTCCTGGAGCTGGGAGGCTCGACCTATTACCATGCCGGCGACACCGACCATCTGCCGGAGCTGGAAAGCCTCAGCACCGATGTCGCGTTCGTCCCGATCGGCGGTACATACACGATGGACGCGCGCGAGGCGGGCGGACTCGTCAGGGCGATGTCGCCCCAGGTCGCGGTGCCGATGCATTTCGGCTTCGTCGTGGGGTCGCCGGCAGACGCGGAAACCTTCCGTGAGGAAGCGGCTCCCGTGCGCGTGGAGGTGCTCACCCCTGAGGACCCCTTCGAGCAGAAGTAGAGTCAGGGCCACGACGAGACGAGGAGGAGCCGTATGACGCTGGGGTACGACAAGCCGCTGTACGTCCTGGCTTTCGACCACCGGGGTTCGTTCCAGAAGAAGTTCTTCGGCATCGCCGGCGAGCCGAACGCGGAGGAAACCGCTCGGGTCGCGGACGCGAAGCAGGTGATCTTCGAGGGGGCGCTGCGCGCGCTAGACGAAGGGGTGGGCCGCGAGTCGGCGGGCGTCCTGGTCGATGAGCAGTTCGGCGCCGATATCGCGCGCAAGGCCAAGGCCGAAGGCTTGACGTTCGCGATGCCGGTCGAGAAGAGCGGCCAGAACGAATTCGACTTCCAGTTCGGCGAGGACTTCGGCGCGCACATCCTGGACTTCGACCCGACGTTCTCGAAGGTGCTCGTGCGCTACAACCCCGAAGGGGACGGCGCGATGAACGCCCGCCAGACCCTGCGGCTCGTTCGACTCGGGAACTGGCTCCACGAGAACGGGCGCCGGTTCTTGTTCGAGCTGCTCGTGCCCGCGGAGCAGCACCAGCTCGATGCGGTCGGTGGCGATGAGCAGAAGTACGACACTGATGTGCGGCCGGGCCTCATGAAGCTGGCCCTCGCCGAGCTCCAGCAGTCCGGCGTCGAGGCCGACATCTGGAAGATCGAGGGGGTCGATCGACGCGAGGACTGCGAGGCGATCTCCGAGCAAGCGCGCTCCGGCGGCCGCGACGGTGTCGCATGCGTCGTTCTCGGTCGCGGCGCGGACGACGATGCGGTCGACCACTGGCTTCGGATGGGAAGCGGAGTTCCCGGCTACATCGGGTTCGCGATCGGCCGTTCGATCTGGTGGAACCCACTGAAGGGCTACGTCGATGCGACGCTCGGTCGCGACGAGGCCACGAAGCAGATCGCCGCGAACTACAAGCGGTTCATCGACGTCTACAACGCCGGCTAGGTCCGGGAGGGGAGGGTCCGATGGCAGTGATCAAGACGATCGACGTGGTCGGCGTATCCACGGAGTCCTGGCGCGACGCCGCGCATCAGGCGCTCAGCGAATCGGCGAAGACCATCCGGCACATCGAGGGTATGGACGTGCTTGGGACCTCGGCGGTGATCGAGGACAACAAGATCACCGAGTACCACACGCACGTCCAGATCCAGTTCCGCCTCGAGCGGTAGCCGAGGCGGGCCGCGGTCAGCCCTCGGTGAGCAGGCCGCGCTTCGCTCGAACACGGCGGTCGAGCAGGCTGAAGACGAGGTAGTCGACGGCGACCCCGATCACAACGATTACGGCCACGACAGCCAGGAGCTCGGGGACGTTCTGCTGCGAGCGCGCGAGGAGCTGGCCCAGGCCGGTAGCCCGGACTCCTGCCGTGATGAGTTCGCCGGCGAGCAGGCTCTTCCAGGCGAATCCCCACGCCTGCTGAAGACCCGCGACGTAGCCCGGGAGCGCGGCGGGGAAGACGATCGAGCGGTATAGCTCCCAACCCCTGGCCCCGAGCGTTCGCCCTGCTCGAACGAGGGTAGGCGGGACCTGCCGGAAGCTCGACACGGTCGCGAGCGTCACCGACGGGAACGCGCCGACCATCGCCACGAACACCACCGCACGCTCCGAGAGCCCGAACCAGAC
>JBGPKY010000145.1:0-6623 GCA_041486205.1 Actinomycetota bacterium
GCTGTACCTGACGGTCGAACTCCAAGCGGAGGAGGAGGTACGTGCCGCGAACGGGCGGGCCAAGAGGTCAGGCCTCCCCGTCGTGGACGGCGAGGTCATCTGGGACGAACCAGACGGCTACTACCACTACTACCCGGCAATGAACCAGGTCCGGGCTTGGATCTCCGATGCCGACTTCGACATCGTCGATGAGATGGAAGGACCGTGGCACGAGGAGGGGTACGCGTATCACCACGTCCTGGCCGCGTGCTACCCTCGAGACCTCGCCACGGATGTGGCCCGACTCCAGGGAGGTGACCGGTGACTGCTGCGAAGGTGGTCATCGTGTCGTGCCCTGCTGCCGGTCGGTTCGCTTCTTCCTGATCAACCGGAAGCCTCCGGGCACGACGACGTATCCCACCGTGCCCTCATGGAGGTCTTCCTATGTCACGCGATCAACGCCGCGGTGAGCGGCGTAAGGGGCCGAGTTCGTTCCGCTGCGGCCACTGCCGCCTGGACGTCTCTGAAGACGCCCTCGGCACCGCTCACCGCAATCACTGCCCGAACTGTCTGTGGAGCCGTCACCTGGACGAGAGTCCGGGCGATCGAGCCGCGCTGTGCGGTTCGCTCATGGAACCGATCGCCATCACCGTGCGCGGGGACGGAGAGTGGGTCCTCGTTCATCGGTGCAGCGCTTGTGACGAGCTCCACCTGAATCGCGCGGCCGGTGACGACAACCCGCTGATCCTGCTGCGCTTGGCGGTCAAGCCTCTCGCCCAGCCGCCGTTCCCGATGGAATGGATCGGACAGCTGTGATCGATCCACGGAGGAAGTGAGTCCCTCGGGAGCGCGCGCTCCCGAGGGACGTCACCCTCGCGTGGCTCAGAGTGCACGAATGTACCTAGAGGCGTATCCTGCCTCACATGGCCGAAGCCGCCGCCGTCTATTGCCGCATCTCCGACGACCGAGAGGGTCGCCAGCTAGGCGTCGGCCGCCAACGCCAGGATTGCCTCGCCCTCGCGAAGACCCGAGGCTGGAGCGTGGCGGAGATATACATCGACAACGACGCGAGCGCCTACAGCGGCAAGCCCCGGCCGGAGTATCGGCGCATGCTCCGCGATCTCAAGGAAGGAACCAGGGATGCCGTCATCGTTTACCACCAGGACCGCCTCGTTCGTCAACCGCGCGAGCTCGAGGAGTTCTTCGACGTCTGCGACGCAGCCGGCATCACACAACTCGCTTCGGTATCCGGCGACCTCGATCTCGGCAACGACGATCACCGAGTCATCGCCCGCATACTCGGCGCACTCGCTCAGAAGGAGAGCAACGACAAGAGCCGGCGGATACGACGCAAGCACCAGGAACTCGCCGAGGCCGGCGAAGTGACCGGCGGTGGCACCCGACCATACGGCTTCGAGGATGACCGCAAGACCATCCGCCAGAGCGAGGCCCGGATCATCCGCGACCTCGTGAAGCGCCATCTCGCGGGTGAGAGTATCCGATCCCTCTGCCAGAACCTGAACGACCGCGGCACCCTCACCGTGACCGGCAAACAGTGGACCCCCCACGTCCTCACGCGGATGCTCCAGTCCGCGCGCATCAGCGGCCAGCGCGAACACCTCGGCGAGATCGTCGCTGCTGCCACCTGGCCCGCGATCATCACGCCAGAGCAGACGGCGAAGCTCCGCGGCCTCGCCGGCCAAGGCCGTCGAGCCCCGCGAACCCCTCGCCGCTACCTCTTGACGCGACTACTCCGCTGCTCCAAGTGCGGAGCCACGATGGTCTCTCGGCCGCGGGAAGACGGCGAGCGCCGCTACATCTGCGCCAAGGGTCCGGGTCTCATCGGCTGCAACGGCACGTTCATCCTGGCCCGCGACCTCGAATCCTTCGTCGTCGAGGCCGTTCTTTACCGCCTCGACACCCCCGAGCTCCAGGCCGCCCTCCGCGGGGAGATCGCTTCGGACAAGGCGACTTCTGCCGTGCAGAGTGACCTCGACGCTGCCCTTGCCCAGCAAGACGAGCTAGCCCTTGCCTACGCCAACACGGAGATCTCGATGCGGGAGTGGCGCACCGCCCGCGAACCGATCGAGGCCCGCGTGGAGAGCCTGAAGAAGACGCTTTCCCGGGCGACTAGAACGACCGTGCTCGCCGACTACATCGGACAGACTGCCACCCTTCGACGCCAGTGGGCTGAGCTTGACCTGTCGCGCCAACAGGCCATCGTCCGGGCTGTTCTCAATCACATCACTGTCGCCCCGGCCGTGCGGGGTCGAAACACCTTCGACCCAACCCGATTCACGCCGACTTGGAAGCTCTAGTTTCCTCCGCGGTCGTCGCAAGCAAAGCGGCGACTTGCTCGACCGTCTGGGCATCGGTCACCTTCACCGCCAGACCCTGATCCGTGCACGTCGACTCCGCCCAGACCACCGCCGCTTCCTGCATCGCCGCGTCGCTCAGCCCGACCATGACGCCCACACCGCCGGCGGCCCACGCCATTCTGCATCGCTGTCCGAATGCCAAAGCTCCGACGGCGACGCGCCCATGATCTCGCTGGCCTGATCGAGAACCTCATGCACCGAGCGCCCGACCACCTGCACCATTGCCGGCTCGTACCCTCGGGCAACGTCATACCGGTGCAGACCCTCGACCCGGTCGGTGTCAAAGTCCTTGCCGACGTACTTAGCCAGATACCGACCCGCTCGACGCGCCTCCGCGAAGCGTCCCGATCCGACCGGGAGGTGCCCGAGCAGCTTGATATGGACGAACCCTCGCCCCCACGCGTCCTCGATGCTGCGTCGCTTGACGTACCGACCCACAGCGAAGTGCGCGTGCAGCCCATGTCCACCCGGGTGCCATTCGGGAACCCACACGTACGGGAACGACTCCCCGACCTCGTTCTTGAGCTTTCGGAAGAACAGCCCGACATGGCTGCGGAAGGCGGTCGGCTCGAAGCAGCCCTCCCCCCTGTAGGTCAGGGTCCCGAGACGGTTCAGACCGTTGGCGACACCGTATCGCCTGATCTTGGCGCGAGCGCGCCGAGCAGCTTCCGCGGCCGCCCGATCCTCCTCGGTCTCGAACTCGCCGGCTTCTCGGCCGGAACCTGAGGCAAACCGAACCGAACCACCCGCCTCCCCCGCCGTGGGGTAGACGGCCAACCGCCAGTAGGCACGACCCGAGCGAACGATTTTCGTTGCAGAGTCGAGACGACGACGATGGCGACGATACCGATGACGACGACGCCGAGGCCGGCGATGACCGACCGTTTCGTCAGCTGCTTTCTCACGCCGAGATTATCGCGCGCAACCCAGACGCCAGCGACGCGGCTCTGATCCTCCTTGGAACCCTCAGCCAAGCCGAAGAGTCGACGTCGCAGAGGTAGAGCAGAGCGAACAGCGCGAATCGAACTTCCTTCCACTTTAGGAGGTGAACTACGAGGGGCCTCGTCTCGGTGCCGATCGCACGCTTTCGTGCCCTTCAGGGCACACCAGTGGCCCGCGTCGCCTCCCCGGCTTCTGCCAGGGTCGAGCCCGGCGAGAGTCGCCGGCGCTGCGTTCACTTTGGGTCGATCCTGGCCATAGCTGTGTCCACGTGTCTTACGGCTGCCTGCACCGCTTCCTCATCACAGCCCACACGACCCCTCGCTTCCACCGTCCCTACCCCAAACCGCCGGGTCGTGGGCGGGATCGCGCTGGAGCAGGCACCCGCCGTCGTTGCCGAGCAATGCCAGCACGCCGCGAACGCGGTCGGCTACCCGGTTCCGTGCCCGCGACTGCTCCCCTTCGAGACGCGCCCTTATCCGCCTGGTCCATTCGTGCACCATGGAATCGGCCCATCCCGCAAGAGCATCTTCGGGAGCATGGCGTTCCCGGCTGCCGGAACCGACTTGGCAGTACCGTTCACCAGCGAAGGCCACCTCGTCATCTCCGCGGAGCCGACAGGTACCAACCTGCGGCATCTCCTGTACGGACCCGAGCCGGACCCTCGCTACGACCACGTTGTGCGCGAGGGAGCCGCGAGGGTCCTGGGCGTCCGGGGCGAGTTCGTCCGGGTCCTCGCGACGAACACCGAAAGCATCTTTCTGGATCACTTGATTATTGTGTGGTCATCCGGCGCACACCTCTACGCCGTGGGATTCCACCGAGTGAACCAGGCGAGCCGTGCCCTCGATCTCGCCGTCGCACGAAGCGTCGTTCTTGTCCCGCCCGTCAACTGAGTTGAGCTGCCTTCGGTGAGATTGAACCCGCGAAGGCCTGGTGGCGGAGTGACGCTAGGGTGCCTTAGCGTGCACGAATGGAGAGTCAGCGGTTCGTAGTCCGACAAGCAACGTCATCGTTCCGAATCCAGCACCGACCAATACCGCTCATCGACGCCGACCTCTCGTCCAATCTCCGTCGTCGTCGTGAGTACGTCTTTCGGCAGCTTCACGTCGTATTCGTAGAGCTGCGTGCAGAGGTTCTCCAACGCGATTCGCCACTCGCCGACCTGCACGAGCTGCTCAACCTTGTCAATCTCATCCTCAGGAAAGTCGACCAGCGAGTCCATCACCAAGTGGAACCGCCGGATGGTCTCGCCCCGGCTCCATCCTGCGCTCATAGCACCGGGTACGCAGTGGCGACCCCATCACCGCTACGTTCGAGGATGACCCTGATCTTCAGGCCGTCGCGAACGCCCTCGATGGCGTAGCGGACCGGATCGCCAGCTCTCCTGAACTCCGCGCCAGCCCGACCTGTGATCTGAGGCCTCTGCAAGTTCCGATCGGTCGCAATATTCCGGATCGTGATCTTTGTTAGACCGCTCATCGCGATGGATTCTAGCTCTGGAGCCCAACCTGCCCCTCCCTAGGGACATTGGCACACGCTGGGGTCCTCAGAGTCCAGATACGCCTGCTGATCTGCGGGCACGAAGGTGGGATACGGGCGTCGAACAGGGGAGAATGACGTAGGGGAGACAAGATGCTTCGTGGACATGCAGCAAGAGGCGCGGCGTTCGCCGTCGGGCTTGCAGCCGTCCTCTCCGTGTATGTCGCCGCAACCCGTAACTCACAAGACCAACCGAAGAACGAAGTCGTGTCCGCGGGACTGTTGGACGTCAGCGGCGCCCCCTTGGCAGCCGGCACCAGCGTAGCTCTCAGCTCGGCTGTCGCCTCGGTCCCGTTCCCGGTGCCCAGGCCCCAGGCCGACCTTGCATCGGACACATCGATCACCGACGTGTGGGTCCGAACCAGCTGGGATCCCGAGGTTCTCATCCGATACAGCTCTGGCGTTCGCGTTGAAGTGCGAAGGTGGCCTTTCACCAGCCGGCCCGAAGACTACTATCAGGCGCAGATCGCGGAGGGCGTACCAGGCCAGATCGTCCCGATTCGCGGCGTCAACGTGTTCGTCGTGCCGCGCACATCTGAAGCGAGTCTTGGCAGCGCAACGATGGTCGTGGAAGGTCTGCTTGTCTCCATCGTCGGCGACGGTGAATTCAGCGTGGAACAGCTTCAGGCTCTGGCGGGCTCAGCCCTCACGTCCGCTGCGGTGGCCTAGCCAATTCAAGAGCCTGAAGGCTCGTCGGTTCTGTCCCGTAAATCGGTGGACTTTGACCACTGCCATCCTCGCCTCTCACGCGGGCCCTGCGTCATCGAGCAGTAGTCGGCTGGCGGACGCGAGCCGAGGCCCCGACCTTCGCCGCTTTTCCAGACGGCCCCGACCTGTCCCCTCCCTAGGGACATTGGCACACGCTGGGGTGTCCCGGAGCTACGTCCTGTCTCCGCTACGCCAGTCCTGCCAGCCTCACCAGCCTGTGACGGTCTACCCCGTCGAACCGCGCCCGGCCTCCCAGCCGTTGACCACGCTGGTCCGCGTCTCCCTTCGCCCCCGCCAGCCGACCAGTACGCCGCACACCCCGTAGGAAGCGCCAAGGGTTGCCCAATAGATGGCCGGGAACGGATGCCCATCGACGATCTTGATCACGCCGAGAACGAGGCAGATCGCGGAGATGAGACTGAGGTTGCGGAAGAACCGCCTAATGACGCGACGACTCCAGAAGATGTACTCGCGCACCTGCATCGCATCCTTTGGATCGATGATTTGCTTGCCACTGCGGGTGAGCCTCGCGAGCCTCCAACGTTCCCGCAGGCTGAGCCCCCGCCACGGGTCCGTCCACATGTCCCCCCACGCCGCCCGGAGTCTCGAAGAGAGTTTCCCCACAGTCCGATTCTGCCACGGGGGCAACTTTTCATACGCCCACGCGCGGTGAGTCGCCCCGGCATCCCGCGCACCTCTGGGTACATTGCGGCACGCTGGCCTGTGCCAGAGAGCGGAATCGCGCTCGGGTCCCGGGTGGCGGTTCAGTTCGACTTGACGGGTAATCGGCTGCCCGTAGGCTTGGCTCGGAGACCCGACGAGGTAGGCCTTTGACTAGCTCAGGAATGAACGAGGCAGAAGTCGAGAGAGCCCGACGCGAGCTACATCGTGGGCTTGAAGATCCCGACGCGTTCTTCGCCGAACGTGGCGTCACTCTCTCGTGCCACGAGGTCGACGGCGAATGGTGGGCTGATCTCGGGCCCCGTGCGCGCGCCTACGGACGAGGACCGTCCGAGCGGGACGCGAAGGTAAGTGCCGTACGCAGATGGATGGTCGAGCAAGACCACCCGGATCTCA
>JBGPKY010000146.1:0-6609 GCA_041486205.1 Actinomycetota bacterium
ACCTGGCCGAGTAGATCTGGCGGACGGAGCGCACGCGGACCGGGGGCTCGTCAGCCCCCGGGCCGCTGCTCGTGATGCTTCTTGCGGTAGGTGCCGCCCGTCGCGACTCGGTCGCACTTCACCACGAGCACCGCCATGGTCGCCCGCAAGCCCGAAGTCTGGGCGAGCCAGCCCATGATCGGTGGACCGACGACGAACCCCGAGTAACCGACCGTGGTCATCCCGGCGATCGCCAGCGCGGGATCCGCGTCCGTTTGCCCGACGAGACCGAACGCAGCCGGCGCCGCCGCCGCGATGAAGAAACCGAGGAACAGGAACGCGACGCCGGCGACGACCGTGCTGCTGGTCGCCGCCGCGGTCAGCCCCGCGAGGAGTGAGCCGAAACCCGACACGCGGATCGTCCGCCGGTAGCCCAAGCCGAACAGCAGCCGCCCTGCAGACAATCGCCCGATAGCCATCGAGAGGCTGAACGCAGCGAACGCTATCCCGCCGGCGAGCGCCGAGGCCTCCAGCGTCTTCCGCAGGTAGATGACCGACCACACGTCCATCGAGCCCTCCACCAGGAATGCGAACAGGACCACAAGGGCCGGCAGGACGAGGATGCGTGAGCGCAGGAACACCGAGACGGAGGTCCTCGTCTCCGCGCGAGCCGAGCGCGGCTGCGCGCGGATGTGCGACGAGCGCGCATTCCAAATCGCGACGACGAACAGGAACAGCGCGGTGACCGTCAGCATCGAGCGGAACGACACCCCGGCGGCGCTCGCGATCCCGGCTCCGATCGCGCCAGTGATGCCGCCCACGCTGTACGAGGCGTGGAGGAACTGGAGCGCCGGTCGCCTCGATCGCATCTCCATGCCTTGCGCCGCTACGTTGACGAATACGTCGATCAGCCCGTTGCCCACGCCGAGTGCCGCGAACGCCGTGATGAGCCACAGCCCCTGGGTGTACGCAACGAGCAGGGCGCCGACGCCCATCGTCCCGAGTGCCAGCGGGATGGTCGTCGACAGAGGGAGCGACTGGAGGCGAGGCGACCCGAGGGTCATGGTCGCGATGGAAACGATCGAGAGGGCGGCGAACTGGAACCCGGCGTCGCCCTCGCTCAGGTTGTGGGCTCGCAGGTAGTCGGCGAACACGACCACCCAAACCCCCCAATACTGGCCGAAGGTCCAATATCCGGCGAGGAGAGGCGCGAGCGACCTGCCGATCCGTGGCCGCTCGGCCGGGTCGGGGGTCCCTGCGGGATCGGATGACTTGGGCCGGCTCACGTGCTCCTCGTTCGGCTTGCGCGTCAGCGTAGCTGTTGCCTTGAACCGTCGTGCAAACCGGGTGGCACCTCGTGTATCCTGCCCCCTGCGATGGCTGGGGGAGAGGTCCGTCTCGTCGATCTGGTGAAGCGATTCGCCGATGTGACGGCGGTCGCCGGTATCAATCTCGACATGCCCCCCGGGGAGTTCTTCTCGCTGCTCGGACCCTCCGGCTGCGGCAAGACGACCACGCTGCGGTTGATCGCCGGGTTCGAGCGGCCGGACGAGGGCCAGATCCTGCTCGACGGCGTGGACATGGCGCAAACGCCTCCGCACAAGCGGAACGTGAACACGGTCTTCCAGAACTACGCACTGTTCCCGCACCTTACGGTCGCCGACAACGTGGCGTTCGGATTGCGCTACCAGGAGGTATCGAAGACCGAGGCGAAGAAGAAGGTCTCCGACGCGCTCGCCCTCGTTCGTCTGGAAGGGCTCGAGCGACGCCGGCCGTCGCAACTCTCCGGCGGCCAGCAGCAGCGAGTGGCGCTCGCCCGGGCTCTGATCCTGAACCCCGCGGTCCTGCTGCTGGACGAGCCGCTCGGCGCGCTCGACGCCAAGCTTCGCAAGGCCCTCCAGATCGAGCTGAAGGCGCTCCAGGAGGAGGTCGGCATCACGTTCGTCTACGTGACGCACGACCAGGAGGAGGCCCTAACGATGTCCGATCGCCTCGCCGTGATGTCGAACGGCCGCGTCGAGCAGATCGGAACGCCGAGCCAGGTCTACGAAGAACCCTCGACGACCTACGTGGCCGACTTCCTCGGGGTCTCGAATCTCATGGAGGCTAAGGCGCTGGGAGCATCGGGCGACCGGTGCAGGATCCGTATCGGCGAGTTCGATCTCGAGGCGGCCATGGGACAAGGCGACGCGGTCGGCGACGTCAAGGTAGTGATCCGGCCGGAGCGGGTTCGCCTCGAAGCCCAAGGCACCACCGGCGCGAATCGCATCCCGGGCATGGTTGAGCGCGTCGTCTATGTCGGCTCGACCATGCAGGTCATCGTGCATCTAGCCCCGGGTCAGACGCTCCAGGCGTGGGTCCAGAACCAGGGCGAAGGGCTCCCGTTCAACCAGGGCGCGCCGGTCAGCGTCTGCCTGCCGGCCGAGGCACTGCGCGTCCTGGTGGAGACCGGAACCGCGCCGGCCGAGGGCGACGCGTCGGCCGCCTAGCCGGCTCGCTGCCATCAGATCTGCACGAACTCGCCGACGCCTCCGCCCCGCTGTCCGCGCGTGGCTCGCCGGTACGCGACGTATCCGATGGTGATCATCATCGTGGTCGCGACGAGCATGAACGTGGCCGCGGCGTTGACCGCCGGGGTGGGTGAGGCTCGCGCCGCCGTGTAGATCTTGATCGAGAGCGGCTCGCTGCTCGCGGGGCCCGACAGGTAGTTGACCGTCACGAAGTCGTCGATCGTATCGGCGAACACCAGTGCGAAGCTCGCGAAGATCGCGGGGTAGAGCAAGGGGAGGAGCACCCTCCTGACCGCCTGCGTCGGCGGCGCGCCGAGGTCCATCGCGGCTTCCTCGTACTCCTTGCCGATCGACAACAGCCGCGCGCGGACGATGATCACCGGGTAGGACAGCTGGAAGGTCACGAGCCCGAGGATCTCCGCGTTGGTTCCGAGGAGCACGAACTTCAGCAGGTAGCTGAAGACCAGGAACATCGCGACGCCGATGATGATCTCCGGCATGACGAACGAGAGCAGCATCGCGAAGTTGGCGGTACCGGCTACTCGCCCGCGCCACCTATCGAGCCCGATCGCGAAGGCGACTCCGAGCGGCACCGCGATCACCATCACGAGGAACGACAACCGGAGGCTCTGGAAGAGCGCCGCGTGCAGGTCCGGGTCGGTCCAGAGGGATGTGTTGGCCCCTTGCGGGTTCCCGTACCACCACTGGATGCTGAACCCCTGCTGTGTACTGTTCGACCGTCCGCCGTTGAAGGAGATCATGATCGCGATGAGCACCGGCAGGAGCGACCAGGCCAGGTAGGCCCAGGTGATGGTCTCCAGGATCCGGGGTTTGCGCCAAGGGTCTTTGACCCACCGGCGGATTCCTCGCCTGGGCGGTTGGCTGGTCAGGGAGACCATGGCCGTGTGCTCGGCAGACTCCGGCTGGCTCATCGGATCTCCGTCGCCTTCTGCGTGCTTCTCAGGTAGTAGAAGATCGGGATTATCAGCAGGAGCATCAGGATGAGGACGAATACGGCCCCTTGGGGGCCCTGCCCGGGGCTTTCGATCGCATCGTCGAGGATGTTCCCGATCATGCTCGTTTTCGGGGAGTTCGAGAGCAGGTTGTTCGTGTAGTAGTCGCCGAACATCGGCAAGGTCACGATCACGGTGCCGGCCATGATCGCCGGCTTCGAGAGCGGGAGCGTCACGCGGAAGAACGTCCGGACCGGTCCCGCCCCTAGGTCACGCCCGGCCTCCAACAGGTTCGGATCGATGCGGTCCAAGAACCCGTAGAAGGGCAGGATCATGTAGGGGATGTACCCGTACACCAGTCCGAGGATGACCGTGATCGGCTTGCCCTCCAGCCAGTTGATGTTGTGCGGGATCAGATGAAGGAGCCTGAGGAACTTGTTCACGTAGCCATCGGTCTGCAGCAGGTTCACCCAGGCCAGCATCCGCATCAGGTAGCTGATCCAGAACGGCGAGATGAGGAGCACGAGGAAGAGGGTCTTGCGCTTGCCCCCGTAGCGGGCCACGTAGTAGGCGACCGCGTAGCCGATCAGGATGCAAAGGATGCTCGCGGCCGCGACGTATTCGAACGTCCGGATGAACGCCGGTTGCAGGAAGGCGTTCGCGCCGACGATCTTGTGCAGGACGTCCGTTAGGTGGGATGCGGTCCAGTACCACGGCTCCCACACGGGTAACGGGTTCTGGAAGAAGTCGACCGTGCCGAAAGCGACCGACAGGACCACGTAGAACGGCAAGATGAACAGCACGACTAGCCAGAGGGTCGCGGGTGCGGCGAACGACGGCCAGTACCAACGCGGATACCAGACCCCGGCTGCGTCGGCTAGGCGACGGCGTTCCCGCCGAGCCCGCCGGCGTGTTGCCCGGTCGGGCGGGGCGGTCTCAGCCACCCGCTTTGAACTTCTGCCACGCGTCGTGCCAGAGCGCGTCCGTTTCCGGGTTCAGCTCGAGCTCCATGTAGCCGGTGTCGAAATCGCTCGGGCGAACTACGGCGGCCTTGAGGTTCGGCAGGACGTACGTCGTGCCGTATTTCTGCGCGTACCCGCTGCTCGTCGTCGTCACCGTGTCCGGGTTCGCGATGTTGAGTGGCGGTTGGTAGCCGTTCCAGGAGAAGTTCTCCATCCCGTAAACGTTGTCCAGCATGTGGTTGAGGAACAGGTGCGCGAGCACGGGGTGCTCGGCGTTCTTCGGGATCACCATCATGTCGTTGCCGATCGGGCCTTTGCGATCCTCGGGGAACCAGTATCCGAGCGTGTCCCAGTTGGCCTTGTTGTACTTCGGCACGTAGCCCCACCCGCCGACGATGTCGCCCGACCAGGACTGGTGAACGTACATCTGGCCTTCGGGCAGCAGCTTGTAGGCGCCGTTGATCTCATCGCGGATGTTGACCGCCTTGATCAGCGAAACGATGTCGTCACCCGCCGTAGCTATGTCGCTGGCGCTCGTGGTGTTGAGATCGGTCTTGCCCTTGTGCAGCAAAGCCATCGAGAGCGCTTCGCGGTAGTCGTCGTAGATCCCGACCTTCCCTGAGTATCGTGCGTCCCAGTAGATGTCGTAGGGATTGGTCATCCCGTAGATCTGACTGTCGGTGATGTGGTCGCGTCGATAGGCGATCCCCGTCGTGTAGACGGTGTACGGAACCGAGTACTGCGATCCCTTGTCGTAGAACGGGTCCTGGAGTTGCGGCCAGACGTTCGCCTTCAGGTTGGGGACGTAGCTGTGGTTGAGCGGTTGTATCAACTTGGCGGCCACGAGCTTGCCGACGTAGTCGATCGTTGGGAAGAAGACGTCGAAGCGAAGCTGACCGCTGTTCAGTTTCGCAACGGCGTTGTCGAGGTTGTTGAACTTCGTCCAGACCCATTTGATGTCGTACTGCGAGTACTTGTTGGCGAAGTCATCGAGCACCTTGGTCCACATGTACGCGCTCCAGTTGAAGACCTGGAGCGTGGCGCCCTTCTCGATCGGGAGGTTGTCGGGGATGGCCTTGTTGTCGTCGAAGATGTTCCACGTGACCGGCTGGCTCTGACGAGCCAATGGGTAGCCGCCGGTTCCGGGGATGCCCCCCTTGCCGGCCCCCGCGCTCGCGGTCTGCGCGCCGGGCTTCGAGCAGGCGTCCAGGATGGCGGCGGCCGTGGGGAGGGCGACGGCGGCGCCGGCGGACCGCTTCAGGAACTCTCGCCGGTCGTAGGCACTACCCCGCTCGCGTGGATGCCGCATCGCTTTGCCCTCCCTTTGGTTTGAGCGACCGTTCAGGCGCCTGAGTACCATAGGCCGCGACGCAGCGCAAGCCGTCACCCGAACGATGCCACACGTGCGAGCGTCGCGCTACGTAAGCGAGGTGTCGTGACGCGCAACCCCGCGCCCGAACGAGTTTCGGCCGGGCACGGGGGGGTGTGTATCATGCGGGCGCTGCGACCGCGAGCCACGAAGGAAGAGTGATCGCTGTGAACGACCAGGCTTCAGTCGAGCCCATCCTGCTCTCCGAAGACGTCGGTCCCGTCCGCCGGCTGACGATGAACCGCCCGAAGGCGCTGAACGCGCTCTCGGGCGAGCTGATCGAGGCATTGTCCGAGGCGTTCCGGGGGGCGGCCGAGGATAAGGGGATCCGTGTCATCGTCCTGCGCGGCTCCGGTCGCGCGTTCTGCGCCGGCTACGACCTCAGCGAGGACGCCGGTGCCGGAACGAAGGACTCCGCCGGCTGGTACCGCGAGCTCCATGAGTCGGCCGCGAAGATGCTCGAGATCTTCGACCACCCGAAGCCGGTGATCGCGCAGGTCCATTCCTATTGCCTCGCAGGGGGTTGCGACCTCATGATGATCTGCGATCTCTGCGTTTGCTCCGAGGATTCGTTCTTCGGCGAGCCCGAGATCCGCTTCGGTTCGGGTGTCGTCACCATGGTGATGCCGTGGGTGCTCGGCGTTCGCAAGTCCAAGGAGCTCCTCTTCACCGGAGAGGACCGCATCGATGCTCGGGAAGCTCTGCGGATCGGGCTGGTCAACAAGGTGGTGCCTCGCGACGAGCTGGACGCGGCGACGATGGCGTTGGCGGAGGAGATAGCGAAGAACGACCCGTTCGCGATCTCGCTGACGAAGAGGGCGATCAATCGGGTGTGG
>JBGPKY010000147.1:0-6541 GCA_041486205.1 Actinomycetota bacterium
CCGCCGTTCCGGACGTTCACGTAGATCCTTCGTAGCTTCCCGGTCTCGATCGAGTGGATGACCTCGGAGGCCAGCTCGCTCATCGGCTCGATGGCGAAGTCCTCACCGGTCGCGAGCTTGCGCTCGATCTCCCGGTAGTCGGCGAGGGACTCGGAAGTGCGGCCGATGTAATCGTCGACCGGGATGCGGAACCGCTCGATCATCTCGTCGTGACGCATGAACCACGGCACGTATTCGGCCGAGTGCTCGCTGGATTCGGTCGGGAAGGAGCCGAACCGCCGGTAGATCTCGACGCGCACCCGTCGCCCGAGCCCTTCCGGGTCACGCGCGATCGCCTCGTCGATCAGCGGGTAGAGGTCCTCGCCGCGCCGTTCGAAACGTACGACGAACGCCTGATGGTTGAGGCCGGCGGTCGTGTACGCGATCTCCTGTTGCGGAACGCCCGCGGTCTTCGCGAGGAACTCTTCCGTGTCGCGCACCGAGTGGCACAGGCCGACGACGCGGGAGAACCGCGAGCCCGCGTAGACCGCCCAAGGAACCTGCGCCATCGGGTTCGTGTAGTTGAGGAGGTAGGCATCCGGGCAGACATCGGCCATGTCGTTCCCGATGGCGATCATCACCGGCAGCGTGCGCAATCCGCGGATGATCCCGCCGATCCCCAGGGTGTCGGCGATCGTCTGGCGCAGCCCGTAGCGGCTCGGGATCTCGAAGTCCTTCAGCAGCCCTGCCCGCCCCCCGACCTGGATCTCGTTGATCGCGTAGTCCGTGCGGTCGAGCGCCTTCCGGCGGTCAAGGTGCGATTCGATGGTGGCGCCGGCTCCGGTCGCCTCGTTCGTATAGCGAGCCATCGCCTCGGCGGTCGCCAGGCGCTCGGGGTCGATGTCGTGTAGGGCGACGGTCACAGAGCCCTTGAGCTCAGGGAAGGACAGGATGTCGGCAAGGACGTTCTTGGTGAACTCGACGCTGCCGGCTCCGATGATCGTGATCTTCGGCATCGGCCCCGATTCTTGCAGAATCGCGCACAGATCGCCCTCATCGGAGCAGCGTTAGGATGGCCACGGCTGGCCTCTGGAGGAAGCGATGACGGACATGCTCGAGCTTCGGTCGTGCATCGGGGGGAACTGGCGGGACGGCACCTCGCGCATGGCCGACCTGAACCCGACGAACCCCTCTGAGGTCGTCGCCGAGTCGCAGATCGCCGACGAAGCGTTGACGGCGGAAGCCGTCGCCGCCGCGCGCGAGGCGTTCCACGGCTGGAGCCGGACGCCGCCGCCGGCACGCGGCGACGTCCTGCGAAAGGCCGCCGACCTGTTGGAGTCGCGGGCCGCCGATGTCGGCCGCGACCTCACGCGCGAGGAGGGCAAGACGATCGGTGAAGCTGTCGGCGAGACCAAGCGCGCGGTCGCGATCCTGCGCTATTTCGCCGGACAGACGTTAGAGCCCGACGGTGAGACGTTCCCTAGCCATGCGCCGGCGACGTTGTTGTTCGCGCGTCGCGAGCCGCTCGGCGTCGTCGCGGCGATCACCCCGTGGAACTTCCCGATCGCGATCCCGGCGTGGAAGATCGCGCCGGCGCTCGCGTACGGCAACACCGTCGTATGGAAGCCGGCCGACATCGTCCCGCTCACGGCGGTGCACCTGATGCAGGCCCTGATTGACGCCGGTCTACCGCCGGGGGTGCTGAACCTCGTGCTCGGCCACGGCTCGGAGATCGGTCACGTTCTGACCGGCCATCCGGAGGTCGACGCGATCACGTTCACCGGATCGAACGAGGTCGGCCGGCGCGTGCAGCTCGCGGGCACCGAGAGCGGCAAGAAGGTGCAGCTCGAGATGGGCGGCAAGAACCCTGCCGTGGTCTTCGCCGACGCCGATCTCGACGTCGCCGTCGAGCACGTCGGCCGCGGGGCGTTCAACTCCGCAGGGCAGAAGTGCACGGCGACGAGCCGAGTGATCGTCGAGTCGGAGGTGGCGTCGGAGTTCACGAAGCGGCTCGCGGAACTCGCGACCACGTGGAAGCTCGGCGATCCGCTCGAGCCGGACACGCGCGTCGGGCCGTTGTCCTCGCTGGCACAGCTCGAGAAGGTCTCCGAGTACCTGGAGATCGCGAAGAGGGACGGCGCTACGGTGCTTGCCGGCGGCGAGCGGGCGGAGGATCTCGGCGATGGCTACTTCATCAAGCCGACCTTGCTCGTTGACGTCCCCGCCGAGAGCGCGGTTGTCCGCGAAGAGATCTTCGGGCCGGTCGTGACGCTCATGGAGGTCTCGTCCTACGAGGAGGCCGTCGCGGCGGCGAACGACACGCCGTTCGGCCTGACTGCCTCGTTGTTCACGAGCGACCTGGGCACGACGCTCCGCTTCTCGCGCGACATCCGCGCTGGCATCGTGAAGGTGAACGAGGAGAGCGCCGGCGTCGAGTTCCAGGTGCCGTTCGGCGGCGTGAAGGGGAGCTCCAGCGGGTCGCGCGAGCAAGGCAAGGTGGCACGCGACTTCTTCACGGAATGGAAGACCGTGTACCTGAACCCGTCGTCGGGAAGCATGTGAGCGACCCGCGCGCGTTCCTGCGGTCCCTGGGTCTGCCGGCCGGGGACCTGCACGACCTGCCCGACTCCGCGAAGCGCTTCCCCGACGGGGCCGCCTACCGCGTCGAGGTCCCGAGCACCGAGGGTCCGCGTTGCCTCGAGGCGGTGATCGAGGAAGCGAAGCGATACGGCGTGGTCGTTCATCGCGTGTCGCAGGGGAGCGGCGTCTTCCTGCACACCGACGAGGAGCTGGACGAGATGGCGCGTCTTGCGGCCGGGGCGCGGATGGAGGTCAGCCTCTTCGCGCGACCGAACGCGGGCTGGGATGCATCGGCGATGGCGCGCTCGCCGGCGGGCGCGGTGGTGGCGCCCGCCGCACGCGGTCAGGAACAGGTCGTGGCGGCCCTGGATGACGTGAAGCGGGCTGCGGCGCACGGGTTCCGGAGCGTCCTGATCGCCGACCTAGGTGTGCTGAGCGTCTTCGGCCGCATGCGCGCGGCTGGCGAGCTGCCGCCCGACATGCAGGCGAAGATCTCGGTGATGCTTCCAGCGGCGAACCCCGCCTCGGCTCGAGTGTTGGAGGACCTCGGGGCGAACACGCTGAACCTGCCGACTGACCTCACCCTCGCGCAGATCGCCTCGATCCGCGCCGCTGTCGACGTGCCGCTCGACGTGTACGTCGAATCGCCCGACAACCTCGGCGGGTTCGTCCGGCTCCACGAGATCCCCGAGCTGATCCGTGTGGCGGCGCCCGTATACCTCAAGTTCGGCCTGCGCAACGCTCCGGACCTGTATCCGGCGGGTTCGCACCTGCAGGCGACGGCCGTTGCGCTTTCCCGCGAGCGCGTGCGGCGGGCGCGGCTCGGCCTGGATCTGCTGGGGCGCAGCGGGTTCGTGACGACCACGTCCGAACCCGGGGCGGCCGGACTCGCCGTCCCGCTCACATGAGCGTCGTCTGACCTCCGTCGATGACGAGCGCTTCACCGTGGATGAACGAGGCTTCGTCCGAGGCCAGGAACGCGTACGCGGCGGCGACCTCCTCTGGACGGCCCCGGCGGCCTAGCGGGATCCTCGTCCGCTCGTAGGCCTGCATCTCCTCCTCGGTTGCGAGGGCCTCGTTCAGCGGGGTCTCGATGAACCCGGGACAGAGGCAGTTCACCCGGATGCCCATCGGGCCGAGCTCGACCGCCATCGTGCGCGTGAGCTGCAGAACGCCCCCCTTGGAGGCGTTGTAGTGCGCGAACTCCTCCTCGCCGCCGAGCGCGTTGGTCGAGGCCATGTTCAAGATGACGCCACGGCCGCGTTCTACCATCAACTTCGCGACCGCTTGAGCGACGAGGAACATCCCGCGCAGGTTCACCGCGATCGTCCGGTCCCACTCCTCGGTCGAGAGGGAGAGGAACCACCCCTTGTGCGCGATGCCGGCGTTGTTGATCAGCACGTCGATGCCTCCGAGCGCCGCCTCGGCCACGCCGACGAGCTGCTCGACGTCCTTCTCACGGCTGACGTCGCACGTGAGGCCGTCCGCATCGCCCAGCGCGCGGAGCTGCTCGATGGCCGTTGCGACCTCGGCCTTGTCGAAGCCGCACACGAAGACCCGCGAGCCCTCCTCGAGGAACCGTCGCGCGCTTGCCAGACCGATCCCGCTCGTGCCGCCGGTGATCAGAGCACCCTTCCCTTCGAGCCCTCGCACCTACCGCACCTTCCCTCGTCCTGCGATCGCGAACTCCCGAACGACCTCGCCGCCGCGGACCCCGTAGGCCGAGTCGAACATGTTGACGCAGGAGCAGACGTGGAGGGGGATCACCTCGAGCCGGTCGCCGATCCGCACGTCCGGGCCGTGGCCGACGCCGTGCTCCTCGGTGAGGAAGTCGATCACGAGATCCGGTCGTCCGGCCACGACGCCCCGTCCAGGGAACGGCGGGCCCTCGCCGCCGTCGGAGCTGAAGCACTTCGACCCCGCGTCGATCACGAATCGCTCATCGTCGGGCCGCGAAACCACCGTCGCTAGAACCCTTGCGCCGCACGTCTGTTCGCTCGCGACGCCGAGCCGCATCTGCTGCACGTCGTTGAATACGTAGGTCCCGGGCCTGAATTCGGTGACGCCGGGAACCGTCGCGACGATCCGCGCGGTCGGCGTCGAACCAACGCTGATCTCCCGGATCGGGACGCCTTCACGCGCGCAGAGCTCGGCGGTCCGAACGAGGTCGGAACCCTCGGCATCGGCGATCGCGAGCAGTTCCTCGGGGGAGGTCGCTCGGTAGGCGTGGCCGGCGTGCGTGAGAAGTCCCAGGACCTCGACGCCCGTAACCTTCGCGATCTCGGTGACCAGCTCGGCGGTCGGCTCGCCCGGCGATCGCCCGAGCCGATGGTGGCCTGTGTCGACCTCGACCAACACCTCGACCGGTCCACCGACGTCGACGGCGAGCCGGCCGAGTCCCTCGGCCACCTCCACCGAATCGAGGCTGACTCGAACGCGCGCCCGCTCCATCAGGGCGCGCAGCCGGCGGAGCTTCGACTCGCCCCAGACCGGGTAGGCGACCAAGATGTCGTCGAACCCCGCGTTCACCATCACCTCGGCCTCTCCGAGCTTCGCGACGGCGATGCCGTTCGCGCCGGCGTCGATCTGCATCCGCGCGATGTCCGGACACTTGTGCGTCTTGGTGTGCGGCCGCAACCGCACGCCGGCCTCGCGCGCTACATCGGCCATCTCGGCGACGTTGCGCTCGACAACGTCGAGGTCGAACAGGAGCGACGGCGTGTCGAGCTCGGCGACGTTCACCGCTTCGGGAGGTAGAGCACCGCGTCGATCTCGACCATGATGCCCTTCAGCTCGCACGCGACCGTGGTGCGCGCCGGCCGCGGCGAGGCGTCGACGATCCGCTCGTACGTCGAGTTGAACGCCGCGAAGTCCGAGATCTTCGAGAGGAACACGCCGACCTTCACGGCGTCGGCCAGCGATCCGCCCGCCGCCCGCGCGATCGCGTCGACGTTCCTCAGGGTTATCTCCGTCTGCTCCTCGATGGTCTCGCCCCGCACCTCGAGCGTCGAAGGGTCGAGCGGCCCCTGCCCCGAGATGAAGACGAAGTCGCCGGCCCGGATGGCCTGCGAGTATGCGCCGGTGCCGCGGGGAGCCTCCTCGGTCGAGATCAAGGCCCGCTCGCTCATGTTCCGACTCTATCGGAGCGTCGCGCCGGTTCGCGCGTCGAAGACGTGGACGGCCTCAGCCGGAACCCCGAGGCGGATCCGTTCGCCGGGCGAAGGATGGGTATGCGGGTCGAACCGAGCCGTGACGGCGGCGCGCGATCCGGTTTCGACAAGGGGCGGCAGGTCCTCGTCGCCCATGGCGACCGAGACCGACTGTCCACTCACCGTGCCGTGCACGACGACCTCGTCGCCGAGCGGCTCGACGACGTCGACCTCGAACTCGACGGAGGGGAGGCCGTCACCACCGGGCTTCAGCGTTTCCGGGCGGAGCCCGATCACGAGCTCGCCGTCCGGCATGCCGGGAAGGTCCAACACCAGATCGCCGGCCGTCACGCGGCCCCCGTCCCCCATCGCGCGCAGGAGGTTCATCGGCGGGCTTCCGATGAAGCCGGCGACGAACAGGTTGGCGGGATGGTCGTAGACGTCCTGCGGGGCGCCGATCTGCTGGAGCCGCCCGTCGGACATCACCGCGATCCGGTCGCCCAGCGTCATCGCCTCGACCTGGTCGTGCGTCACGTAGATCGTCGTGACGCTCAGGCGCTGATGGATCCGCTTCAGCTCGGCGCGCATCTGCACTCGGAGCTTCGCGTCGAGGTTGGATAGGGGCTCGTCCAAGAGGAACGCCTCCGGCTCGCGGACGAGCGCTCGCCCCATCGCCACGCGCTGGCGCTGGCCACCGGAGAGCTGGGCCGGTCTGCGCTTCAGCAGATCATCGAGGCCGAGCATCGAGCTCGACTCGCGCACGCGCCGGTCGACCTCCTCCTTCGCCGTCTTCCGCTGCTTCAGCCCGAACGCGAGGTTCTTGTAGACGGTCA
>JBGPKY010000148.1:0-6428 GCA_041486205.1 Actinomycetota bacterium
AGGAGCAGGATCGAGACAGGCGAGCGAGGTTGCTCGGCGTGCTCCGACGGATCGTGCCAAGCCATCCTCGAACGGTCCTCAAGCGGTTGAAGGACCCGCGCTGGTACGTGGTTCGCAACGCGGTGGCTCTGCTGGGGGTGGCCGGCGGCGCCGAGAACATCGAGCATCTCGCCGAAGCGGTAAAACACGCCTCGTCGGAGGTTCGCACGGCAGCCACGGCCGCCCTGGCGGCGGCAGGCGGAACCGCCTCCGTGCCGATCCTTCGCCGATCGCTCGACGAGGGGCCCGAAGACACTGGGCTTGCGGTGGTCGGCGCGCTCGGCACGCTCGCCGGTCCCGAGGCGAGTGCAGCCCTAGCCGACATCGTGGCGAACTCGCGGGACCGCTCGGTGCGAGAGCTGGCTCTCGACCGGCTGGCCCATCGTGGCGGCGGCCGCGAGCTACTGCTGCAGCTCGGGTCCCGCCGTTCCCGTCCACGGCTCGCATGGGGGCTGCGGAGACGCGCCCGCAAGCTTGCCGCGGGGTCTGGGAGCGGCGAACGATGAACGCGGGGCAGACGAACGAACCGAGATCGCTCGCGGCCCAGCAACTCCTGCGAGCCCTTTCCTCTGCGAGGCAGGCATACGAGCTCTATCCGATCGGTCATCCCATCCGAACCAACACGGCCCGGGAGCTAACCGAGATGGTCTCGGCGCTTCGTGAGGCGAAGGGTGGGGATCCCGTGCTGTTCGTCTCAGACGGCAACTTCTACCTGGGCACGACGCTACTGGCTTGGGAGTCGCTGACCCTGCACCGCCTGGCGGAGTCTTTCTCGGAGGTCGGGATCCGGTCCCTGGAGTTCCTGCCCGGCGTCGCGGAGCAGGACATGGATGGGCTGCTGTGTCTGCTTCACGGGGACTCGACCCGCTCCGATCTCACGTCCATCGGGATCAACCGGGCGACCGCGAAGCTCGGCGGGGACCCGAACCCGGGGCTGGCCGGGCTGCTGCAGAGTTACGCGGTCGGCCTCGAGCTCCTGCGGGGAACAGCGGCTCACCTGCTCGCCGGCCGCCCCGCGGACATGGCGGCGACGGTGCAACTCACGGAGCACCTCGCCGATCTGATCGCTACCGACCCCGGTCAGGCGCTCCTGCTTTCTACGATCAAGTCCTACGACGAGTACACGTTCCACCACATGGTCAACGTGTGCATCCTGTCGCTTGCCATCGCCCGGGCGATCGGGCTCTCGCACGACCAAGCCATCTCGCTCGGCATCGCCGGTCTCCTCCACGACATCGGCAAGGTCAAGGTGCCGAGGGAGATCTTGTCTCATACCGGTCCCCTCGATGAGGAGCAGTGGCGCATCATCCAGCGCCACCCCGTGGAAGGAGCCGGGTTGCTGCTCACGACCAGTCGCGATCCCTATCACCCAGCGGTCGCGGCCATCCTGGAGCACCACGCCGCCTTCGACGGCTCCGGCTACCCCGAGCTGTCGGAGAGCCGCTCGCCATCGCTCGCCGCGAGGATCGTCGCGGTGGCGGACACCTTCGACGCCGTGACGAGCACCCGCTCCTACCGCAAGGCGGAGGAGCGCAGGCAAGCGCTGAGCCTGCTCCAGGCCGGCGCCGGGCGGGACTTCGACCCTCGCGTAGTGCGGGTGTTCGTTCGCCTGATGGGACTGTTCCCGGTCGGATCGCTAGTGCAGCTTTCGACCGGCGGCGTGGCGGTCGTGGTCCGGGGACATGACGAGCTCCTGGCCCGGCCTACGGTCCAGCTGATCCTGGACGCGAGTGGGAACGCCTGTGAGCCCGTCGAGGTGGACCTCGCCGAGCATGATCGGCACGGGGGATACAGGTGGAACGTCGTGCGAAGCATCGACCCCGCGGATGTCGGGATCGACATGCTCACCCTCATCGCATCCGGACGCCTGGACGTGCTTCCCGCCCCCGCGGAGCCGGGGCTGCTGCACGAACCCGCCCCTGGGGAGATCCCACCCCCCGGGTATGTGAGCGCCCACTAGACTCTCGTGCATGCCGGTCGAGATCGATATCGATCACGTCGCGCGCCTGGCGCGTTTGGAGCTCACGCAGGAGGAGAAAGACCGGCTGCGTGCGCAGCTCGGTCTGATCCTGGAGCACGCCGCGAAGGTGAGCGAAGTCGCCGCCGGCGATGTACCACCTACCGCATACGCCATCCCGCGATCGAACGTGCTTCGACTCGATGAGGTGGAACCTTCGCTGTCCCGCGATGACGTCTTGTCGAACGCGCCCGAGACCGAGGACCACCGGTTCAAGGTCCCGCGCATCGTGGAGATGGAGTGAGGCCCTCGCTCGCCGATCTCACGGCGAACGAGCTCGCTGCCAGGATCCGGTCCGGCGAGACCTCGAGCGCCGAGATCACGGAAGCCTGTCTCGCGCGCATCGAGTCCGTCGAAGGGCGTGTCAAGGCGTTCCTCACGCCGACGGCCGATCTCGCGCGCGAGCAAGCGAGCCGCGCCGACGAGCTGATCGTCACCGGTCGAGCGACCCCCGTTTCCGGGATCCCGCTCGCGCTGAAGGACGTGTTGACGACGCGCGGCATCCGCACCACGTGTGGTTCGAAGATCCTCGAGCACTTCGTGCCGCCGTACGACTGCACCCCGTGGAGACGGCTGTCCGATGGCGGGTCGGTCCTGCTCGGCAAGACGAACTGCGACGAGTTCGCGATGGGTTCCTCGACCGAGAACTCGGCCTTCGGCCCGGTGCACAACCCGTGGGACCTCGACACGGTTCCCGGCGGCAGCAGCGGCGGCAGCGCGGCCGCGGTCGCGGCGGGGGAGGTGATCTGGGCGCTCGGGACCGACACCGGCGGCTCGGTACGCCAGCCCGCGTCGCTGTGCGGCGTCGTCGGGCTGAAACCGACATACGGACTCGTGAGCCGCTACGGCCTGATCGCATTCGCTTCATCGCTCGACACGGTCGGGACCTTCACGCGAAGCGTACGGGACGCGGCCACGCTGCTCTCCGCGATCGCGGGCAAGGACCCGATGGATGCGACGAGCCTCGACCAGCCTCCGCGCGACTTCACGCAGGGCCTCGACCAGCCGATCGCGGGTCTTCGGGTCGGCGTCGTGAAGGAGGCGTTCGGCGAAGGCGTCGAGTCAGGTGTGAGGTCGCGCGTGCAGGAAGCGATCGACCGCCTGTCGGACCTCGGTGCCTCAGTCGGGGAAGCATCGCTGCCGCACGCCGACTACGCGCTCTCCGCTTACTACCTCATCGCGCCGAGCGAGGCTTCGTCGAACCTCGCCCGCTACGACGGCGTCCGCTACGGTTTGCGCGTCGAAGGAACCGACTCGGTCGACATGATGACGAAGACGCGTGGGGCGGGCTTCGGCCAAGAGGTCAAGCGCCGCTTGATGCTCGGGACGTACGCGCTGTCGGCCGGATATTACGAGGCGTACTACGGCCAGGCCCAGAAGGTCCGCACGCTCATGATCCGTGACTACGAAGAGGCGTTCGCGGCCTTCGACGTGTTGGTTTCACCGACCTCTCCGACGACGGCGTTCAAGATCGGCGCGAAGGTCGACGACCCGATGGCGATGTACCTGAACGACGTCTTCACCATACCCGCCAACCTCGCCGGCGTGCCCGCCGTCAGCGTCCCGTGCGGCCTCGACGAGGCAGGGCTACCCGTCGGGTTCCAACTCACCGCGCCGGTTCTTGGGGAGTCGGTCTTGCTCCGGGCGGCGAACGCCCTCGAGCGCGAGGTCGGTTTCACCGCTCGCCCGCCGCTCGTCGCTTCCCTCAGCTGATAGGTCGTCCTCACGCCGGGCCCCACCGGCCGAGATGATGAGCGCGACGGCGGCCACGATGATGCCGCCGGCCACGAACGACCGGACGGTGACCCGCTCGCCGAGGATCAACCAGCCGAGGAACACGGCGACCACGGGGTTCACGTACGCGTAGGTGAACACGAGGGAGGTCCGAGCGTTCCGCAGGAGCCAGGCGAACGAGGCGAACCCAACCCAGGAGCCACCGGTGATCAGGTAGGCGAGCCCGAGCAAAGACGCCGGCGAGAAGTTCGACCAGTGGGACCGTCCGAGCTCGCCGGTCAGGGTCGCACCGACCGCCAGGAAGGCTCCACCGCAGAGCATCTCCATCGCGACCCCAACCAGAGGGCGGCGCGGAAGCGGCGCGTTGCGTGCGTAGAGCGAGCCCGTTGCCCATGCGACGGATGCCCCAACCACGAACAGCATCCCGGTGAGGTCGACGTGACCGCGGGCGGAGGCGCCGACCAGCAGGGCGGCCCCGCCGAACCCGGCCACCAATCCCAGGGTGACCTGCGGTCGCTGTCGCCGCTTGAAGATGAGCCGGTCGAACAGCGCGATCCAAAGTGGCACCAGCGCCACGAGCAGCGCGGTGATGCCGGAGGGGATCGTTCGCTCCGCCCACACGACGGCGCCGTTGCCGCCGAACAGCAGGAAGCCGCCGACGATCGCAGCCGACCTCCAATGCGTTCGTGTGGGCCGGTCGCCCTCGCGGTCGCCCCGCCTGATCGCCCACGCGTAAAGCAGTACGCCGGCAACGAGGAATCGGACCGATGCCGCCATGAGCGGTGGAAGCGTTCGGTTCGCGACCCGGATCGCGAGGTAGGTCATCCCCCAACAGACATAGACGGCGCCGAGAGCGCTCCAGATGAGAACGGGTGTCGCCCGGGAGGTGTTGGTGGGGGCGGACCGGGACATGCCGCCCAGGATACGGGCCTCGGGGGAGCGTGTCACCTGCTTTCGGTATTTTGCTGGTTACACGCACGCAGCGGCGCGTCGGCCGCGGCCGCTAAGCTCACCCCCGACATGGCCGACGAGTTGGAAACCGTCATCGGCCTGGAGTGCCACGTCGAGCTCTCCACGGCCACGAAGATGTTCTGCGGCTGCCGGAACGGGTTCGGCGCGCCGGCTAACACGAACGTCTGCCCGGTCTGCCTCGGCCTGCCCGGCTCGCTTTCGGTTCCCAACGAGAAGGCTATCGAGTCGATCGTGAAGATCGGCCTTGCGTTCGGTAGCGAGATCGCGCCGCACTCGCTGTTCCACCGGAAGAACTACTTCTACCCGGACATGCCGAAGGACTATCAGATCTCCCAGTACGACCTGCCGATCTGCGTGGGTGGTTACCTCGACGTGGAAGCGCACGGGCAGACGCGACGGATCGGCATCACACGCGTGCACATGGAAGAGGACACCGGCAAGACGACGCACGCCAGCGCGAGCGGCCGTATCCATGAGGCCGACTACGCTCTCGTGGACTACAACCGGGCCGGCGTTCCACTCGTCGAGATCGTCTCGGAGCCCGACATGCGCACCGCGGAAGAAGCCGGCGCATACCTGCGCACGTTGCGCGCGACCGTCGAGTCGCTCGGTGTCTCTGACGTCCGGATGGAGGAAGGGTCGCTGCGCTGTGACGCGAACGTATCGGTTCGCCCACGCGGCACGAGCGAGCTCGGCGTGAAGGTCGAGATCAAGAACATGAACTCTGTCCGCTCGCTCGAGCGCGCGATCCGCTACGAGGAGGATCGTCAGCGCGAGGCGCTTAGCACTGGCGATCGGCTCGTGCAGGAGACGCGCCACTGGAACGAGGACACCGGCGTCACGACCTCGATGCGCTCGAAGGAAGAGGCGTTCGACTACCGCTACTTCCCCGAACCCGATATCCCGCCTCTTGCGCCCGACCGCGGCTGGATCGAGCGATTGCGCGAAGGGCTCCCCGAGCTGCCGGCCGCGCGCATCGCGCGCTACGAACGCGATCTCGGGCTGCCACGTAATCAGGCTCAACAGATCGCATCGAACGCCGGAACTGCCGAGTACTTCGAGGGCGCCGTGGAGCTCGGAGCGCCGCCGGGGGAAGTGGCGAAATGGGTAACGCAAGACCTCACTGCATACGTGAACCGAACGGGGATCGACTGGATCGAGGTACGGTTCTCGCCGGAGGATCTGGGCGAATTGATCGAACGCCTTCAGAGGAAGGAGTTGTCGTCCACCGGCGCGAAGCAGGCGTTCGAGGCGGCGGTTGAGTCCGGGAAGAGCGTGGAGCAGATCGTCGACGAGTTGGGCCTGCGGCAGGTCTCCGATGCCGGCGCGCTCGCATCGATGGTGGATGAGGTCATCTCCGAAAACCCCGGGCCTGTCGAGCAGTTCCGCGGGGGTAAGGAGGGGATCGTCGGGTTCCTCGTCGGTCAGGTCATGAAGAAGTCCGGCGGCTCCGCGAACCCGAATGTCGTCGGCGAAATGCTCCGCGAACGCCTCTCGGGAACCTCAGCGACGTCCCCGTGAGGCAGGACCACCAGCCGAAGCGATACCCATGGTGGCAGCTCATCCTCCTTGGACTCGTCGGACTGCTCGAGACGATCTTCCGGCCGATCGGGCGCATGTGGTCCTCGGAAGATCCCTTGGATTCCTTCGCGCTCGTGCACATGGC
>JBGPKY010000149.1:0-6426 GCA_041486205.1 Actinomycetota bacterium
GACAGGTGATCTACGGCGGCGCGGCGATGTCGAAGACGAAGGGGAACATCGTCGAGCCGATGCCGATCGTCGAGCGCTGGGGAGCCGACACGATGCGCCTCCAGATGCTGTTCGCCGGCCCGTTCGAGGACGACATCGACTGGAAGCTGATCGCCGGCGATCCGAGCAAGCGGCCCGGTGTGAACGCTTGGCTAGGCCGCGTGTGGAACGCGGTCTTCGACGCGGTGTCTCGTGGCGAAGCGGATGAGCCGGAGACGCTCCGCCGGCTCGCGCACCGGACGGTCATGGGTGTGACCAAGGACCTCGAGCGCTTCCGATTCAACACGGCCGTCTCGAAGCTCCAGGTCCTGACGAACGAGATCCGAGCCTCCCTGGACGACGGATCGGGCGCGCGGGCTTCCTGCGAGTTGCTGGTGAAGATGCTCGCGCCGCTCGCGCCCTTCGCGGCCGAAGAGCTTTGGCGGGAAGCGCTGGGGCACCCGGATAGCGTCCACCGAACCTCTTGGCCGAGCTTCGACCCGGATCTCGCCCGGCAGGAACGGGTCACACTGGTCGTCCAGGTGGACGGGAAGGTCCGCGACCGCCTGGACATCGACGCGGACGCCACCGAGGAGGCCTGCCGTGAGCTCGCGCTGGCCTCCCATAACGCCCGCCGCGCGCTCGGAGAGCGTGAGGTCGCCCTGGTGGTCGTTCGGCCCCCGCGCCTGGTCAACCTGGTCACGCGCCGTGCCTGAAGGTTCCTCTCAGGAGCCTCAACCCCCCATGGAACTGCGCCGATATCCCCTCTGTGACCCGCAGTTGGCGGGACGAAAGAGGGGACAAGTGGGCCGAGCCACGGCGCGACCAGGGACGTTCGGCGTCGAACCTCGATGGACGTCTCGGACCGACGTCGCCCGCACCGAACGGGCGACGGCGTTGCTTCGTCTCGCCGTCGTGGCCGTCGTCGCGATCGTCTATGCCGCCTCCATCGGGGTGCGGCGGGCGAGTGGCCCGTTCGCTCTTTCGATACTCGCGATAGCCGCCATCTACAGCCTATGGGCGCTCCTCGCCCGGCCGTACGAGGCGACCGCGCGCGTCACCTACGCGGCCGGAACTATGATCCTGGATGCGGGTCTGGTCACGCTGTGGTGCCATGCGACCGGTGGACCGAAGAGCGAGTTCTGGTCCCTCTACCTGACGATCGCGATCGCCGCGGCGATGCGGTTCGACATCATCGAGGTGGTCGGGACCTCTTTCGGTCTCGCGGCGCTCTACGTGGCCGTGATGACGGTCGACGGAGGGCTCCACATGCCCCAGCTGCTCCTGCGGCCGACGCTGATCCTCATCCCGGGCTTCGGGGTCGGGCTGCTCGCCCAACAGAGGCGGCAAGCGTCCGAGGGGCGGGAAGCGCTCGAGCTCCTTGCCGAAGAACGGGGGTCGGCTTTAGCTGACGAGCAGGCGCTGGTCGCCAAGCTTCGCCACCTCGACATGGCCAAGACAGAGTTCGTCGCCGTCGCCTCGCACGAGTTCCGCACGCCGCTCGCTGCGATCCTCGGCGTGATCAGCACGCTCCGCACCCACGGGGATTCGCTCGACCGGGCGACCAAGGAGGAGCTCCTGGATGGCGCCTCACAGCAGGCGAGCCGCCTGGCGCGACTGGTCGAGGACCTGTTGACGGTTTCCCGCATCGAAGATGGGGCGCTCCCCATACAGCTCCAGGCGGTGCACCCGCAACGGATCGCCTTCGAAGCGGCGCAAGCCTCTGGAGCCGGCCAGCAGCTACTCGTGCAGCTGAACGACGTGAAGCGAGTCCACTGCGACCCCGATCGGATAGTACGGGTGCTCGCCAACCTCCTCGACAACGCTCGGAAGTACTCGCCTCCCGGCGCGAAGATCGTGCTCTCCATCTCCGAGGACCAGGAGTGGGTGCGCTTCGCCGTCCGCGACCACGGCTCCGGCGTCCCCGCGGAGGAGCGCGAGCACGTCTTCGATCGCTTCCACCGTCTGGCGAACGGGTCCCAGGCGCCAGGGTCCGGCCTCGGCCTCTACATCGCGAAGTGTCTGGTCGACGCGCACGGTGGCACGATCTCCGTCGGCGACGCCCCGACCGGCGGAGCGGAGTTCGTCTTCGCGCTGCCGCGGATCAAGACGAAGGGTGCGACCGGTCCTCTCGCGCAAGTCGCCTCTAGCGCTGTGCGGTAGGTCACAGAACTCATAGTCGTGCGCTGCTACGGTCCGGTATCGGACTCCCTCTCGACGTCTCGTGCGGGGGGAGCGTGTCTTCAGGATCCTTCAGAGAACGCCTTTCGGCGCTCTCGCGCGGTGAGCTCGCCGCGGTCGCGGTCGTAGTTGTCGTCTGTTTGGCCGGAGCTGGGCTCTGGTACACGCGATCGCTACCCCGGCCCGTTGAGGTGCGTTCGGCCCCCGGAGGCGGCCCGGCTCCTGCCCCGCCTGGCGCCTCGGCCTCGCCTTCGCCGAGCGCCGTATTGCTGGTCGACGTCGCCGGATGGGTCCGCCGTCCCGGCGTGTATGAGTTCCGCGAGGGTGACCGAGTCATCGACGCGCTCGACGCGGCCGGCGGCGCCCGGCCCGGCGCAGCGCTCGACAGCCTCAACCTCGCCGCACCTCTTGCCGACGGAACTCAGATCCTGGTGCCCCGCGCCACCGGCGCGGCGCCGTCCGGCGGAGTGCCCGGAATCACCAGCCCTGGCACCTCCTCCCAGGTGAACATCAACACGGCTAGTGCAACGGAGCTGGAGACGCTCCCGGGGGTGGGGGAGGTTATCGCCCAGCGGATCGTCGACTACCGGACGCAGAACGGCCCCTTCGCCTCGGTCGACGACTTGCTCGACGTGAGCGGGATAGGCGATGCGACGCTCGCGGAGATGCGCGACATGGTCACGGTTTGACGGGCTGGCTCCTGCCCGCCGCGGCGGCGGCGTTCTGGGGAGGACTGCTCGCCTGGCCGGTGTTGGGACGGCTCGCGTCGCCGCTGGAATGGCTCGTCGCCGGCGTGGCAGCTCTCGTCGCGGCCGTCGTGGCCGCCCCGACGCGAACCGAGACAGCTGGCCCACTGGATCTGGCTGGACTGGTTCCGGAGCCGGCGGAAGAGCCGGCGCTCGCCGCCCTCGCGTCTTCGCGTCTGCGAGCCGGCCGGGGCCCCCCGTGGCTGTTGGCGTTCGTTGCCATCACCTCGGTGCTGCTCCTGGGCATCGGGTGGGCGGGTGTGCATGAGCGACGCGTGGAAGGCTCACTGCTGGCGCGCCTCGCTCCGGCTCAGGTCGAGGTGTCTGGGACCTTCCGGACCGACCCTTCGGCGGGCTCCTACGGTTGGTCGGCCATCCTGGATCTCCGAACCGTTACCTGGGCGGACGGCAACGTGAGGCTGCGCGCGCCGGTCTGGGTCCAGGGTAGCGGCGACGCGCCGTCGGCGGTTCGAGGCGACCAGGTGCTGATCTCGGGAGAGCTCTCTCGCCCGGGCGATCTGGGGTTCGCTCGCTCGCTCGAAGAGCGTGGGATGGCTGCCGAACTCCGCGCCGCATCGTTCGAGCGGCTGGGCTCGTCGCCGAACCCCGTGATCCGCGCCGCGCAGGCCTTCCGAGCCTTCGTGGGCAACTCGATCAGGAGGCTGTTCCCGGAGCGAGAGGCCGGGCTGCTGATGGGGCTTGCGCTCGGGGATGATTCGCGGCTCGATCCCGGGCTCGCGCGAGATTTCCAGGCGACGGGTCTGGGGCACCTCTTGGTGGTGTCCGGTGA
This sequence comes from Actinomycetota bacterium, assembly GCA_041486205.1. Classification (GTDB taxonomy): domain Bacteria; phylum Actinomycetota; class UBA4738; order UBA4738; family HRBIN12; genus JBGPKY01. Next base: position 3,736 of record JBGPKY010000149.1, read on the forward strand.
GAACGTGGCCATGGTGCTCGGGCCGGTTCTCGCGCTCGGGATGGCGCTGCGGCTTTCGCGATGGCCGAGGTTCGCGCTCGGCATCTCGACCGTCGTGTTCTTCGTGGTGCTGACCGGAGCGGAGCCTTCGGTGATGCGCGCCGGGGTGATGGCGGGACTGACGCTTCTAGGCGTCTTCTTGGGGCGTCCGCGGAGCGCGGCATCGATCCTCGGCGGCGCGGTCCTGTTCCTGATGGTGCTCGACCCCACGTTGGTGTGGGCGATCGGCTTTCAGCTCTCGGTTGCCGCGACAGCAGGGATGGTCGGGCTCGCCTCGCCGCTGGCGGAGAGGCTGCGGTTCCTCCCGCAGCCGGTCGCGCTCGCGGCCGGAACGACCCTCGCCGCTCAGCTCGGGGTGACGCCGATCTTGCTGTTCCACTTCCACGAGGTACCGGGGGTAACGCTGGCGGCCAACCTCCTCGCATTCCCGGCTGTGTCACCGGCGTTGGTCGTTGGTCTGCTCGCCGCGGGTGCTGGCCTCGGGTTCGCACCGGCGGGGCGACTGCTCGCGGCGATCGCGCTCCTTCCGATGCGCTACCTCGAGATCGTGGCCGACCGGCTCGCCAAGGCGCCCGTACCTTGGATCACGTCGCGGGGAGGCGCCGCACCGCTCGTCGCTGGGGGTGCGGTCGTTGTCGGAGCGGCTTGGTGGCTTCGCTCCGGCCGGCGGCTCCCGAAGCCGGCCATCGTCGCCGGGGCGCTGATCCTGCCGCTCTTCGTGTGGTCCTCGGCCCTGTCGGCGGCCCGACCCTCAGGACTCGTGGTTCGCTTCTTCGACGTCGGGCAAGGCGATTCCGCGCTGGTCACGTCCCCCGAAGGTGCGACGATCCTGATCGACGCCGGGCCGGACCCCGAGCAGGTTGCGACGAAGCTGTCCTCTCTCGGGGTCAAACGGATCGACGTGGCGGTCGCGACCCATCCCCATGCGGACCACGTGGCCGGATTCCCGGCGGTGTTCGCCAGGTTCCCGGTGGGACTGGTCCTGGATCCGGGCTGTGACGAGCCGTCGCCCGCCTACGCGGACTACCTACAGGCGGTCGCCGACGAACACCTGCTCGTGGCACATCCCCGGGCCGGCGACAGCTACACGGCCGGAGGCATCCGTCTCGATGTCCTCGGGCCGTGGGCGTGCGCTCACGGGACCAACTCGGACCCGAACAACGATTCGTTGGTGATCCGTTTGAGCTATCGCGAGGACGTAGTGATGTTCCCTGCTGATGCGGAGGAGCCACTTCAGCAGCAGATCCTCGACGCTGGAGAATCGGTAACCGCTGAGGTGCTGAAGTGCCCGCATCACGGCGGCGCGACCTCTCTCGTGGACTTCTTCAACGCCGTGGACCCGGAGCTTGCGGTCGTGAGTGTGGGGCCCAACGACTACGGGCATCCGGTTCCGGAGGTTCTCGACGAGTTGCGGGCGACCGGCGCGCGCGTGATGCGCACCGACCTGGCCGGCGACGTGACCGTTACCTTCACCGAGCAGGGGGTCTTCGTGCGATCCGGAGGATGAGTGTTCCCGTAGGATGCATCGCGTGACCCCGTCCAAGCCGCCGGTCTATCTGTTCTGGGGCGAGGACGCGTTCCTCCTGCGAGAGGCCGCCTTCGAGATCTTAGGGCGCGACCCCCAGCCGCGAGAGATCGAGGGCGGAGGATGGCAGGGCGGGGAGTTGAGCGATCTGGCGACGCCGTCGCTCTTCGGCGAGCGGCGCGCACTGCTAGTTACCGACGCCCGCTCGCTATCCGATCAGGCGTTGAAGGAGCTCGCCGCGTATCTCGTTTCCCCCGCCCTCGACGCGCCGTTGGTTCTCCTCGCGACCGTTCCCGAACGCGGGAAAGCACCGGCCGCGCTCGTGAAGCTCTTCAAGTCGGCCGGCCACATCCACGAGGTGAAGGTCGCGCGCAAAGAGCTTCCCGGCTGGCTCGCTGCGCGCGCCAAGGCCAAGGCCGTCCCGCTCGCGCCCGACGGCGCCGCTGCGCTCGTCGAAACGCTAGGTGAGGACACCGCCGCGCTCGAGCAGGCGCTCGACCAGCTCGCCTCGGCGTTCCCGGGGGAGCGGATCGGGCGCGACCTCGTCGCACAGCAGTTCCGCGGATTCGGTGAGCAACACGTCTGGGATCTCTGCGACAAGGCGTTCGCGCGCGACCTTCCGGGTTCGATGCGAACGCTCCGAACCCTGCTCGAGGCGCGCGACGATCCGCTGATGATCCTCGGCGGCATCGCCTCGCGGCTGCGTGACTTGATACGCGTCCGCGAACTTCCGGAGAGCACGCCGCTCGGCGAAGTCGGCCGCGAGGCGGGATTGAGGTTCGACTGGCAGGCGCGCCGCTACCGGGAGCAGGCGAAGCGCTTCTCGATGCAGGAGCTGATCCAGCTACACGCCCGCCTAACCGAAGCCGACCGTGCGCTGAAATCAGGGGCGACCGACGACCTCGTGCTGCCGCTGTTGATCACCGCGATCGCGGGGGAGCTGTCGGAGGTCTCGCTGGCTTTGTAAGGCGCTAGCTCGGCGCGGGAGCCGAACGGTTCACGGCCTTGGCGAGGCGGGACTTCTTGCGGGCCGCCGTGCGCTTGTGGAGCACACCCTTGGACGCGGCCCTGTCGAGGGACCGAGCGGCCTCGCGGGCGAGATCGCCGGCAGTCTTGAGATCGCCCTC
>JBGPKY010000150.1:0-6420 GCA_041486205.1 Actinomycetota bacterium
CCAAGCGCAGGTCCTTGGCGGCGATCGTCGCGGCGGGAGTCATCCAGCTCATCGCAGCGCCTCCGCCTTGAGCAGTTCGAGGTATGCGCCGGCGACGTCCTCGCCCCGTTCGTGGGTCGGCGTGTCGAGGACGATCTTCCCAGCGGAGAGAACGATCAACCGCTGCGGCCCGGAGATGGCGCGCGCAACATCGTGCAACGTGACCATCAGGACGCGCTCCGGAGTGTTCAGATCCTCCAGCAGCGAGGAGAACGAAAGCGCTGCCGCCTCATCCAGGCCCGTGTAGGGCTCGTCGAGCAGGATCACGGCCGGGTCGTGCAGCAGGGCCCGCGCGAGCGAGACACGCTGCTTCGTGCCGCGCGACAGGACGCGGACCGATCGGTCCAGGACGCGTTGCACGGCAAGGAGTTCGGCGGCGACTTCTACCGCTTCCTTCGGCTCCTTCACACCGAACAGCCGCGCGTGGAACATCAGGTTCTCGCGAGCTGTGAGGTCGGGGTACAGCATGCTCTCGTGTCCGACGACGCCGACGAGTGCCCGGAGCTTCGGGCCTGCCTTCTTCATCTCGACGCCGGCGATGGTCACCGTTCCTTTGGTTGGGACGGATAGGCCGCTGATGATCCTGAGAAGGGTGGTCTTGCCCGCGCCGTTCGCCCCCATGACGGCGACGTAGGAGCCTTGCTGGACGTCGAGATCGACGCGGTTCAGTGCGAGCTGGCTGCCGAAGGATTTCGAGACCCCCCGAAGGCGGATCCCGAGCTCGGGCAGCGCTTCCACTTCACGCTCCCGGCGTCTTGTTCGAGAACTTGGAAGGACAGCGGGCGAAGAGCTGGTCGGCGTGGAAGATGCCGTCGGTGCCGAGCGATCCCTCGCCGACCGCTTCGGCTCCGTCCCGAAGCGTGTCGGGTGCCGGGCCTTCGAACAGGATCGGGACCGTCGTGGTCCCGTCGGTCACGTCGAAGGTCACAGTGCCCTTGGTCACGTCGGTTTGGATCGTGCCGGCGACGACGGTGCCGGAGAGCCGGACCCGCTGGCCCTGCATCGAGAGGATCTCGGTCGGCGTCTTGTAGTAAACGACCGAGCGCGTGAACATCGTGTAGCCGACCGCGAAGAACACACCCAGAACGATCACGCCGAGCAACAGGAGCGGGATCCGGCTGGGGCGGCGCTCGAATCCCTCGGGGGTGTCGCCGGAGCTCGGGTTCCCGCTGGGGGCGATTACGGACATCTGCGGTCGCCTTCCTTCGTCTCCTCTTGGCGGAAGAAGGACAAATCCGTCCTTCTTTCCCCTCTTTGCCTTGTCATGGTGGCTCCGCGCCCTAGGGCCACCATGGGTCGAGGGTCCCCCGACAGGAGGGCCAAGCGTCCGGTGGCGGCTCTCTCGTGCGGTGGCACGCTCGCCGTGACATGGGTGCGATGGCGGAGGCCGTTCCGGAGAAACGCCGTGGTCGTGCGGTTGGGATCGTCGTCGCGATCGCCGTCGGCGGGCTTCTCTTGGGGGTCCTCGGCGCCTCGCTGAAGGTCAAGTCCACCAACCCGCTTGGGCAGAATCCCAGCGGGAAGGAGGCTCCGAACTTCACGCTTCCGCTTCTCGGCGCCGCCGGCTCCTCGGGCGACCCCGGCGCCTTGACGCTCTCTGACCTTCGCGGAAAGCCCATCGTCCTCAACTTCTGGGCGTCGTGGTGTGGGCCCTGCAAGCAGGAGGCGCCGGTGCTGGCGGCCGCCTACCAGCAGTGGAAGGCCCAGGGCGTGGTCTTCCTGGGGGTCGACACGAAGGACGGCAAGACCTGGGGCCGGGAGTTCGAGGCCAAGTACGGGATCGACTACGACAGCGTCGTCGACCAGGTCGGAGAGGTGAACTCGAAGTACGGTGTTCTAGGGTTCCCGGAGACCTTCTTCATCGACCGGAGCGGCAAGATCATCGCGAAATACATCGGCCCCATCGATGCCGCAACCTTGGACGCCTACGTCTCGTCGATGGTCCAGTAGCGTCAGCTGCTCTTGCCCCTCTTCGGACCGGAAGTCCTCGCGCGGGGGGGCCGTTCTTCCCTGATGAGGGTTCCGCCCGGACGGGACCATGCCAGAGAGCGGACAGGGAGGGTGCGATGCACAGCGTCACGTTGTTCCTGGTGGGGATCGGCGTTCTCGGCCTATCGCCCGTCCTCCTCGGCGTCGTCTACGTGATCCGGCGCGCCTCCGACGTACGGCGCGATGGAGGCGGACACGAGGATCTCCCTGGAGGGGCGACGGAGTGAACGCCTTCCATCTCGTGCTCGGGGTCGCCGTCGTCGCGTTGTGTCTGACCGCCGGCGTGCTGGGGCTGATGGGCCGGACCGGCGCGAGGGAGTCGGCTGTCGGGGGATGGGCGATCGGGACCCTCGTCATCCAGAGTGCGACGGGGATGTTCATGCTGACCGCGACGTCCGAAGCGCCTGCCCTGCACGTCGTCCTGGCGCTCACGGGTTTGGTGGTGGTGCTTCTGGTGCGTCTCGCCCTGCCCGACGCGAGGCCCTCGACGACGGGAGCGACCTTCCTCTTCGCGGCCGCGACCTCCCTGGTTGCGTTCCTTACAGGGGTGGCCGCCGGATGACCGTCAACTTCGACCAGGCGCCGATCTTGCTCTTCTGGGAGACGACGAAGGCCTGCCGGCTCGCGTGCCGTCACTGCCGGGCGGAAGCGATCGCCGAGCCGCAGCCTGGGCAACTCTCCACGGAGGAGGGCTTGAAGCTGATCGAAGACCTGCGGGCTTTCACGCCGCGGTTCCCGGTCTTGATCTTCACCGGCGGCGATCCGTTCATGCGCTCGGACCTGTTCGCGCTCGCGGAGCGCGCGCGCTCCTACGGTATGCCGATCGGGTTCGCGCCGAGCGTGACGCCGCTGCTCACAGAGGAAGCTGCGCGACGGATGCGCGCCGTCGACGCCAAGACCGTTTCCATCAGCCTCGACGGCGCCGATCCCGCGACGCACGAGGGTGTGCGTGGCATCGAAGATCATTTCCGCAAGACCGAAGACGCCGTGCGGATGCTGGTTCGCGAGGGTCACACGGTGCAGATCAACACGACGGTCATGCGCAGCAACGTCGAGGAGCTCGCCGATGTCGCGGCGCTCCTCACCGGATGGGGTGCGCACATCTGGGAGGTTTTCTTCCTGATCCGGGTCGGCCGTGGCTCCGAGCTCGAAGAGCTGACCCCTCACGAGAACGAGGACGTCGTGCACTTCCTTTACGACGCCTCTCGATACGGGTTCATCGTTCGAACCGTCGAAGCTCCGTTCTTCCGCCGGGTGGTGGCATCGCGACGGGATCTTCCGCCGGATGTCGACCCCGCAGAGGTCTTCGGCCTCGGCTCTCTCTACCGGCGTCTCTCGGAGCGCTTGCGTGAAAGGCTCGGCGAGCCGGGCAAGACCCGCGCGCAGAGCGTCGGAACGCGGGATGGCAAGGGCATCCTGTTCGTGTCTCACGACGGGAACGTCTTCCCCTCGGGATTCCTCCCCTACCGGATCGGCAACGTTCGACAGCAGGATGTCGTCGACATGTACCGGACGCACCCCCTCCTGCGCTCGATCCGCCGCGCGGAGTTCAGCGGCCGATGCGGCATCTGTGACTTCGCCGACGCCTGCGGCGGGTCGCGGGCTCGGGCCTTCGCGACGTCGGGCGACCCGCTCGGGGAAGATCCCGCCTGCGCCTACCAACCGCCGCCGGCTACGGCGGTCGCGGAGCAACGTTCCGGCTGAGGACGAGCCGTCGGTAGGGCCCGGACCGTACGGCCCCGCGTTCGCGGGACTCCCGTCCCGGGTGGCGCGCTGCTCGATGCTGTGAAGTGAGGATGAGGGAGGTGCCCGTGCGCCTCGAAGTTCGACTCACGATCTGGCTGATGGTCCTCCTGGGGGCCGCGGCGGCGCTCACCCTCCTCGGTATGTCCAAATTCCAGACACAGAACCTCGACCGGCAGTCGACCGAGACCGCGAGGATCCTCGCCGTGACCACGGAGAACAGCCTCGAGGTCAGCATGCTCAACAACGCCCCCGACGACATCCGTCAAGCCGTCCGGAACATCGAGGAGGGCGAGACGATCAACTCCGTCACCGTGTACCGGCGCAATGGGACCGCCTGGGTCTCCTCGGTGTCCGAGCCTCCGGCTGCCTACGGCGCGCGCAGAGACGCGCTCATGTCCTCGATGAACACCGACAAGCTGGTCACGTCCTCGGGAGATGGCACGCTCTCCGTGTTCGTTCCGGTGCAGATGCAGCCTGAGTGCGTGGGTTGTCACGCGGAGTCGAGCAGCGTCCTGGGGGCCGTCGAGGTGCGGATGGACGAGCAGCCGTTCCAGAAGCAGTTCGCGCAGAGCGCCAAGGCCTCGCTGTTCCTCGCGGCGATCCCGTTGGTGTTCGGCATCATCCTCTCGATCTGGGCGGTTCGCCGCAGCTTGCTGAAGCCCCTGGCGCAGGTCGGCGGTGCGGTGTCGCAGCTCGCTGATGGCGACCTGTCGGTTCGACTCCCGAAGTTCGAAGGATGGGAGCTCGCGGAAGTGAGCTCGACGTTCAACGACATGGCCAGCCGCCTGGAGAGCCAGCAAGAGGACCTCACGGATACCGTCGACCAGCTCAGGTCGGACCTCGAGGGGATGGAGGACATCCAGACGTTGCTCGCGTCGGGAGCCGGGTTGGGCGTGGTCCTTTCCCGTTCGGCCGGGAACCTCGGAGCGGCGCTCGAGGCGAACGGTGTCGGGATCTGGCGGAACGGCGACGAGGTCCCTCGGGCCGAATGGGGCGAGCAGCTGCCGACCAGCGAGGAGGTGAAGGCGGCCGCGACCCGCCGCATCGTGGTGACCTCGAACGGCGACTTGGCCTCGGTGCCGGAGGATCGGGAGATCGCGTGGGTCGTCGCGCCGGCGTTCAAGGACGAGCGAACGCTCGCCGTCGTCGGCGTCGTGTGGGATCCGCCGCGGTTGCTCGATCATCCGCATCGCGACCTCCTTTCGTCCCTCGTTGGCCTCGTCGGCATCGCGGTCGAGAACGCCGAGCTTCTGGAGAGCCTGCGGAAGAAGGAAGAGAGCCTCCAGGGCTTGCTGCGCAAGACGATCACCGCCCAGGAGGAGGAGCGGCGGCGGATCTCGCGTGAGCTTCATGACGAAACCAGCCAGGTGGTGGCGGCCCTGATGATGAACATCGACTTGCTCGAGAACCAGCTCGACTCGCAGGTTCCTGCGCCGGAGGTGGCGCGGGCGAGGGCCGAAGCCGTGAAGGCGCTCGCGGAGGAGGCCGCGCGCAACCTCGACAAGATGATGCTCGAATTGCGGCCAGCCCTGCTCGACGAGCTTGGGTTGCTGCCCGCCCTTCGCTGGTACGTGGCCCAGGCGAGCGATCTGTGGTCGATCCCGATCGGATTCGAGGGCGACCGCCTCGACCGGCTCGCGGAGCACGTCGAGGTCGCTGCCTTCCGGATAGTGCAGGAGGGCGTGAGCAACGTGGTTCGGCACGCGCACCCGTCGAAGGCTTGGGTACGCGTGTGGGCGACGCCGGAGCTCCTCCACGCCGAGGTCGCCGACGACGGGGTCGGGTTCGACGTCGCGGAAGTTTCGGCTCGAGCGCGGACGGGCGAGGCGGTAGGGCTGATGGGGATGAGGGAGCGCGCCGAACTTGCCGGCGGATCGCTCCACGTGGAGTCGGCGTTCGGTAAGGGGACGCGGATCTGGACGGAGATCCCGCTGCTCGTTCCGGATGCGCCGGCCGTTGAAGGGAGTGAGTGGTCATGAACGACAAGGTGAAGGTCCTGGTCGTCGACGACCACGACGTCGTCAGGGAGGGCATCCGGATGGTCCTGGACAGCGACCCCGAGCTCGAGGTCGTGGGTGTGGCCTCATCGGGCGAGGAAGCGATCGCGCAGGTCCGAGAGCTCGAGCCGAACGTGGTCGTGATGGACATCGGCATGCCCGGCCTCTCCGGCTTCGAAGCGACTCGTCAGATCCGCCAATCGCATCCGCAAACGCAGGTCCTCGCCCTCACGGTCCACGACAGCGAGGCCTACGTGTTCCAGATGCTCCAGGCCGGCGCGACCGGATACGTGGTGAAGCGGGCCCCGGCCGAGGAGGTCATCCAGGCCGTAAAGCGAGCGAACCGCGGCGAGTCGGTGCTACACCCCAGCGTCGCGAAGCTCCTGATCAAGGACTACCTCTCCCGCGTGGAGCGCGGCGAAGAGACCTCCTACGACACGCTCTCCGACCGCGAGCGGGAGATCCTCAAGCTGATCGCTGAGGGGCAGACGAACAAGGACATCGCCGAGATGCTGTTCCTGTCGGTCAAGACCGTGCAGGCTCACCGTGCGAACCTGATGCGCAAGCTCGGTATGCACGACCGCACCGAGCTCGTTAAGTACGCGATCCGCAAGGGCATCATCGGCCTCGACGAGGCTTGAGACTTAGA
>JBGPKY010000151.1:0-6350 GCA_041486205.1 Actinomycetota bacterium
CCGGTGCACGCCGGTGACATCATCGGATACGTCGGCAACACGGGCGATGCCCAAGGTGGGGCGACCCACGACCACTTCGAGTGGCATCCGAACGTCATCCCGTCGAACTGGCCGGTGAGTCCGTATGGGTTCGCGGTCGTCGGCTCGGCCGTTAACCCCAACCCGCTGCTCAGCCAGGTCTGCTGACGCGGTAGGCTTCGCCCGTTCGCTCATTCCGGAGGTCTCCATGAAGGCTGAAGAGGTGCACAAGGTCGGCGTGATCGGTTGCGGCCTCATGGGCTCGGGCATAGTCGAGGTCGCGGCTCGAGCCGGTGAGGAGGTCGTCTTCCTCGAGGCGAACGACGAGCTCGTCGACGCGGGCCGGCGTCGGATCGAGACCTCAACGCTGAGAGCGCTCGAGCGCAAGAGGCTCTCCGAGGCGGAGCGGGGGAAAGCGCTCGCACGGATCTCGGGAACCACCGCGATCGAGAACCTCGCCGACGTCGATCTCGTGATCGAAGCCGCGACGGAGGACTACGAGACGAAGGTCGGTATCTTCCGTCGGCTCGACGAGATAACCCGGCCTGAGGTGATCCTGGCGTCGAACACGTCCTCGATCCCGATCGCCGACCTAGGAGCTGCGACGAAACGCCCCGACAAGGTTCTCGGGATGCACTTCTTCAACCCGGTGCCGGTCATGGGGCTGATCGAGCTGGTCAAGGCCATCACGACCGCCGAGGAGACCATCGAGTTCGGCAGGGCATATGGCGTCGTGCTCGGCAAGACCACGGTCGAGTCGCGTGATCGAGCCGGGTTCATCGTGAACATGCTCCTGATCCCTTACCTGAACGGCGCGGTCCGGATGCTGGAGGAGGGTTTCGCCACTCGGGAGGACATCGACACCGCCGTTCAGCTCGGTTTGAACCACCCGATGGGACCTCTTCGTCTGATCGACCTCATCGGCGTGGACACCTCTCTGTTCGTCGCTAACGTCCTCTACGACGAGTTCAAGGAGCCGATGTACGCGCCACCGCCCTTGCTCAAGCGGATGGTCACCGCCGGCCACCTGGGCCGAAAGACCGGTCGCGGCTTCTACGAGTACGTGAGCTAAGCCGCTTCCTCGTCGCGTTCGGTCGCGAGCACGTCTGGAACGGCGAGCAGCGCGATCACGAAGAGGCCGAACGCCAGCACGTGTGCGACGGTGCACCAGAGGCAGATCGCTCCGATGATGAAGAGCTCGGCGTAGACGAGCCACAGCGCGAACCCCACGCCAGCGATCGCGCCCGCCAGCCGCGCGAGGTGAACGAGGCGGTTCGGCGACCGCCATGCGAGCGGGACCGACAGGCCGGTCATCGCGAGGAACCACACGAGGCCGAGGAGCGCGACCGGGATCCCGACGAACGTCGACTGCGCGCTGGTCGTGACGCGCTCGCAGTTCACGGTTCCGCTCGCGCTGCATACGAGGATCTTCGACGTCGTGAAGTGCGCGATCGTGAGGTAGGTAGAAACCCCGACCCCACCTAGAGACAGAGTCAGACTCGCCGGTGCGACCCAGCGGGCAACCCGGGTCACGGGGTTGGCAGTGCCGCTTGCGCCTGCTGGATGGACGGGGACGTGCAGACGTCGGAGGGCTGGTTCCCGGTCAGCTTGCAGATCATCGCGGTGATCTGGTTCGCGGCACCGTTGACGCCTTGCGCAACCTTGCTGTCTGGGTTGTCGAGCTGGTTCGCGATCTGGTCGAAGGAGAGCCCGCCGAGGACCGTGGGGTCGTATGTAACGCCCGCCCACGCGTAGAGGTTGCCGATCATGATGAAGGGGATCCCACCGTCGCTACCCGTGTACTGCTGCGTGTCGTAGGTGGTGAGGAGCTGCTGCTGCTGAGCGCTCGGGGTGTCGAGCGGCGTCCAGCCGCCTGTGGTGGCGTCTGGCTTGTTCGTCTGCGTTTCGACGGCGGAAAGGACCACGTAGTCGCTCGCATAGCTGGAGCCGTGGAAAGAGAGCGTCGGTGTCTCGGGGTAGGGCTCGGGCTTGGGCGCCGAAGTCGTCGTCCCCAGGTTCGAGAACGTGCCGAACCGGCTGAGCGCCACCACGAAGGGCCAACGTTCCGCGGCGCAGTACGGGCAGTACTCGGCACCTATGTAGGTCACCACCGGCTTGCCCCCGCTCTCAACCGGCGGGGTGCCGGTCGGCAGCGAGGGGACCTGCTGAACGTCGCTCGGAACACCGATCTTATCCAGGGTGGAAGCGGAGACGCTCGTGACCTTCGCGATCGCGGTTTGGGATCCGCCGCCTCCGGGCGGCGAGGACTTCCGCGTCGCGAATATGACCGCCATGACGGCTACGACGACGACCACGGCCCCGATCGCGCCCCAGGACATCCCGGAGGGCTTGCGTCTCCGAGCCGGGGGCCGGCGCTGCGCAGGGGGCTGAGGGCGGGGTCCGGTCTGCTGGGCAGGAGAGGCGGGGCCGTTGCCCGACGCGTTCGCCCCGGCGGCCCGCTGTTGTCGGGCCTTCGCCCGCTGCTTCTGGGCGGCGGTCTTCCGCTTGTTGGCCATGGCCGACTCCCTGAGGTTGCCCCGCACTCTAACAACGGGGTGCGCCCGGTCGCCGGCCCTTAGACCCTTCGGGAGCGGGCCAGGAGTCCCGCAGCGTAGCCGGCGATCTTGGCGATGTCGGTGAACGCCATGAGGGCAGGCACGGCGACGGCTGCTTTCGCCCGCTCGGCCGGTTCGTCGAAGCGCGAGAGCGCGCGCCGCATCGGCTTCGCGGCGCGGGCGCCGGCGGCAACGACCGCCAGGAACTTCGGCAGGCGCCTCCGGGAGCTCCAAGCGAAGAGCGCCCCCGAGTAAGCCGCGAATCGGATCGCGTTGCGCTCGGGATTCATCCCGGCGATCGCGTCCCCTCGCGCGTAGCGGAAGTACTGCGTCCACGTCCCACCGAGCGTCGGGCGCGGGCGCCAGCGCACGACGGCATCCGGTACGAACCGCGTCTCGAGTCCCAGCTCGCGCCAGCGGTGATCGACGTACATGTCCTCGCCGATGTCGAGCCACTCAGGGTAGCCGCCGACCGCCTCGATCGCCTCTCGCTTGAAGGCAACGGACCTGCCGCTCGGCATGAAACGCCCGGGGTCGATCTCCTCCGCGTCGGGGAGGTTCACGGCGGCCATACAAGCCTGGAGGAAGTTCTCGGCGAGCGGTCGGTAGAAGCCGGCCGCTACGTCCGCTCCGGCCTCGATCGGGTCGAGGAGCCGTTCGAGCCAGTCGGGCTCCGGGGCACAGTCGGCGTCCGTAACCGCGATGACGTCGTGCGAAGCCGCGCGGATCGCAACGTTCCGACCTCGGGAGATGTTCGCGCCCGGCTCTTCTATCAACGTGACGCCCTCTTCCGCGCGAAGCACTTCCGCGGTGCCGTCCGTCGAACCCCCGTCAACGATCACGAAATCGTCTGGAGCTCTGGTCTGCGCCGCAACCGATGCGAGGAACTGGTCGATGTGGTCGCGAGCGTCCTTCACGGTGGTGACGAGCGAGACCTTCACTTGGACCCCAAGACGTCTTCGTAGACCTGCAGCGTGAGCCGCGCGGTCTCGCCCCACGAGAACCGCTCCGCCCGCGACAGCCCGCGGCGCGAAAGCTGCTCGGCGAGCGACGTATCCGTCAGGACCGCTTCGATCGCCTGCGCGATCTCTCGCACCGACCGCGGGTTGACCCCGATCGCCGCGTCGTCGGAGACCTCGGGAACGGAGGAAGTGTTCGACGCGATGGTCGGGATCCCGCGTGCCATCGCCTCGAGGACGGGCAGTCCGAATCCCTCGTAGACCGAGGGGTACACGAACGCGTCGGCGGCGCGGTAGACGGCGTCGAGCTCATCTGGCGTCAAAGCCCCCGTGAGCGTGACCTCACCGGGTCCCTGGAGCGCGATCTCTCGCATCAGAGCGTCGTGGTGCCAACCCATCGGTCCGGCCAGCACCAGCGAGTGTGGGAGCCCGGTCGCCGCGACGCGGCGGTACGCCCGGACCAGCCGCACGAGGTTCTTGCGCGGTTCGAGCGTCCCTACGAACAGCAGGTAGGGCCGCGAGACCTTCAGCCGGGAGAGCACGACGTCGGGATCGCCGCTCCCGACGTCGAGCGCCGCCGCGAGTGGCACGACGTGCAGCTTCTCCGGAGCGATCTTCGTCTTCGTCAGCAGATCCTCTGCCGTGTTGCGCGAGGGCGTGACGATGGCGTCGGCCCGTCGCACGGCCGCGCGAAGACCGAGCTTGTAGAGTGCTCGCCAGTTCCTCGGGAACATCGACGGGAAGTGCTCGAACGCGAGGTCGTGAACGGCGACGATGAGCTTCTGCCCGGAGCCGGACGGCGGGATCGCCGCCGGGTTGGTCGCGTGGATCACGTCACATCCCTGCAACGAAGGAGGGAGCGGCGGCCGCGCGGTGAGGTCCCAACGCGGATAAAGCGACTTGATCGAGGTCGGCAACTCTTCTACCCAGAAGTCACGCACCCAACGCTCCGGTGGCTCGGCCCTGGCGAACCGCGAGTGGAAGAGCTTCAATTCGAGCGATGGGTCTTGGCGCGTCAGCGCGGGAACGAGGTTACGGACGTATGTGCCGATCCCCCCGGGCGCCTGGAAGTAGAGCTGGTCGATGTGGATCGCCACACTCGTCAACGCGAAGCCACCGCGCAGGGCGCCATCAGATCGCCTCGTCTCCGGCTAAGACCGACTTCGCGATCCTTCGGGCCTCCTCCAACCGAGCTCGGTGGACCCAGATGTGCGACCAGCCGACTTCTGGGTCGTTCACCAGGTAGCCGCCTCCCGGGTAGACGCTGTCTGTGACGTCGACCTCGAAACCTTCTTGCCTCAGGCGTCCGGCCAGCATGTGGGCCTGATCGAACGGGAGGCGGCAGAGCTCGACCGGCTCCGGATGTTCTTCGCTCGCGCCTCTGGCTGGCGCCCACGCGCGGGCGGTGGCTTCCTGCCAGGCGTCGGGGTGCCCTGGTTCTTCCTCGGGGGGCGCCGGGCCCCGGACGAGGGCGCTGCCGCAGTCGGCGCACGTTTCGAAACCGGCTCGGTATTCGGCTCTGCAGTTGGGGCAGTGGGCTGCTGCCTCGAAAGGGTCGTCTTCGGCCATCGGCCTAGTTCGCGTCGCCGCGGCCTGTGAGCGGCGGCACGCCGCGCCGCGCGAACGGCGCCCGCGACAGCGTGCGCCACGGCGCGTCCATCTGGTGCCTCGCCTGGAGCGCGCCGAGGCCGATCGCGTCCATCCTCCCGCCGAGCACCCATGGGTCGGGGTGCGGACTCTCCCGCAGGAAGTACCGTTCCAGTGCGGCGATCACCGCGCGCTCCTCCTCGCGGGAGAGACCGCCGGAGAACTCGAATCGGCGTCCGTCAGGCATCCTCGAGCCTCACAGCGGGATGTTGCCGTGCTTGCGGGCGGGAACGGTTTCGCGTTTCGTGGAAAGCATCCTGAGCGCCTTGATCAGACGGGGTCTGGTCTCGGCGGGCTCGATGACGTCGTCGACGAAGCCTCGTTCGGCGGCGAGATAGGGCGTGGCGAACTTCCGCTGGTATTCGGCGATCAGCTCAGCGCGCCTTGCGGCCGGATCCTCCGCCTTGTCGATCTCCTTCTTGAAGACGATGTTCACGGCGCCGTCCGGACCCATGACCGCGATCTCGGCGGTCGGCCACGCGAACGATACGTCGGAGCGCAGGTGCTTGGAGTTCATGACGAGGTACGCGCCCCCGTAGGCCTTGCGCGTGATCACGGTCATGCGTGGCACCGTCGCTTCCGCGAACGAGTAGAGGAGCTTCGCTCCGTGGCGGATGATGCCTCCGTACTCCTGCGCGGTGCCGGGCAGGAACCCCGGAACATCGACGAACGTCACGATCGGGATGTTGAAGGCGTCGCAGACGCGGACGAACCGGGAGGCCTTCTCGCTCGATTCGATGTCGAGCGTGCCGGCGAGGACCTTCGGCTGGTTGGCGATGATGCCGACCGCGCGGCCGTCCAGGCGGGCGAACCCGATCACGATGTTCATCGCCCAGAATGGGAAGACTTCGAAGAACTCCGCGTCGTCGACGACGCGGCGGATGACCTCGTGCATGTCGTACGGCTCGCGCGCGGAGTCGGGGATCAGATGGGTGAGGCCCTCGTCTCGGCGCTCGGGGTCGTCGATCGGCGCGAAGGCGGGCGGGTCCTCGAGGTTGTTCGACGGAAGGAACGACAGCAGGTGGCGGACCTGCGCCAGGCATTCTTCTTCATCCTGCGAAACGAACGATGCGACGCCGGAGCGCGACGCGTGCGTCATCGCGCCGCCCAGCTCCTCGAAACTCACTTCCTCCCCGGTGACCGCCTTGATCACCTCGGGTCCGGTGATGAA
>JBGPKY010000152.1:0-6342 GCA_041486205.1 Actinomycetota bacterium
GACGGGCGCGATGGTGGGCCTGGAGATAGCGGTGTCGTACCGACGGTACGCGCGCGTGCTCCGGTGGCTGACGGCATCGCTCATCGCTTACGTCGCGGTGCTGTTCGTGATCAAGGTCGACTGGGGGCACGTGCTGCACTCAACACTGGTGCCGGCGCTCACGTGGAGCCGCGCGGAGTTGGCCGCGGTCATCGCGATCCTCGGAACCACGATATCCCCGTACCTCTTCTTCTGGCAGGCGAGCGAGGAGGTCGAGGAGGAGGAGCTCGAAGGCGCCGCTACGCCGACCAAGTCGGAGCCTGTCGACGACCACCACGTCGCGGCGATGCGCGGCGACGTGGTGGCGGGGATGGGCTCGGCCGTCGTGGTGATGTTCGCGATCATGGTGGCCTCGGCGACCGCCCTGCACGCGCACGGCGTGACGACTGTGCAGACCGCGCAGCAAGCGGCGAGCGCATTGAAGCCTGTCGCAGGGAGCTTCGCCAGTCTGCTGTTCACGTTGGGTATCGTCGGGACCGGAGCGCTCGCGGTGCCGGTGCTGGCCGGATCCACCGCCTACGCGCTCGCTGAGGCGTTCGGCTGGCACGAGGGCCTCAGCAAGACGTTCCGACAAGCCAAGGGCTTCTACCTGATCGTCGCGGCCGCCATGACCATCGGTCTAGCGATGGATTTCGGCGGACTCGACCCGATCCGAGGCTTGTACCTCGCCGCGATCCTGAACGGCCTCGCCGCGCCGCCGCTCATCCTGGTCATGCTGCTGCTCTCGAACGACGAGCGAACGGTCGGACGGTGGTCGTCGGGCCTGTGGTCGAACACCCTCGTGGGACTGGCCTTCGTGACCATGGTCGCGGCGCCGGTCGCCTATCTGTTCGCGCGATAGGAGTCACCCTCGAACTGGGGCCCGGCCCGCCACTCGCGCGTCAACCGACTTCGGTGTAAGTTCTTCGTTTCGTGCTCCGCGCGGAGCCGGATGAGGAGGGGGAGATGGCGGACTACGTGCTGCTTTACAGCGGCGGCAGCATGCCCGAGAGCGAGGTGGAGCAAGCGGCCGTCATGAAGGCGTGGGACGCCTGGTTCGGCGGCTTGGGCGATGCGGTGAAGGACGGCGGCAACCCGTTCACCCCCGCAGCGAAGAGCATCGGCTCCGACGGAACCGTGAGCGACGGCGCTGCGGGTTCGACGGCGAGCGGCTATTCGATCCTGAAGGCGGACTCGCTCGACGCTGCCGTCGAGATGGCCAAGGGCTGCCCTGTCCTTCAAGGTGGCGCGAAGATCACGGTGTTCGAGACATTCGAGGTGATGTAGGCACAGCGCCCCGCACTAGGGGGTTCGGGCGAGCGTTCTCGATCTCGTTCGCGTCACGCGAAGGGCGCCGAGCAACCTCTCGAGCGTGCGGACGGCTTCGGGGTCGAGCGAATAGCAGATCTGGGTCCCGCGACGCTTCGTCGTGACGAGCCCCGCCTCGCGGAGCACCCGCAGGTGCTCGCTCACCGTCGGCTGGCTAACGTCGAAGGCCTCGGCGAAGTCGCACGCGCAGGTCTCCGGTTCGGCGGCCAGGCTCAACGCGATCCCGAGGCGCACGGGATGCCCAAGCGCCTTCAGGCGGATCGCGTCGGTCGTCACGTTGCGCGTCATGGCTCTAGACGATACCTCATTTCTATCGTAGGATGCCTATATAGGCCGATGACGATACACAGAGATCTCAACGACGTCCGACGGTTGATGACCCTCGCGACCGGCGACGAGAAGCACGAAGAGAGCAGCACGTCCACCCTCGATGCGCTTCTCGTGCTGTACGACCGCGTCCTGCGCGTGGATCCGGCGAACCCTTCCTGGGAGCAGCGCGACCGGTTCATCCTTTCGAAGGGTCACGGTCCGGTCGCTTACTACGCCGTCCTCGCCCATAAGGGGTTCTTCCCCGAGGATGTTCTTCCAGGCTTCATGACCTGGGGGAACCCGCTCGGCTCGCATCCCGACCGACACCTCGTCCCCGGCGTCGAGGCCTCGACCGGCTCTCTAGGCCACGGTTTGCCGATGGCCGTCGGGGTGGCGCTCGGGCTCCGCGCGAAGGGACTCCTGGAGCAACGGGTCGTGGTCCTCTGCGGCGACGCCGAGTTGAACGAGGGCAGCAACTGGGAGGCGATCCTCCTCGCCCCGCACCTTCGACTTTCGAACCTCACGCTGCTCGTGATCGACAACCACAGCAGCTCCATCGACATGGGTCCGTGGGGCGCGAAGCTCGAGGCGTTCGGCTGGGCGGCTCGCCCGGCGGACGGTCGCGATCACGAGCAGCTCTACCGCGCGCTATGTGATCCGGATCCCGAGCGGCCCACCGCGGTCATCGCCGACATACCGGCAGGGGAATGACGACCACGTCCACGATGCGCCAGCAGGCGGCCGCGACGGCGACCGAGCTGTTCGTCGCCGACCCTCGCGTCGCGATCGTACTCGCCGAGATCAGCACCGAGTACTTCGAACCGGCGTTCGCCCACGATCCTTCTCGCGCCGTGAACGTCGGGATCATGGAGCAGACGATGGTCGGCGTCGCGGCCGGCCTTGCGCTGGAAGGCTTCCATCCGATCGCGCACACGATCACGCCGTTCCTCGTGGAGCGTCCCCTCGAACAGCTGAAGATCGACTTCGGATATCAGGGGCTCGGCGGAACGTTCGTGTCCGTGGGGGCTTCGTACGACTACGGGATGGAAGGGGCCACGCATCAGTCTCCCGGCGACGTGCAGATTCTCTCATCGATCCCCCGGATGCAGATCCTCGTTCCGGGAACAGCCTCCGAGATCGACCGGCTGATCCGGCAGACGTATGCGAACGGGCACCCGACGTACGTGCGCACGAACATCGTGCAGAACGCGGACGCCTTCGACGTCGAAGTCGGCCGGATGCACGTCGTGCGCCGCGGATCGCTGGGCACGGTCGTCGCGATCGGACCGATGCTCGCCCGTACGCTCGAGGCCACCGCCGGGTTCGACGTGACCGTCCTGTACGCGACGTCGGTCGAGCCGTTCGACGCGGAGACGCTGGCCGGGGTCGCCGGCGATCGTCCCGCGATCGTGACGGTCGAGCCGTTCTACGAGGGAACGGTCGTCGGGCGGGTGGCCGAAGCGCTCCGACTCGTGCCTTCGCGGATCGGTTCGGTGGGAGTCCCGCGGACGTTCGTCGATCGCTACGGAACCGCGGACCAGCTCGACCGCTCTTTCGGCCTCGACGCCTCAGGGATCCGCGAGCAGATCGCGCGGTTCCTGGACATCGCGGTCCTCAGCTGAGGACGTAGAAGTCCTTGAAGGGCGTCATCAGATGCCATGTCGTCTCGGCGCCTTTCGGGATCGTGGCCATGTCGCCGGCCTTCACCTCGAGCGTTGGGCCGCCGGCGATCTCCACGCGGGCCGCCCCCTCGAGCACGTAGAAGGTCTCCTTCGCGGCAAGGGTCCACCGGATCGGCTCGATGGGCTCGATGAACCTCGAGATACCGGCCTCGATCCCGTCGCCCCCGTACAGGAGATTCATCTCGCCGCCGACCTCGGGGTCGGGCTCCCACCCGTCGTCCGGAACCGTGGACACGAAGACACCCGGATGCTGCTCCACGATGAGCCTTTCTGCTCAAGCCTGGCCCGATGACCCGGCGCTCCCCGAGACGCTACTCTCGCCGAGGGCCCCACGACGACGAGAGGAACACCCGTATGAGTGTCTTCACGCCCAGTGAGATCGAGTACCTGCAGACGCAGACGATGTGCCGGATGGCCACCGTCGGACCCGACGGCCAGCCTCACGTGATCCCAGTCACCTATCGCTTCAACGCCGAGGAGGACGCGATCGACGTTGGCGGCATCGCGTTCGGCGAGGGCAAGAAATGGCGCGACGCCCGGCTGGATCCCAAAGTCACGCTGCTGATCGACGACGCTTCCCCCGCCGGTGCCCATGCGATCGAGATCCGCGGCGAGGCCGAGCTCCACGAGACCGGCGGCGAAGCGATCAACCCCCGATTCCCGAACTTCGTCCCGCAGTTCTTCCGGATCCGCCCGCGGCGGATCGTTGCCTGGGGGATCGACCTGCCTGAGGGTGCTACCTCGGCGACCTACCAGCCGAACGCGCGAACGGTCGGCTGATCCAGGATCCGAGCCGGTGAGGATCGTCGCGCCGGGACGCGCGAACGGCCGTGCGCCCGGCCCGGGTTCTCCGAGGCCGGGCGCCGCCCGACGGTTCAACGTGCTGCGAATCAGATCTTGGCTTTGCCGACGCAGAGCTCGCCGGTCGCCGCGTTCGTGGCCTTCCCCTTGAACGAGTCGGTTCCCGCGGTGTCGGTCCCCAAGACGTTCACCGTGAACGAGCCGCTCGGCCCGACGGTGTCGCGCGTCCCCTTGAAGATCCTCGTCCCGTTCTCCAGGATCTTGACGCCCCAAGTCTGCCCAACCACGTTGGAGTCCACCTCGAACTCCACCTGGATCCCGGTCGAGTCCGGCGAAAGCTTCAGCTTCCAGGTGCTGGTCCCACTGCACGAGCCGGTGCGGACCACGTCGCCGGCCTTGGCACCCGCGGGTGCCGCCGCTCCGGCCACCGTGAGCACGAGCGCGGCCGCTAGAGCCACCTTCACGATCTTGCCGACCATGTCCGATCCCCCCTTCGATCCGGCCGGTCTATCCAGCCGCCACATACAGACTCTGCGCCACGAGGTCTGGGTTGCAACGGGACCACGGTCCCGGGACCCCGGGTCTCGATGCGTGACCGAACGCGTGGCACTTCTCGAAGAGAAGCGCCCGGCCCCTTATCCCGGGGCCGGGCGCCGATGAACCACGCAGCGTGCCGCGACTCAGATCGAGGCCTTTCCGACGCAGGTCTCGCCCGTGGACGAGTTGACCGCCCGCCCCTTGAACGAGTCGGTTCCCGAGGTGTCGTTGGCCACCTTGCGAACCGTGAACGAGTCGCTCGCCCCGCCGGTCGTTCTCGTCCCGCCGAAGATCTTGTTCCCGTTCTGGAAGAGCTTCACGGCCCAGGTCTGCCCAGACCTGTTGGAGTCCACCTCGAACTCCACCTGGATCCCGTTGTCTTCCGGCGAGAGCTTCAGCTTCCAATCGCTGGTCCAACTGCACGAGCCGCGCTTGATCACGTCGCCGGCCTTGGCACTGGCGGGTGCCGCACCGGCAACCGTGAGCACGAGCGCGGCCGCTAGAGCCACCTTCACGATCTTGCCGACCATGTCCCATCCCCCCTTCGATCCCGGCCGGTCTATCCGGCCGTCCGCATACAGGCTCTGCGGCAGGAGGTCCGGGTTGCAACGGGACGACGGTCCCGGGTCCAGGTCTCAGCGGTTCTCAGTAGGTGACCGACCCCTCACAGGAGCCGCCGGAGTCGATGTTCACGCCGGAGGCCTTGATCCGGTCCGAACCCCGTCCGTCGGCCGTCAGCATCTTCACGTGTACGTCGCCCTCGGCGTCCGTTCGCTTCGTGTGGGTCAGGATCCGCTTGCCGTCGACAGACAGGAACAGCTGCCACCGCTCGCCCGGATCCACTTCTTCGACATCGAACCGGACACGCATCGTCGTGTCGGTCGCCGGTTGGACGAGCAACTTCCAGTCGCCGGGGCCTCCGGAGCAGGAACCGTGGCGCTTGGCATCGTCATCGGATGCCCGCGCAGGCGCCGCAACCAACAGGGCGAGGGATACCACGAGACAGATGCTCCGTATCCGTGACCCGGCCATGGCTCCATCGTGCGCGCTGAGTGAGCTTGCTCTCAACGGGACCTCGGTCCCGGGACCTCAGTCGCGGAAGATCCTGTTGCGCTCGGCCCACAGCGCGGCCTGGGTGCGATCGGCAACCCCGATCCGCTGGAAGAGGTTGGTGAGGTGCCCTTTCACGGTCTTCTCGCTGATGGCCAGCCGACGGGCGATCTGCTTGTTCGCCATCCCGTCGATCACGAGCGCCAATACCTCCCGCTCGCGTGCCGTGAGATCCACCGAGGGAGGACGCGCCGCCCGATGAGCGAGCAGCTCCGCGGCGGCCCGAGGCGCAAGCGGCGCCTCGTCGCGGGACGCGGCGAGGATCGCCGCGTGGATCTCCTCGGGCTCGGCGTCCTTTAGCAGATAGCCGAGCGCGCCGGCGTCGAGCACCTGCACGATCCGTTCCCGATCGGAGAACGACGTGAACACGACGATCCGCGTGCCTGGAGCGCCGGCCAGCACGCGCTTTGTGACCTCGATGCCGTCCAGGTCCGGCATGGAAAGGTCGAGGAGCAGGACGTCGGGACGCTGCTTCAAGCAGAGCGCTACCGCCTCCTCGCCGCCGGAGGCCGCGCCCACCGCTTCCACGTCATCGAACGTGGCGATCAGCTGCGCC
>JBGPKY010000153.1:0-6319 GCA_041486205.1 Actinomycetota bacterium
CGTCGGGCATCGACACGAACGCGTGTGGCGCATGGACGCGCGTCGCCGACGAGAGCGGTAACGGCGGGGATCCCCTCCCGCAGCGGTACCCAACCGCGCTCACGATCGACCCCAGCGACCCGATGCACGTCTTCGCGACCTACGGTGGGTTCTCTCGCCGGTGGATCCCGAGCGCGGGCGTGGGGCACGTGTTCGAGTCGACCGATGGCGGCGCCACCTGGACGGACATCAGCGGCAACCTGCCGGACGTGCCCTTCGCGGACATCGTCGTGGTGAACGGGAACCTCGTCGCGGGCGCCGACGTAGGTGTCTTCGTCGCCGACATGGCCGACCCGACCGCTTGGTCGCAGTTCGGGTCGGGACTGCCGAACGTTGCCGTCAACGAGTTGACGCTCAACCCGGCCGGCACCCAAGTCGTGGCTGCGACCCACGGACGCGGCATCTGGGTGATCCCGGCGCCTTAGAACCGAAAAGATGCAGGCGAGAAGGAGCGGGGCCCCGGCCCCGCTCCTTCCGTTTCCGGCGACGCTTGCCCAGCTTCCACTCGGCCCCTAGACTGAACACATGTTCGATTCGTGCGTACTGGGTGTGGACCCCGGCATCGCTTCGACCGGCCTCGCGGGGGTGTCGCGCGCCGGCGGCCGCGCCGCGGTGGTCTGGTCCGAAACGGTCCGAACGCCCTCCGACCTGGCCGAGCCGCAGCGTCTGCTCCTGCTGTTCGAGGCCGTTCGCTCCGCGATAGCCTCGCTCCGGCCCGAGTCGATCGCGGTGGAACGAGTGATGTTCGGACAGAACAAGACAAGCGCACTGGCGGTGGCACGTGCGACCGGCGTGATCCTGCTCGCCGCGGCCGAGGCGGGGCTCGAGGTGGAGGAGTACGTTCCATTAGAGGTGAAGATGGCCATCACCGGTGTCGGCAACGCAGACAAGAAGCAGGTCCGGGAATCGCTGATCCGCGCACACCGGGTCGAGGGCGTTCCGCAGCAGCCCGACGCCGCCGACGCCGTGGCCGTCGCGCTGTGTCATCTCCACCAGTCGCGTCTTCGCGCGGCCGCGAGAC
Organism: Actinomycetota bacterium; assembly: GCA_041486205.1. GTDB lineage: Bacteria > Actinomycetota > UBA4738 > UBA4738 > HRBIN12 > JBGPKY01. Next base: position 1,061 of record JBGPKY010000153.1, read on the forward strand.
GGGTCGGGGCGCGTTGATCTCGTCGCTGGAAGGCAAGCTCGCCGAGAAACAGGCGGGACGCGCCGTGGTCTCGGTCGGTGGTGTCGGCTACGAGGTGCTCGTTCCCGCATCGACGATGAGCAAGCTGCCCGCGGTCGGAAGGGCGACGAAGCTGTTCACGCGCCTGCACGTCCGCGACGACGGGATGATCTTGTTCGGTTTCGCCACGCAGGACGAGCGCGCGCTGTTCGACCTTCTGGTCACTGTAAGCGGCGTGGGGCCGAAGATGGCGCTGTCGTTCCTGTCGGTGCTCTCGCCCGACGCGCTCAGGCGGGCGGTGACTTCCGGCGACGTAGCCGCGCTCACGGTGGTGCCCGGCGTGGGGAAGAAGGTCGCGCAGCGGGTCGTGTTGGATCTGAAGGACAAGCTCGGCGGCGACGTCGTCGTGATCGAAGGGCCGCTCGCAGACGTGCGGGAGGCTTTGCTCGGGCTCGGCCTGTCGCCTCAGGAGGCGAGCGACGCGATGGCCGCACTGCCGGCGAACGGCGACCGGCCGGTGGAAGACCTGCTTCGCGAAGCGCTTCAGCACGTGGGACGTGGGTGAGCGCGTGAGCGAGGACGAGCGCCTGGTGGCTCCCGAGGAGGTCACAACCGAGGAGCTGGAGTTCGACGCGGCTCTACGGCCGAAGACGCTCACCGAGTTCGTCGGTCAGGAGCGGATCAAGGAACAGCTCGCGCTCCTGATCGAGGGGGCCCGCGCTCGCGGCGAGACAGTGGACCATCTGCTGTTCTCCGGTCCGCCGGGGCTCGGCAAGACCACGCTCGCGGGCATCGTCGCTAACGAGATGGGCGTGGCGTTCCGGCCGACCTCGGGCCCGGCACTGGACCGCCCCGGTGATCTCGCCGCGATCCTGACGAACCTCGAGGAGGGCGAAGTCCTGTTCGTCGACGAGGTCCACCGGATGCCGCGCGCGGTCGAAGAGGTGCTGTATCCGGCGCTCGAGGACTTCAAGCTCGACGTGGTGCTCGGCAAGGGGCCAAGCGCGCGAAGCATCCGGCTCGAGCTTCCGAGGTTCACGTTGGTCGCGGCGACGACGCGGCCGGGACGCATCACGCTGCCGCTCCGCGAACGGTTCGGGTTCTCGCCGCGCCTCGACTACTACTCGCGCGAGGAGCTCGCGATGATCGTGCGGCGCTCGGCGGGGATCCTCGGTGTTGCGGTGGAGCTCGAAGGCGCGAGCGAGATCGCGCGACGCTCGCGTGGGACCCCGCGTGTCGCGAACCGGCTTCTCCGCCGGGTCCGCGACTTCGCCGAGGTCCGTCACGACGGAACCGTCACGGGCGACGTGGCACGCGCCGGCCTCGAGCTGTTCGAGGTCGACGAAGAGGGTCTGGACAAGCTCGACCTAGCGATCCTCTCGAACATCGTCGGGAAGTTCGGCGGCGGACCTGTGGGTCTGTCGACGCTCGCGGCCGCCGTCGGGGAGGAGACCGACACGATCGAGGACGTCTACGAGCCGTTCCTGCTCCAGCTCGGCTTCCTCAAGCGGACGCCGCGCGGCCGCGTCGCCACAGAGCATGCGTACCGGCACCTCGGCGTCGTGGTCGAAGGAGTACTCCCTCTCGGTTGACGCGCCGCGCCGCGCCGCAGCGGGGCTGCGGACTCCGTCGTAGCTTGTATGCTGCGGATTCACCCGTAAGGAGGGACCTTCCGATGATCGACGCCTTGGCGCAATCGAGCACGACGACCTCGCAGGGCGGAGGTCTCGCAGCGCTCCTCGTCCCGCTCCTCCTCATGGGCGGGCTCTTCTACTTCTTGCTGATCCGGCCGCAGAAGACCAGGCAGCGCCAGCAGGCGAGCATCCTGAACGCGCTCGAGGTGGGCGACGAGGTCATGACGGCCGGCGGGATCTTCGGCACGCTGAAGGAGATCGACGACGACGCCGACACCGTGACCGTCGAGATCGCGCCCGGCACCAACGTGCGCATGCTCCGCCGCGGGATCGCGCAGAGGTTGACCGAGGACGGGGACCAGGAGGACGACGAGCCGGGCGAGGAGGTTGACGACCGGGCGTGAGCAAGTCGGCGGGATCCGAACGGGAGGCCGCCGAAGTGGCGGAGCAACCGGCTACCAGCTACGTCACCCTCGAGATCGTCCAAGCGAACCCCGAGCTATCGGCGTTCATCACGGCCGCCGACCGCGTGATGGAAGGGCTCGGCTACACGGAGCACGGCTTCCGCCATGCCACCCTGACGGCGAAGATCGCTTACCAGGTGCTCCACCGATCGGGCTCCGACGAGCACACCGCGAACCTCGGCGCCGTCGCCGGCTACCTCCACGATGTGGGCAACATGCTCACCCGAGAAGCGCACGGTCAAACCGGTGGTCTGCTCGTATACCACGCGCTACGCGACCACCTGCCGGCGGCCGACCTCGCCACCATCGTTTCGGCGATCGCGAACCATGAGGAGCCGAACGGTCATGCGGTCTCTCCCGTGTCGGCCGCGGTGATCCTGGCCGACAAGTCGGACGTCCACCGCAGCCGCGTCCGCAAGTCGGGCCAGATCGAGTTCGACATCCACGACCGAGTCAACTTCGCCGCCGAACAGTCGTTCCTGCGGGTAGACTCGGACGCCAAAACGGTCACCCTGGAGCTCACGATCGACACCCAGATAAGCCAAGTGATGGAGTACTTCGAGATCTTCTTGGGCCGCATGCAGATGTGCCGCAAAGCGGCGGAGATGCTGGACTGTAGGTTCAAGCTGACGATCAACGGCGCTGAGCTGGCGTGAAAGGCTCGCGCAACCTGTGGATCTCGGTGATCTTCGTCGCCGCGCTGGTGGTTGGCTCGCTCGCGGCGTTCGCGACGGGAACCAGGCCGGTGCTCGGTCTGGACCTCGAGGGTGGTGTCTCGGTGGTGCTTCACGCCCCGGCGGGAACGCCGCCCGCCGTCATGCAGCAAGCGCTCGAGAACATCCGTAACCGGATCGACGCGTTCGGCGTCGGCGAACCGCAGCTCTTCCTTTCCGGGACGAACATCGAGGTGCAGATCCCTGGTCTCGCGCGGGGCACGATCCAGACGCGCCCGAAAGACCAGTTCTGTCTCATCGGCACGCAACAGACGAGCTTCGGGTGTTTCGGGCTCCAGTCCGAGGCGACGTCGGCGCTGAGCGGAGCGAAGGTGATCCCCGTCGTACAGCAGGTTTGTCTGACGGGCGTCGGCGACAACGCGCCGTGCTTCGGAACTCAGGCGCTGGCCGACACGGCCGTGAAGGGGCTGACGGTCGGCGCGCAGAGTCCGTCTCCGTCGGCGACTCCATCGGTTGTTCCATCGGGGACGCCTCAGCCGCCAGCGCCTTCGGCCGCGCCCGGCACGCAGTTCTGCATCCAGGGCTCGGCACTCAGCAACCCCTTGTGCACCTTCAAGACGGAGGCCGCCGCGAAGGCCGCTCTCGCAGCGGTCGGCACGAACGCGACGAACCAGTACTGCATCCAGGACTCCTCGGGCGCCAACCTGGCGAGTGACGCGGGCGCCGCGTGCTTCGCGCAGCAGTCCGATGCCGACGCAGCGCTGTCGGCGATCAAGGTCACGCACTTCGCGCAGCAGTACTGCGCGTTGAGCTCTGCCGGGATCGACCTTGGCTGTTTCTTGACCCACGATGGCGCCGTCGCGAAGCTCCAGGACACGGGACAGGAGCGGCTCCTCCAGGTGATCGGCACCACCGCACGCCTGGAGGAGCGGCAGGTGATCGAGGTCCTCACGCCGAGCAGCACGGACTACCAATCGACGCCTGTCACCTGCCCGGATCCGACGGCGCCCGGTTGTAGCTTCGACGCGCTCAAGAACAAGACCGTGGTCTTCCTCGGCTCCGACGTAGCGCCGGGCCAGCCCTCGACCACGAAGTACAAGATGGGCAAGGTGGAGGTCCCCGGCGAGGCCATCAAGAAGGCAACCGCCGTCTACAACTCCGGTGGGCAGACGAGCCTTCCCACGGGCTGGCAGATCGACTTCCAGCTCACGTCGCAGTGGTCGAAGACGTTCGGCGCCGTCACCACGCGCATGGTGAACCTCCCCGATCCGCAGAACCGGCTCGCGATCGTCGTCGACAACAAGGTGATCTCAGCGCCGGTCGTCCAGGGCGCCATCACGACGGGCAGCGGCGTCATCAACGGCAGCTTCACCGAGAACCGCGCGAAGGATCTCGCGACGCAGCTCAACGCCGGCGCCCTGCCCGTGAACCTGACTCAGGACAACGTCGTGACGGTGAGCCCGACCCTCGGCAAGGAATCGCTGCACCAGGGGCTGATTGCCGGGATCGTCGGTCTGATCGCGCTCTTCGCCTACCTCCTCTTCTACTACCGGCTGCTCGGCGTCGTCGCCTGGATGGGTATGACGATCTGGGCCATCCTCGCGTTCGCGATGGTGTCGTTCGCCGGGCGCGCCATCGGTTACAGCCTGTCGCTCGCGGGGATCGCCGGCCTGGTGATCTCGCTCGGCGTCACGGCCGACTCCTACATCGTGTTCTTCGAGCGATTGAAGGACGAGGTTCGTCACGGGAAGACGCCGCGCTCCGCGGTCCAGCCGGCGTTCAAACGCGCATACAAGACCATCGTCGCTGCGGACATCGTGACGGGGCTCGCGGCGATCGTGCTTTACGTCACGGCGATCAGCTCGGTGCGCGGGTTCGCGCTGACGCTTGGAGTGGCGACCGTGCTTGACCTGTTCGTCGTCTACTTCTTCAAGCGGCCGATCGTGTTCCTCATCTCCGGGAACCAGCGGCTCGTCGATCTGAAGGGGTTCGGACTGACGAGCGGCGTGGCCGGCGAGGCCGACCCGGAGCCGCTCCCGTCCATCTCGGGAGCCGCAGAGTGAATCGACAACGCGCCATCTCGGCGTATCGCGGTCACACGATCCCGCATTTCCGGTTGGTCGAGCAGCGGAACCGATGGTTCCTGCTGTCCGGTATGTTCATCGTGCTCGCCATCGCGGGACTGCTCTTCCGAGGCCTGAACCTCTCGATCGACTTCAAGGGTGGGGCACAGCTTCGATACCTCAACCGCTCGGGTGCGACCGTTGCCGATGTCACGGCGGTGCTCTCGGCGAACGGGCATGCGAACTCCGAGGTCCAGATCGTGAACGGCGACACGATCTCGATCCGGACGACCACACTGACGAGCGACGCGACCCAGCGCGACAAGCTCTTGTCGGCGTTGGCGGCCCGATCGGGGATCAGCCCGAACGACATCAGCCAGGAGGACGTCGGGCCCACGTGGGGATC
>JBGPKY010000154.1:0-6274 GCA_041486205.1 Actinomycetota bacterium
CCCTGAGGTGGTCCGCGGCCTCGCCCGCTTCGGCTTCGAGCGAGATGCAGCGGTCACCGTCGTCTCGCTCGAGGGGGCGAAGCCGTCCGAGCTCGCGTACGCGACCGAAGATCAGTGCTCGCGAAACGGCGGCGCCTACCTGATCTCCCCGAACGAGGGCGGCATCCACGTGCTTCTCCCGTCCGACCCCGATCGTGACCTGAACATGTTCTCCAAGGCGATCGGAGAGCGTCTGGGAGCGGAGCTTCGGGCCGGGGCCGGCGGCGACGTGTCGCCCGAGGAGGTCGCTCGCAGCCTCCGCGAGGCGAAGTACGCCTTGCAGGTTTGCCGTCTCGAAGGCTGGGCCTCGGCCGGGTTCAACGACCTCGGGACCTATCGGCTGCTCCTCTCGATGGCCGATCCCGACGCGCTGCGCGCGTTCGCCGACTCGCTGCTCGGGCCGCTAGACGTCTACGACCGCGACCACGCCGGTGAGCTCCAGTCATCGCTCCGTGCGTTCCTCCAGCACAACGCGCGATGGGAGACGGCGGCCGCCGACCTCTTCGTACATCGGCACACGCTCCGCTACCGGATGCGCAAGGTCGAGGAGCTGACCGGCCGCGATCTTTCCTCGAGCTTCGACCGGATGGAATTCTGGCTGGCGCTGCGCGCGCGGGAGCTGATGGCCGCTCAGACCGAGGGCTGAAGGGTCTTTGTCCCGTCCGTACAGGCAAGACCTGGTCCCAAGCCGGAACGTCGAGTGGCCCGTGAACGGGCGATGAGGGCATACTTGTCCGGTTGAGGAATCCGACCCGGGCTTCGGGTCCACGCGAAGGAGGTCAGCATGGCCACCGCGGTGAAGACGTACCAGCAGTTCATAGGCGGCGAATGGGTCGATTCTTCGACCGGCGAGACCGAGCCGGACATCAACCCGGCCACAGAGGAAACCATCGCCGCCGTGCAGGTCAGCTCGCGTGAGGACGCCGACCGAGCCGTGGCGGCCGCGCAGAAGGCCTACGACGAGGTTTGGTTCGATACACCGCCCAAGGAGCGCTCGGCGATGCTGCTGAAGCTCGCCGACGCTATGGACGCCGACGCCGCCGAGCTGGCTCGGCTCGAGTCGATCGATGTGGGCAAGCCGATCTCGGTTTCCTCGGCCGACATCCCGTTCATCACCGACAACCTGCGTTTCTTCGCGGGTGCGGCCCGCCTTCAGGAGGGCAAGTCGGCTGGCGAGTACGAGCGCGGCTTCACGAGCATGATCCGCCGCGAGCCTCTCGGCGTGACTGTTGGCATCTGCCCCTGGAACTACCCGCTGATGATGGCCGCCTGGAAGATCGGCCCGGCCCTTGCCGCCGGCAACACCTCGATCATCAAGCCGGCCGAGATCACGCCGCTCACAGCGCTGCGTCTCGCCGAGCTCGCCGCCGACATCTTCCCGCCCGGCGTGCTCAACGTGATCACCGGCCGAGGATCCGTCATCGGTGACCAGCTCACGAAGCATCCACTCGTTCGTCTGGTGTCGGTCACGGGTGACACGTCGACTGGCAAGAAGATCGCGGCGGCCGCGTCCGAGACCGTCAAGCGCGTGCACCTCGAGCTCGGCGGCAAGGCGCCGGTCGTCGTGTTCGACGACGCCGACGTGAAGAAGGTCGTCGAGACGCTGCGGTTCGCCGGCTACACGAATACCGGTCAGGACTGCACGGCCTCGTGCCGAGTCGTGGCCGGCTCCGGCATCTACGAGGAGCTCCTTTCCGAGCTGGTTCCCGCCGTGGAGTCGATCAAGGTCGGTCCGCTCGAGGACGAGTCCGTCGAGATGGGACCGCTCGTCTCGGCTAAGCAGCGCGACAACGTGAAGGGCTTCGTGGACCGCGCCCATGAGTACGGCAAGGTTCTGACCGGCGGCGAGCCGATCGACGTGGCAGGCAAGGGCTTCTACTACAAGCCGACCGTCGTCGCGGACGTCGACCAGAAGTCCGAGATCGTCCAGCAGGAGGTCTTCGGACCGGTCGTCAGCGTGCAGCGGTTCACCGACGAGGAGCAGGCCGTCACTTGGGCTAACGACATCGTCTACGGCCTCGCTTCTTCGGTGTGGACGCGTGACGCGGCCCGTGCGGCTCGCGTCGCCCGCCGGCTCCAGTTCGGCGCCGTGTGGGTGAACACGCACTTCATGATCAGCCCCGAGATGCCCCACGGTGGCTACAAGGAGAGCGGGTACGGCAAGGACATGTCCATGTACTCGCTGGAGGACTACACGCAGATCAAGCACGTGATGTGGTCGCTCGACTAGCTCGAGCGTCCGAACGTCGTGCCCGCGAAGGAAGGAAGTGAGTTCGGCATGACCACGAAACCGTTCCTGGTGAACGGCGACTGGCGCACGGGCGAAGGGACCTTCGAGGTGAAGAGCCCCTTCGACGATAGCGTCGTCGCCGAGATCGGCGTTCCGACGGAGGCCGACGTCGAAGAAGCCACGGCCACCGCCGCCGAGACGTTCGAGGGGTCACGGCATCTGCCGCTGCACGCTCGCTCCGAGGCGCTCGACCACATCTCGAAGCGCCTCGCCGAGACGCTCGATGAGAACGCCGAGCTGATCGCGCGCGAGGGCGGCAAGCCGCTCAAGTGGGCTCGTGTCGAAGCGACGCGAGCCGTATCGACGTTCCGCTGGGCCTCGGAGGTGATCCGTCACGGCGACGACGAGCTCATGCGCCTCGACACCGAGGCCTCGCTCGGCTCCCGCGTAGGGCTGCTCCGACGGTTCCCACTCGGGCCGGTGCTCGGCATCACGCCGTTCAACTTCCCGCTCAACCTGGTTGCGCACAAGGTCGCTCCGGCGATCGCCGTCGGCGCCCCGATCGTGGTGAAGCCTGCAAGCGCGACGCCGATGGGGGCGCTGCGCTTGGCCGAGTTCTTCGCCGAAACCGACCTTCCGAAGGGCATGTATCAGGTGACTCCGGTCCGATCGAGCGTCGCCGACAAGATGGCACGCGACCTGCGTTACAAGAAGATCTCGTTCACCGGGTCGGCCGATATCGGCTGGTACCTCAAGGGCCTCGACCCTAAGAAGCGCGTCACGCTGGAGCTAGGCGGGAACGCCGGCGTCATCGTCCATTCCGACGCCGACCTCGACATGGCCGCGGTTAGGATCGCTTTCGGCGGGTACTACCAGGCCGGGCAGAGCTGCATCTCGGTCCAGCGGGTGCTGGTCGCATCCGAGGTGTACGACGACTTCGCGGTGCGGCTGACGAAGCAGATCGAGAGCCTGAAGACGGGCGACCCGATGGATCCGACCGTCGACGTCGGCCCGGTGATCGACAAGGGCAACGTGAACCGGATCGCCGAGTGGGTGGACGAGGCCGTGGCGCAGGGTGCCGAGCTCCTATGCGGCGGAAGGGCCGAGGGGCCGTTCTATTACCCGACGCTGCTCGCGCAGACGAAGCCCGAGATGAAGGTCCGTTGCGAGGAGATCTTCGGCCCGGTCGCCACGATCACGCCGTACCAGACCTTCGAGGACGCGCTCGCCGAGGTGAACAACTCCAAGTTCGGCCTCCAGGCCGGCGTCTTCACGAACGACATCAACCGGGCGTTCCAGGCGCATCGGACGCTCGAGGTCGGCGGCGTGATCATCAACGACCAGTCGGCGTTCCGCGCCGACCAGATGCCCTACGGCGGCTCGAAGGACAGCGGCTTCGGCCGGGAGGGACTGCGATTCGCGATGGAGGAGATGACCGAACCGCGGATCATGGTTCTCTCGCACGTCCCCCTGTAGAGCTCAGAGGCCTGATGTCCAGATCCCCGCGATCGGCGGGGCCGTCGCCGCGTGCCCGAGGTACCGACCAAGGCCATAGCCATCCTCGAGCGTCCGCAGCAGTGCGTAGTGGTTGAAGGCCCCGGCGGCGTACACACCGGACGCTACGTGCGGGCCGATAGCGAGGAACGGGACCGGACCCCTCGGAGACGCGTCGGAGCCTTCGTCGTACGTGACGATGATGAGGCCGTCCGTACCGAACGCCGGTGAGGCCTCGATCTTCGGGATCTCGCTCCGGAGGAAGGCGTCGAACTGCCCGAAGCGGTTAGACGAATCGCAGTGGTCATGTCCGCTCGCGCAGTCGTTCGGGATGACGAAGTTGAACGTGGACACCTGGCCGGTCGAAAGGGCCTGGTCGAAGGCGCTCGTGTCGTAGGGCGCGGTCGTTCCCATCGTCACGACGTTGCCGACACACTCCGGAGAGGGAACGACGTGCTGGTTGACCCACGCGCCGTCCGGCCCTTCCACGTTGTCGTAGTAGACGGCAGGGTCATGGTGGGCGGCATACACGTTCTGCGACCAGTCCGAGCCGGAGTCGAGCAGGCCGCAAGGGTTCGTCATCGATTGGTTCCACTCTGTCCACGACACGCCGGCGTTGTCGAGCTGGTGGAAAAGGTTGTCGATGTTCTGGTGGCAGTGCCACGGCGCGCCATCGTTCACATCGCACCGGGTGTACTGCCCCGAGGTCATGCCGATGTAGTCGGAGGTCGAACCGTCGTGCAGGCCGTGGTATGTCGTGAGCCATGCGCCAGCCGGCTTCAGGCTTCCGATGAGATACGGCGTTCGAGTCTGGCTCACCTGGTGCAGGCCGGTGTTCTCGCCGACGATCAGGAAGACGTGGCCGAACGCCGGAACGCCTTCGCTACCGGCGGCGGCCGGAGGCGTCGCGGTCGCAGGCGCGAGGGCGCCGGTCGCAAGCACCACGGCGATCGCGATCGAGAGCTTTCGCATGACGGTTCCCTTCTCGGTCCAGGTCAGAGGTCGCGGAGGATCTCGAGCGCAGGTTTCCGCGCAGCTCGAAGCGTGCCGGCTCCGGCCGCGATGACGGCCGCTGCCGTCGCGGCTCCGAACGTGGCTAGGTAGACCCACGGGATCGAGAGGTGACTCGGGGGCGGGTCGAAGACCCCCGTGAGGATCTTCACGATCACGTACGAGAGCCACCAGCCGGCGAGCGTCCCGAGGGCGAGCCCCGACAGCGTGACGAACGCGGCCTCGGTCCAGACGAACGCGGCGAGCTGCCGCCCGCGCGCGCCGAGGGCCGACGCGATCGCGAACGTGCGCCGCCGTTCCGCGAGACCGAGCGCGAGCACCATCCCCGACGAGGCCCCCGCGAGCAACAGCGCGAACGCGAGCTCCAGGCGCGTGAGACCGGCGAGGTCGATGGCGGTCAGACCCGACAGCGTGATCCGTTGTTGCGTGACGATGTCCTGCACGGTCGCGCCCGAGGCCGGTCCGAGGACGCGGCGGACCTCGGCGGCGACCGCCGCGGGCGACCCGTTCGTCCGCACGAGCAGCGTCTGCGCCGCGGCCGACCCCGTCTGCTGAGCCACGTAGGAAGCGTTCGCGACGAGGAAGGAGTCGTGAGGCGCGGTCGGGAACTCCCGGGCTATGCCGGCGTAGTGGAACGGAACGATGTGATACGTGCCGTCGGGCGCCTGCATCCGCAGGCGGAGGAGATCGCCCGGTTGTAACTGGAAGTCGTGCACGGTCTCGTCGGAGACGAGCACGCCGTCTGAGGTCTTCTCGAGAGTCGACAGGACCTGCAGCGCGTTCCCGCCGGCGAAGTAGGCGTCCGACATCGAAGTCGCCTGCCCGATCGTCGCGGGGTCTATCCCGTACAGGTCCTGGAGGTCGTTGCCGACGTATGCGAACCGATGCAGCATCGGCTGGGCGTTCGCGACGCCGGGGAGCCGGCCGACGACGGACGCGAGCGTGGGCGGCAGGCCGTTCAGGTTGCCGGCCGTCGTCTGCACCGAAACGTCGGCCCCGTTCGTGAGCTGCGCGTCGACGCGCGCCTGCGCGGCGTAGGTGGTGTTGAAGATCGCGACCGAAAGCGCGAAGGACCCGGTGAGGGCGACGAGGACGAGCCCTCGCGAGAGGATGCGGCGCTGCCGCGACATGGAAGCCGCGACGACACCCGAGAGCCCACGTGCCAGAGGCCGGGTGAGGCGCGCCAGGGCCCGGCGCCCCCGGGCGAGAGCGCCGCTGCCGAGACGCCAGGCCAGAAGCGCCGAGCCGATCCAGAACAGCACCGGCGCGAGCAGCGTGAAGGTGCTGACCGAGATGGTCGGTACGCCTTCGGGTGCGAGCACGACCTGGTAGCCGCTCCGCACCGCCTGCCAGTAGACGAGCCCACCGGCGGCGAGGCAGGCGAGGTCCAGATACATGCGCTGCCAGATCGGGCGACCGGTTGTAACGCCGACCTGCGCCTGGGCAGAGCGAACCGTCAGCGTCTTGGCGTCGCGCCAGGCCGGCGCGACGATCGTCGCG
>JBGPKY010000155.1:0-6137 GCA_041486205.1 Actinomycetota bacterium
CCCGTTCCTCGGTGTGCACTTCACGCAGACGGTTTACGGCGAGGTCGAGGCCGGACCGAACGCCGTCCTGGCGTTCGCGCGCGAGGGCTACACGAGATGGCGGATCGACCCGCGCGAGCTCGCCGCGACGCTCGCCTACCCGGGGTTCCTGAGACTCGCGAAACGCTTCTGGCGCACGGGTTTCGACGAGTACCGCCGTTCGTTCCGCAAGCGGCTGTTCGTCGATGCGCTCGCGCGGCTCGTTCCCGAGATCACGACGGCAGACGTCTCACCCGGCGGCTCGGGGGTGCGGGCGCAGGCCGTGGCGCGCGACGGCGCGCTCGTCGACGACTTCCGCATCGCGCGGAGCGGGCCGTCCATCCACGTCCTCAACGCGCCCTCACCGGCGGCCACAGCGTCGTTCGCGATCGGGGAGCACATCGCCCGCGTAGCTGCCGAAGGCCTGGGACTCCCCGAGGGCTAGGATGATCAGAGCAGCCTGAGGGAGGGCCGCGCCATGGAGTACACGCACCTCGGGACGCACGGCGTCAACGTTAGCCGCCTGTGTCTCGGCACGATGAACTTCGGCCCGCACACGTCGGAACCGGGCAGCTTCGCGATCATGGACCGCGCGCTCGAACACGGCATCAACTTCTTCGACACCGCGAACGTCTACGGCTGGAAGAAGGGAGAAGGCGTCACCGAGCAGATCGTCGGTCGATGGATGGCGCAAGGCGGCGGCCGTCGCGAGAAGATCGTCCTCGCGACGAAGGTCTACGGCGAGATGGGCGACTGGCCGAACGAGCGACGGCTCTCGGCGCTGCACATCCGCCGCGCGTGCGAGGCTTCGCTTGAGCGCCTCCACACCGACCACATCGACCTGTACCAGATGCACCACGTCGACCGCGGGTCGCCGTGGGAGGAGATCTGGCAGGCGATGGAGCTCCTCGTGCAGCAGGGCAAGGTTCTCTACGTCGGCAGCAGCAACTTCGCCGGCTGGCACATCGCCCAGGCGAACGAGGCCGCGAGGCGACGCAACTTCCTCGGTCTGGCGTCCGAGCAGTGCCTCTACAACCTGAACGACCGGATGAGCGAGCTGGAGGTCCTCCCCGCAGCCGAAGCCTACGGTATGGGCGTGATCGCTTGGAGCCCGCTAGGCGGCGGTCTGCTCAGCGGCGTGCTCCAGAGGATCGAGGAAGGCTCGCGTCGCGCGGACGAGGAGACGCAGAAGGAGATCGAGGAGAACCGCGAGAAGCTCGTTGGGTGGGAGAAGCTCTGCGCCGACCTCGGCGAGCGGCCGGCAGACATCGCGCTGGCGTGGCTCCTCACCAATCCCGTCGTCACCGCGCCGATCATCGGCCCGCGGACGATCGAGCAGCTCGACGGTTCGCTCCACGCGCTGGAGGTGAAGCTCGACGAGGCTGCGATGACGAAGCTCGACGAGATCTTCCCCGGCCCAGGCGGCGCCGCGCCTGAGGCGTACGCCTGGTAGTCCACCTCTCGAAGCGGTCGCGATCGTTCAGGAGTCTTGACGTTCTGTCGTCTCGCTGGCATCATTTCGCCTCGCAGGGCTGACCGGACTCCCGGAGGCCGAACTCCAGTCGGGAAACAGCGTCCGCCTTTCGATCGACCGGACCACCGGAGATCGAGGCTCACTCGATCAGGTTGGGGAACGGTTCGTCGGAAGGAGCCCAGATGCGGAACCACCCCGTGCGCACAGGCGTCCGGCCGTTAGCGCTGCTCGCGGTCGCTTCGCTCATAGCCGCCGCGTGTAGCAGCAACAGCTCGAACGACAACTCGGGTCCCTCGGCGAGCGGTGGCAAGTGCCAGCAGGCTGCCTCACCGGTCATCACGCTCGCCGCGTACAGCAACGTCTACGACACCTACGGGAAGCTGACCTCGGCGTTCTCGGATGCGTGGAAGGCGAGCCACGACAACCAGTCGGTCATCTTCCAGATGTCCTTCGGCGGCAGCACCACTCAGGCCCAGAACGTCGTCAACGGCTTCCAGGCGGACATCGTGGCGCTGTCGCTCGCGCCCGACGTCCAGATGATCCAGGATGCCGGTCTCATCACCCACGACTGGACGCATGACACCGACGGCGGGATCGTAGCTTCCTCGGCTGTGGTCTTCGACGTGCGTCCGGGGAACCCCAAGCACATCGAGAACTGGAACGACCTAACGCAGTCCGGTTTGCAGATCCTGACCCCCGACCCGGCGCAGAGCGGCGGTGCACGGTGGAACATCGTCGCAGCCTACGGCGCCGCGATGCGCGGACAGGTGCCTGGGTACGCGGTGAACAACCCGGCCGACGCCGAGAAGCTGCTCGAGGGCATCTTCAAGAACGTCACCGTGATGGACAAGAGCGCGAACGATTCGATCAAGAACTTCCAGGCCGGCAACGGCGACGTCGCTCTCACCTACGAGTACGCGCTCCTCGCCGCGCAGAAGGCGGGACTTCCCGACCAGATGGTGATCCCTCCCTCGAGCGTCGCGATCCAGACCCCCGTCGCGGTGGTGGACGAGAACGCCGAGGCTCATTGCGTCGAGGACATCGCGAACGCGTTCGTGCAGTACCTGCACACCAAGGACGCAGCCGCGATCTTCCAGAGCGTCGGCTTCGAACGGTCCGTGGACCTGAAGGCCGCGCAGGCGGGCGAAGGCGGCGTCTACCAGCCGATCAAGGACCTGTTCACGACGGACGACATCGGCGGATGGGACCAGCTCCAGAACGACACCGTGTTCGGTCCGAGCGGGGCCTTCACCCAGGCGCAGAACGCGGTGCAGGGGTAGCTTGGGCACTCCGACGCTCCTTCGGCCCTCGGTCCCGAGTTCCCGGAAGGGAGCGGGACCGAGGGCTGCGGTCGTTGCGCGAGCTGCCGCGACCAGATGGGGCCTGCGTGGAACGGCGCTGCTCTACCTCGGGCTCCTGGTCGCGCTTCCCACCGTCGCGGTCGTGACTCGCGGTTTCGGCAGCGGGCTCGTCGCGCTCCGCGACGCGCTCACGACGCTCGGCGGACGCCAGGCGCTGATCCTCACCATCGAGCTAGCCGGGCTGACAGCCGGGATCAACGTCGTGTTCGGAACCGTCCTCGCCTACGTCATGACGCGGTATCGGTTCGCCGGGCGGAAGCTGCTGTCGACGATCGTGGACATCCCGTTCGCGATCCCCACGCTCGTGACGGGCGTGATGCTGCGGGCCCTGTACGGTCCGAACGCCCCGGTCGGCGGCTTCCTGCTTCGGCACGGGATCCACGTGATCTTCGCCCAAGCGGGGATCCTGCTGGCCCTGCTGTTCGTTACGCTTCCGCTCGTCGTGAGGACGGTTCAGCCCGTCTTGCTCGAGCTGGATGAAACCGAAGAGGAGGCCGCGCGGGTCCTCGGCGCGAGCCGCTGGGTCACGTTCCGGAAGGTCGTCCTGCCGCGGATCCGCTCGGGCATCGTGGCCGGCGGGCTCCTCGCGTTCGCCCGGGCGCTCGGCGAGTTCGGTGCCGTGGTCATGGTGGCCGGGAACCTCATCGGCAAGACCCTGACCGCCCCCGTGTTCATCACAGAGCTGCTCAGCCAGCAGAAGCCCGATCAGGCCGCCGCCTTCGCTACGATCCTGTTCGGGCTCTCCTTCGTGCTCGTGCTGGTAACGGAGCGGCTCGTTCGCGTCAAGCACCGGGAGGCAGCGTGAGCGCGGCACTCCGCGAGGCTCGCCTGTCCTCTTCGATCCGCCGGCGCCTCGTGCATGGCGGTCTATCGGCGGCCGCGGTGCTTTACGTCGGAACGCTCGTCCTCGCCCCGCTCGGCGGGATCGTCTGGGCGGCCGTCAAGGGGGGGTGGAGCACCTGGACAAGCACCCTCAGCCAGCCCGACGTGCTCCATGCGTATCTGCTCACCGGGGTCATCACGGGCATCACGGTCGTCGTTACGGGCGTGTTCGGGGTGGTCGTCGCCCTCATGCTCGCGCGTGATCGGTTCCCGGGTCGCGGCATCGTCTCGGCCGTCGCGGACCTTCCGCTCGCGGTCTCTCCGGTGATCGTCGGACTCATGGCGGTGCTGCTCTTCGGAAACGGCGGATGGTTCGAGCCGTGGTTCACCGCGCACGGTGTCCAGATCATCTACGCGGTGCCCTCGATGGTGCTCGTGACCATCTTCATCAGCATCCCGTTCGTCGTGCGCGAGATCGTCCCCGTCTTGCAGGAGCTCGGTGTGTCCGAGGAAGAGGCGGCGCGCACACTCGGCGCCTCGTCGTTCCAGACGTTCTTCCGCGTGACGCTGAAGAACATCCGCTGGGGCCTGCTGTACGGCATCGCCCTCTCGACGGCGCGGGCGATGGGCGAGATCGGAGCCGTTCTCATCGTGAGCAGTTTGATCCAGGGGCGCACGGAGACCGCGCCGCTCTACATCTACCGCGCCTTCGAACAGAACCAAGATCCGGCGGGATACGTCGTCGCGGTGACCCTCGCGCTCGTCTCGATCGTGCTGCTCGCGGCGATCGAGATCTTCAAGCGGCGGGAGGAGAAAGGGCTGCAGACATGACCGAAGGACGGAACGGATCTTCGATGGCGACGCCGATCCGGGTCGAGAGCCTGTGGAAGCGGTTCGGGGAGTTCGAAGCCGTGAAGGACGTGACCTTCACCGCGGAGGAGGGCAGCATCACGGCGCTGCTCGGGCCGAGCGGTTCGGGAAAGAGCACCGTCCTGCGGATGATCGCCGGGCTCGAGGAGCCGACGTCGGGCCAGATCTGGATGGAGGGCGAAGAGCACACGTTCAAGACCGTGCAGGAACGCCGGGTCGGGTTCGTGTTCCAGCACTACGCCCTCTTCCGTCACATGACGGTCGATCAGAACATCGCCTTCGGGCTGTCCGTCCGCAAGGCCTCGAAACAGGAACAGCGCGAGCGTGTGGACGAGCTGCTGGAGCTCGTGCAGCTCGCGCCATTCCGCGACCGGTACCCCGACCAGCTGTCCGGGGGCCAGCGACAGCGCGTGGCGCTCGCTCGGGCGCTCGCGCCGCGGCCCAAGGTGCTGCTGCTGGACGAGCCTTTCGGGGCGCTGGACGCCCGCGTCCGCCAGGAGCTCCGCCGCTGGCTCGACGATCTGCACCGCGAGCTCGGCGTGACGAGTCTGCTCGTCACCCACGACCAGGACGAGGCCCTCGAGCTCGCCAACACGATCGTCGTGATGCACGAAGGCCGCGTCGAGCAGGTCGGCTCTCCGAGCGAGATCTACAACGAGCCGGCTACCCCCTTCGTCGCCGGGTTCGTCGGATCCTCGAGCGTCCTCCACGGGAACGTCATCGATGGTTGCGTGCAGTTCGGCGAGCACCGCGTTCCCGGCGCCGACCACCTCACCGAAGGCGAGGCGGCCAGCGCTTACGTTCGGCCTCACGACGTTCAGGTTTCGGCCGCGAACGGAGGCGTTCCGGAGGCGGCGGCGACCGTGGAGCGCATCGTCACCCTGGGGTGGTTGTCGCGGGTAGCGCTTCGGCTCGGGGACGGGCAGGTGCTCATGGCCGAGCTGCCGAACCGCGAGCTCGAAGGGATCGAGCTCGGCGCCCGCGTGGGAGTGGACATGCGGAACGCTCGCGCGTTCGATGCGCGCGACGTGGCCTCTGCACCGGACCTGCCGGAGGTCGGCGAAGCGCAGTAGGCTTCGGCTCACGACCAGCTTGGAGTTCAGGGATGCGACGCAACGGTTCCGTGCTGTGGGCTCTGCTGCTGATCGGCATCGGCGTCGTCCTTCTGGTCCGTAACACCGGGGCCATCCCGAAGGACGTTCGCATCTGGCCGCTCGTTCTGATGGTGCTCGGCGCCTGGCTGTTGGTCGACCGGCTGGCCTTCGGCTCCCGGTTGGGGGAAGGCCTCGTCGGCCCGCTCGTGATCTTCGCCATCGGCGGGGTGTTCTTCCTCCAGGACGTCGGGACTATCGAGAGCGACGCAGCGTTGTGGCCGGTGATCCTCATCGCCGCCGGGGTTGGGCTGATGCTTTCCGCGCTCCCTCGCCGCGGGCGCGATGCGTTCGCTGCGACGGAACTGGTTCCGCTCACCGGCGTGACCGAAGCCCGCATCCGGCTGAACCACGGCGCGGGGCGGCTGACGCTGCGGTCCTCGCTCGCCGGCGACAACCTGATCGAGGGGACGTTCAACGGCGGGATCGACAAGAAGGTCC
>JBGPKY010000156.1:0-6114 GCA_041486205.1 Actinomycetota bacterium
ATGATGCGCGACCAACCCTGGCAAGCGAACCGAGTGGATGCGCACGCCGTCGATCTCGCCGCCTCTCACACCCTCCACCGCCTCCGCCTGAGGCCCGCGATAGACCTCCCCACGGGATTCGATGACTCGCCGGACCGTGGCAAGTGCGGTTCCCGAGGGAGCGTCGGCTTTCTGGTCGTGGTGAAGCTCGATCATCTCGGCGGCCGGGAAGAACCGCGCTGCGATCGCCGCGAAGTGTTGCATCAGGACAGCCCCGAGAGCGAAGTTCGGGGCCACGACCACGTTGGACTCATTGCCCTCGGCGTCGATCAGACGCCGGATCTCCTCGAGATCTTTTTCGGTCAGACCAGTGGTGCCGACGACGAGGTTCACGGCGTGCGCCACGCACCAGCGGACGTCATCCATCACAACGTCGGGGTGCGTGAAGTCGACCGCGACCTCCACCTCGGCCTCGAGCAACCGATCGAGTTCGTCCGAGACGGGAACGTCGAGCTTCGGGTGGCCGATCAAAGGCCCCATCGATTGCCCGACGCGGGAACGGTCGATCGCTGCCACGAGCGCCATCTCCTGGGCCTCGGCGACCGTGCGGCAGACCATCAGACCCATCTTCCCGGCCGCGCCGATCACGCCAACGCGGATCACGAGAACGCGCCCTTGTCGAACGGTCCGAGCACCGTGAGCGACATCGGTTGGGAGAGCACCCGCTTCGCGGCCCTCCGCGCGTCCTCAAAGGTCACGGCTTCGAGCCGCCTCAGGATCTGGCCCACCGTGAGGATCTCTCCGTGAGAGATCTCGGACTTACCGAGGCGCGACATCCGACCGCCCGGATCTTCCAACGAAAGCACGAGCGAGCCCTTCATGTGCCCCTTCGCGCGCTCGAATTCCTCCTCCGTCAAGCCCCCCTCGGCGACGTCGGCGAGCTGGTCGCGCAAGATCTCGAGCACCTCCTTCGCTCGGGTCGGGGTGGTGCCCGCGTAGGTCGTGAACAGCCCGGCCTCCGCATACATCGTGTGGTAGCTGTACACCGAGTACGCGAGGCCCCGCTTCTCTCTGATCTCCTGGAACAGCCTCGAAGACATCCCGCCGCCGACGGCGGCGTTCACCACGCCGAACGCGAACCGGTCGGGGTCCTGGCGGGACAAGCCGTTCGTCCCGAGGCAGATGTGCGCCTGCTCAGTCTTGCGCCTCTTCACGAGGTTCCGTCCCGACGGCCCCGGAGCGTCGCCGGCCTGCCGGATGTTCCAGCCGGCGGAACCCAGAACGTCCCGTCTGCGAACACGCCCGGTCTCCATGTGGGAGCGCACCTGCTTCAGGAGGTCGTCGTGGACGACGTTGCCGGCCGCGACCACCACGAAGTTCCCCGGAACGTAGTGGCGCCTGTAGAAGCGGTTCACCTGCTGGCGCGACGCCGCGGTGATGCTTCCGACGGTTCCCAGGATCGGACGGCCCAGAGGGTGGTCCGGCCAGAGGGTCTCCTGGAAGAGGTCGTGTATGAGGTCATCCGGGGTGTCCTCGTGCATGTTGATCTCCTCGAGGATCACCTGCCGCTCACCGTCGACGTCGGCCGCGCGGATCAGCGAGTTCTGGAGCATGTCGCAGAGGTGATCGGCCGCCAGCGGCAGATCGCGATCCAGCACCCGCGCATAGAAACACGTGTATTCCTTCGCCGTGAACGCGTTGACGTCGCCGCCCACCGCGTCGAAGGCCTCCGCGATATCGCGCGCGGACCGGGTCTTCGTTCCCTTGAACAGCAGGTGCTCGAGGAAATGGCTCGAGCCGCTGATCTTCGGAGGCTCGTCGCGCGAGCCGGCGAGGACCCAGAAGCCGAGCGCGACCGAGCGCACACCGGGCATCCGCTCGGTCACGACGCGGAGCCCGGATGCGAACTCGGTGCGGTGGATGGGCATGAGCGGGAGCCTATCGGGCGGCTAGTCTCGCCGCTCGCGCGGACGACGGTCTCGGTCGCGGGGGCCGCGATCGCCGCCCTCGCGGCGCGGCCGCTGCTCGACCTCCATGCCCTCCGGGATCGCCCACTCCTCACCGACTGGCTTGAGGCTGATCTTGCCCATCGCGTCGATCTCCTGGATCTCGACCTCTAGCTTCTCGCCTTCCTTGACGGCATCCTCGACACGCGAGAGGCGCTTGCCCTTCCCGAGCTTGGAGATATGAACCAGCCCGTCGCGCCCGGGAACCAGGTTGACGAAGGCGCCGAACGTCGTCGTCTTGACGACGGTTCCCAGATACCGTTCGCCTACCAGCACCGGCTTGGGGTTCGCGATGTCATTGACCATCTTCGCGGCCTCATCGGCGCCCGCGCCCTCGCGTGAGCCGATGAAGACGGTGCCGTCGTCCTGGATGTCGATGTCGGCACCGGTCAGCGCGATGATCTCGTTGATCCGCTTGCCCTTGGGTCCGATCACCTCGCCGATCTTGTCGACCGGGATCGTGATGGTGAGGATGCGCGGGGCCTTGGGGTTCACCTCCGTGCGAGGTTCGGGGATCGCCGCCTCCATCACATCGAGGATCTTGAAGCGGGCCTCCCGCGCCTGCTTCAGCGCTCCGGCCAGGACATCGCCCGGAAGGCCTGTCACCTTCATGTCGAGCTGGATCGCCGTCACGAACTCGCGCGTCCCGGCCACCTTGAAGTCCATATCTCCGAGCGCGTCTTCGGCCCCGAGGATATCGGTCAGCGTCACGAACTTGCCGCCCTCGGCGATCATGCCCATCGCTATCCCCGCGACCGGCGCCTTGATCGGCACACCGGCGTCCATGAGCGAGAGCGTGGAGCCGCAGACGCTCGCCATCGACGTCGAGCCGTTCGAGCCGAGGACGTCGCTCACCAGCCGGAGCGCGTACGGGAACTCCTCCTCAGGCGGGATCACCGGCACGAGCGCCCGCTCGGCGAGCGCGCCGTGGCCGATCTCGCGGCGACGTGGCGAGCCCACCCGGCCGGTCTCACCGGTCGAGAACGGCGGGAAGTTGTAGTGGTGCATGTAGCGCTTGGAATCCTCGGGATCGAGCGTGTCGATCATCTGCGTCATGCGAAGCATCCCGAGCGTGGTGATGTTCAACACCTGTGTGTCGCCTCGCTGGAACAACGCGGAGCCGTGCGCCCGCGGCAGCAGGCCGACTTCGGCCGAGAGCTGGCGCAGATCGGCCGCGCCGCGCCCATCGAGCCGGATCCCTTCGTCGATCACACGCGCGCGCATGACCTTCTTCTGCAGGGACTTCCAGGCCGGACCGAACTCGGATGCGCGCGCTTCGAAGACATCTTCGCCGAGCGTGGCCGCGATGCGAGCCTTCGCCTCGGTCTTCAACGCGTCGAGAGCCTCTTCGCGAGCGACCTTGTCGGTCACGATCGCGCCTTCTAGACGCCCCTTCGCGAAAGATGACAGCGCCTCGTAGATATCCTCGCCGTACAGAGGCGTCGGCTCGAACGGCTTCGGCTGGACGCCGAGTTGCTGGAGGAACTCGTTCTGGAAGTCGATGAGCCCGGAGATCTCGCGCTTGGCGGCCTCGAGTCCCTCCGCGACGACCTCCTCTGTCGGCTTCATGTTGGCACCGCCGGCTTCTAGGAGCTGCCATGTGTTGTCCGGCGCCTCGCCCTCGATCATGAGTACGTCGATCGTTCCCTCATCGTTGCGACGCCCGGCGACGACGACGTCGAACGTCGCCTCCTCCAGGTCCTGGAACGTCGGGTTCACGCGCCAATCGCCGCCGATGAGGCCCATGCGGATGGCCGCGACCGGGCCGTCGAACGGGAGTCCGGCGATGCACGTGGCGAGCGAGGCCGCGTTCATCGCGGGGATGTCGTACGGGTTCGCCATGTCGAAGGACAGGACGGTGATGATGACCTGAACCTCGTCGCGGTAGCCGTCCTTGAACGTCGGGCGCAGCGGTCGGTCGATCAGACGAGCCGTCAGCGTCGCGGTCTCGGACGGGCGGCCCTCGCGGCGGAAGAATCCGCCGGGGATCTTGCCGGCCGCGTACATCCGCTCCTCGACGTCGATCGTGAGTGGGAAGAAATCAATCCCCTCCCGCGGGTTCGAGGTGGTGCATGTGGCCAGGATCTGCGTCTCGCCGTAGGTCACCACGGCCGAGCCGTCGGCTTGCAGGGCGAGCTTGCCTGATTCGAACGTCAGGGTTTGCGACCCGACGGTCTTGCTGAGCTTGGTGGTGGCCATCGGCCATCCCTCCTTGTGAGACAGCGCGTGAGAACGCGCACGAGTGGGTATCTTTCGGGGAGGGAGCGCCGGCCGATTGTCAGTGGTGAGGCTCCAAGCGTTGCTCGGGGGCTCGCTACTGATAACCGACCCGGTGCGCTCCCCTCCTCGGTGGGGTCAAATGGTCGTTCGCATCCCTCCCCTATCGACGGGTGGGGCGCCGTCGGGTGGCTAGCGCCGTAGCCCGAGCTTCGCGATCAGCTCGCGGTACCGGTTGATGTCTTCGCGCTTCAGATACTCGAGCATCCGGCGCCGGCGGCCGACGAGCTGCAGCAGGCCGCGGCGGGAGTGGTGATCTTCCTTGTGCATCTTGAGGTGCTCGGTGAGGTCAGTGATGCGACTGGTGAGCACAGCGATCTGGACCTCGGCCGAGCCGGTGTCTGTGTCGGAACGCCGATGCTCGGCGATCAGCTGGGATTTCGCTTCCGTGGTAAGCGCCATGACTCGCGAGAAGGCTACCAGAAGCCACGGGCACGGCGTGCCGGAGGTCGTGGGCTGTCAGTCGACATCGAGATCGCGCACCGGCCGCTTCGCCTCACGACGCGAGGCGAACGTGCCCAGTTTCTCCTACGTGGAGGCTTCCCTGAGGCGTGAGTGCGCCGTGAAGGCCCGGCACCTCACTCGGCTTCGGCGGCTAGGAGCTCTCTCGTGCGGCGCACATCTTCGACTATGGCGAGGACCAGGTCATCGGGGGTGCTGAAGACCTTCTCGTCTCGGAGGCGGAACCAGAACTCGACCGAGAGGGTTCGCCCCACGAGGTCGCCGTCGAAGTCGAGCAGGTAGGCCTCGACGTGGAGCGGTTCGCTGCCGAATTGCGGGTTGGTGCCGCAGCTGATCGCGGCCGAACGCAGGTCATCGCCCAACTGCGCGCGGCCCGCGTAGATCCCGTTGCCGGGCAACAGCAGCCTAGGCCACGTGCGAAGGTTCGCGGTTGGGAAGCCGAGGCCGTGGCCGCGTCCCGCGCCGGCCACCACGGTCCCATCCAAGACGAACCGGCGGCCGAGCGCTCGCCGGGGCCACTCCAGGTCGCCTTCGGCCAGGGCCTCGCGCACCGAGGACGAGGATACTCGCCGCCCGTCCAGCTCCACCAGCGAGACGCCTTCTGCGGTGAATCCGTTCGCCGGACCGACCTCTTGGAGCATGGCCGGCGTTCCAAGTGCCTTGAAGCCGAACGTGAAGTTGGATCCGACGACGACGTGCTCCGCGTGCAGGCCGTCGCGAAGGATGCCCGCGATGAACCCCTCGGCCGGGGATCGAGAGAACTCCTCCGTGAATTCGAGCACGACCAGCGCGTCGATCCCGGTCTCCTCGATCAGCGCCGCCTTCCGCTCGACGGTAGTCAGCAACCGAGGCTCTTTGCCCGGCGTGATGATCTCGCGTGGGTGCCGGTCGAACGTCACGGCGACGGCGGAACGCCCTCGCTCGTGAGCGACCTCGACGGTTCTCCAGAAGACGGCCTGATGCCCGAGGTGGACGCCGTCGAAGAACCCGACCGTGACAACCGTCCGGCCCAAGTCGAGCGGCAGGGATGCCATACCCCGCAAGAGCTTCACGCCGGGCAGCCTATCGAAACTCGCCCGCAGAACGCGGCGGGACGCGCCGCAGCCCGCCGGGTAGGCTGAGCGCCCGCATGCTGAAGGATCATCGCCGAACGCTCCTCTATTCCCTTGGGCTCCTGTTCGCGATGGGCGTGGTATTCGTCGCCGTCGGCCGGCACCCGGCCACCGAGGCGCCTCGAACGACCGTCGAGTGGATCGGCCGGCTCGACGCGTCGACCTTCCGCGGCATGAACGAGATCCGCCACATGGCCCTCACCACGCCGCTCACGTGGCTCGCGCGCGCGCTGAACGTGATCGGGAGCGGTTTCGTCACGATCCCGCTTCGCGCACTC
>JBGPKY010000157.1:0-6081 GCA_041486205.1 Actinomycetota bacterium
CGCGGTGTTCACCAGCGCGTTCAGGATCGGCCAGTCGGCGATCGCGTCGCTGCCGTCCTTCATCGCCTCGGTCTCGCGATAGGGCGAGGCGACGCTTCCGCTGTCCAGGTGGTCGCGGCCGATCACGATGGGCGCGGACAGCAGGCCGCTCGCGACCATCTCGTTGAACTTCAGCCCAGCCTTCATACGCTCCCCGTAGCCGAGCCAGCAGATCCGAGCCGGTAAGCCCTGGTAAGCCACACGCTCTTCGGCCATCCGCAGCCATCGCTGCAGGCGTTCGTTCTCGGGAAACAGATCCGCGATCGCACGGTCGGTCTGCACGATGTCCTCCGGATCGCCGCTCAGGGCGGCCCAGCGGAACGGTCCCTTCCCCTCGCAGAACATCGGTCTCACGAACGCCGGTACGAACCCCGGATACGCGTAGGCGCGCTCGAATCCACCGATCTCGGCGCCGGCCCGCAGGTTGTTCCCGTAGTCGAAAGTCACCGCCCCGTCGTCGAGGAACCCGACCATGGCCTCGCAGTGGCGCGCCATCGACTCGTACGCGCGCTTCTGGTACTCGTCCGGATCCGACTCGCGAAGCCTGGCGGCCTCCTCGAGCGAGAAGCCGGCCGGCAGGTAGCCTCCGAGCGGGTCGTGAGCGCTGGTCTGGTCGGTAACGATGTCGGGCTTGAACCCGCGGCGAAGCAGCTCGGGCTCAACCTCCGCGCAGTTGCCGAGCAAGCCGATCGACACGGCGTCGCGCGTCCGCTTCGCTTCCTCGGCCCAGACCACCGCTTCCTCGAGCGAAGCCGTTTCGCGATCAAGGTAGCGGGTCTTGATCCGGCGCTCGATCCTCGCCGGGTCGACCTCGACGCAGAGCGCGACGCCTTCGTTCATCGTGACCGCGAGCGGCTGCGCTCCGCCCATGCCGCCGAGCCCCCCCGTCAGCGTGATCGTTCCGCGTAAGGAGCCGCCGAAGCGCTGCGTCGCGGCCTCGGCGAGCGTCTCGTAGGTCCCCTGGAGGATCCCCTGCGTCCCGATGTAGATCCACGAGCCGGCCGTCATCTGACCGTACATCGTGAGGCCCTGGTGCTCGAGCGCGCGGAACGTGTCCCAGTCGGCCCACTTCGGAACGAGCATCGAGTTCGAGATCAAGACGCGCGGCGCCATCTCGTGCGTTCGGAACACGGCGACCGGCTTCCCCGATTGGACCAGAAGGGTCTCGTCGCCCTCGAGGCTCCGCAGAGCCTTCACGATCGCGTCGTAGGCCTCCCACGAGCGCGCCGCCTTGCCCGTGCCCCCGTAGACGACGAGATCCTGCGGCCGCTCGGCCACGTCGGGGTCGAGGTTGTTCATGAGCATGCGTAGCGCGGCCTCCTGCGGCCAACCCTTGCACGACAACTCGCTCCCTCTGGGAGCCCTGACCTCGCGCGCGCTCATGCGTACCGCCTCCTCGGGCCTCTCCGACGAATCATAGGCTCCCGGCGTCGCTCTCCCGCCGTTGCGCCAGGACCATACGGCGGGTAGCGTGCCGGGAGATGAACCCCGAGCATCCCGCCGCGATCCGAGTGTTGATCGCCGACGACGAGGCAGAGCTTCGAGCGGCGCTCGCCGACCTCATCACGTCCGAGGATTCGCTGGAGCTGGTGGGCACGGCTCGAGATGCCGGGGAGGTCGTCGAGCTCGCCCGCGCGAACCAGCCCGACGTCGCGCTCGTCGACGTGAAGATGCCCGGCGGCGGCGCGACCGCGACGCGCGGGATCCTCGAGCGTTCGCCGCGAACCAGAGTGATCGCACTCTCCGCTTACGAGGACCGCTCGACGGTCATGGAGATGCTCGGTGCAGGCGCCGCCGGTTACCTGGTGAAAGGAACGAGCCCGGAGGAGATCGTTCAGGCGATCACGCGAGTCGTGAGCGGCCAGACAAGCGTCTCCTCAGAGGTCATGGGCAGCGTCGTGCACGAGCTCAGCGTGCAGCTCCGCAAAGAAACGCAGCATTCCGAGGAGCTTCGCGTGCGGCGGGAGCGGATCGAGCGCGCGGTAGCCGGCGAAGGCTTCTCGCTCGTGTACCAGCCGATCTGGGAGCTGGCCACGCACCGGATCGTAGGGAACGAAGCGCTAGCGCGCTTCTCCGCCGATCCGGTGCGTGGCCCTGATGTCTGGTTCGCCGAGGCCGCCGAGCTCGGATTGATCGTGCAGCTCGAACTGTTCGCGATCGGGAGCGCTCTCACCGACCTGTCGAGACTGCCCCTCGACACCTATGTCTCGCTCAACCTCTCGCACCGCACCGCCATGTCGCCTGAGCTGCTCGATGTCGTCGCCGGGATCGACCGCGGCCGGCTCGTGTTCGAGATAACGGAGCACGAGGAGGTCGAGGACTATGTGGCGCTCGTCGAGGCGCTCGCGCGACTGCGTGAAGGTGGAGGACGCGTCGCGATCGACGATGCCGGCGCAGGTTTCGCGAGCCTGCGCCACACGCTTCGGTTGGCTCCCGACATCATCAAGCTTGACATCAGCATCACCGCGGGGATCGACGCCGACCGAGCTCGCCGTGCCCTCGCGCGCGCGCTGATCACGTTCGCCGACGAGATGGCGATGACGATCGTCGCCGAGGGGATCGAGACGCAGGCCGAGCTGGATGCCCTCCTCGCTCTGGGCGTCGGATACGGGCAAGGGTTCTTCCTCGCCCGACCCGCACCGCTCCCGTAGGGGCCACCGTCGCGAACAGGCGTTCCGGGAAAGGCTCGAGCTCAAGGCCTACGGACGAGCGCCCGATGCCTTTTCGGGAACCGCCCTGCGTGGACGAGCGCTCCGGCACCGAGGTTCTGTTGCTCCCCGGAAGTTGCGCGCCTACGGTACGGGTAGGGGGGTCGGTGGATCGCATCAAGGTGTTGATCGCGGAAGACGAGGAAGCGGTTCGCGAAGCTCTCGCGGATCTCGTGTCCTCCGACGCCGCGATGGACGTCGTCGGGACGGCCGGGGACGCCGACGAGGCGATCGAGGTCGCGCGCCGCGAACATCCCGACGTCGCGCTGATCGACGTGAAGATGCCGGCGGGTGGCGGCCCTCGCGCCGCACGAGAGATCCGCAAGGAATCGCCGCAGACCCACGTGGTCGCGCTGAGCGCGTACGAGGATCGCCGCACGGTGCTGGAGATGCTGCGGGCGGGCGTCGTGGGATACATCGTCAAGGGCACCTCGGCCGAGGAGATCCTCTACACGATCCGCCGCTCGATGCGAGGTCAGGGTTCGCTGTCGGTGGAGGTAACGGCCGACGTGATCCATGAGCTCGCTTCGCTCCTGGAGCGATCCGAGGCCCTTACCCACGATCTCCAGGAGCTGAACCGAACGAAGAGCGAGCTGATCCAGATCCTCTCGCACGAGCTGTTCACGCCGATCACGACCATCCAGGGTTTCGCGCTGACGGTCTCGGAACACGGTTATGACCTCAAGCCCGAAGAGGTCCGCGAGCTCGCCGATGGAGTCTCGCGCGCGAGCGACCGGATCAAGCGGCTGGTCGGCAACCTCGCGGCGGCTGCGCGCCTCGACCGTGAAGGCGTCGAAGTCTCGACGCGACCCATCACCGCCGGCGAGCTGCTCCAGCGCGCCGCGTCCGAGTTCCCGTATCAGAGGGACCGGCTTCGCCTGCCGACGGAGGCCGCCGCCCTCGGCACGCGGCTGTGGACCGACGTCGAGCTGGCCGCACGCGCCCTGGTGGTTGTCATGGAGAACGCTCTCGCGCTGTCCGCAGACCCGGTGGACCTGGGCGTGCGCTCGATGGACTCCGAGGTCGAGATCTCGGTCTCGGACCGGGGGCCGGGGATCGCTCCCGAGCTCCAAGAGCAGGTCTTCCAGGCGTTCACCCAGACCGACGCCAGTACGACACGAACTCACGAAGGGCTCGGCATCGGCCTCTACCTGGCGAAGCGGATCGTCCGTGCCCACGGGGGCCGCATCGCCGTCTCGTCGCGCGAGGGGGGAGGCAGCACGTTCATCCTGGCGTTCCCGGCGTTCGAGGAGTGATCGACGGGCGGATCGAGGCGGCTAGTACGTGCGCCTGTCGATGGCCCAGGACGAGCCCGCAGTTCCCTTCGTGAAAGTCTTCATCTCCGTCGCGATGGCAACCGCCTCCGCGAAGTGCTTGAACGAGCGCCTCTCAGTCGTCGCAACGCCGATCGAGATCGAAAGGATCGGGAAGCGCTGGGCCTCCCCCCTGCGGTTCTCGACCTCCACGTAGCCCCTCTTCCGATCAACGGGGTCATAGAGCTCCGGCGCCTCCCGGTCGAAGCGTTCGACGAGTCGTTGTGCGAGCGCCTCGGCATCGGCTGCCGCGCACACGACGACGAAGTCGTCACCGCCGACATGACCGACGAACGTACCGGAGCCACCGTGCGATAGCGAGACCTCCTGGATCATCCGGGCCGCCTGCTGGATGACCTGGTCGCCGCGCATGAAGCCGTAGTGGTCGTTGTATGCCTTGAAGTGGTCGAGGTCGGCGTAGAGGATGGCGAACCGGTCGCCGGATCGCACGCGGCCCTCGATCTCGTCCTCGATGCGGACGTTGCCTGGAAGGCCCGTGAGCGGCGACTGCGCGCGCATCTCCTTCGCGCGGCGGAGCACGCCCCGGATCCGTGCGAGCAACTCGGGCGTGTCGAACGGCTTCACTATGTAGTCGTCCGCACCGACCGAGAAGCCCTCGAGCTTGTCGGCCGACAACCCCCGCGCGGTCAGCAAGATCACGCTTACGCTGGCGGTCCTGCTGTCCTGACGGAGCCGGCGGGTCAGCTCGAAGCCGTCCATGTTCGGCATCATCACGTCGGCCAGGACCAGCTCCGGGCAACGCTCGCGGGCGGTCTCGAGCGCCTGCCCGCCGTCGTTGGCCACCCGGACGTCGTAGCCCGCCGCGCGCAGCTCGATCTCGAGCAAGCGTGCGATGAACGGATCGTCGTCGACCACGAGGACGGACTCGCCCGTCGGGCCTGTGGACGCCTCGTCCGGGCCTTCCCGGGACGACATCAGCAAAGCCTCCTTCTCCGCCGGATGGAAATCGGCAGGATACCCCGCGGTGTTGAGCGGCCGGGGGACCTCAGCTCGGTCCCCTTCGATCGAGGGCGTGCGAGGAACCGGGGCTCCGTTTGGCGAAGTTCTTGAGCTCGGTTGCCACCTCGACGGCCTCTGCCCTGTGCCCGAAGGGCCGGCTTGCGGTCGACGCGATCCCGATGGAGATCGTGAGCAGCGGGAACCGCTGTCGTTCCCCGCGCCGATCTTCCGCCTCGATGTAGCCCAGGGCGGCGTCTTCCTCTTCATAGAACGAGGCCACGACCTCGTCGAACCCACGGATGATCGCCTCCGCCACTGCCACCGCCTGCTCCGGGATCGTAACCACCACGAAGTCGTCGCCGCCGATGTGGCCGATGAAGGTACCCGCGCCGGCCACCTGCCGCGCGATATCCCGGATGAGGTGGCCCGTGCGCCGCAGCGTCTGGTCTCCGCGGACGAACCCGTAGCGATCGCTGTATGCCTTGAAGTTGTCCAGGTCCAGGTACATCAGCGCGAAGTCCTCGCGGTGGTCGATCCGCGTCTGGATCTCGTCCTCGATGCGCACGTTGCCCGGCAGGCCGGTCAGCGGAGACTGCGCTCGCATGTACTTCGCGCGGCGCAGCACGCCGCGCACGCGCGCGAGCATCTCGTCGTTGTCGAAGGGCTTCACGATGTAGTCATCCGCCCCGGCGGTGAGCCCCTCCAGCTTGTCGGCGGCAAGACCTCGTGCGGTGAGGATGATGATGCTGACGGCCTCGGTCCGCGGATCCTCCCGCAGACGTCGGGTCAGCTCGAACCCATCCATCCCCGGCATCATCACGTCGGCCAAGACGAGGTCCGGGCACCGCTCGAACGCGAGATCAAGCGCTTTGCGTCCCTCGCCCGCGAGGCGCACCTCATAGCCGGAGACGGAGAGCTCGACCTCCAGCAACCGGGATATGAACACATCGTCCTCGACCACGAGGACGGATTCGGGAGCGGGGACCTCCCCGGTCACGCCCGCGTCTCGCGTCTCTTTCGGCTCCGTCGACGAACCTCCTGCCTCGCTCGGCAGGATAGCC
>JBGPKY010000158.1:0-5971 GCA_041486205.1 Actinomycetota bacterium
AGCCCGACCTGTTCGTGATGAACGCGAACGGCTCGGGTCGTACCCGGCTCACCTTCACCAGCCTGCCCGAGCGGGACCCCGCCTGGTCGCCCGACGGGACGCGCATCGTCTATTCGACCCGCACGAGCCCTCGCGGACCGTTCCGCATATACGTGATCAAGGCCGGCGGCACGGCGCGCACGCAGCTCACGAGCGAAAGCGCCGGCTCATACGACCGCAGTCCGGCCTGGTCGCCCGACGGCACGCGGATCGCGTTCGTGTCCGTCCGCGACGGCGGCTTCCCCGAGCTCTACGTGATGAACGCCGACGGCACCGGGCAGAGGCGGCTCACGAACAACGCCTACATCGACGGGAACCCTTCGTGGTCACCCGACGGAACGCGGATCGCCGTCGAGCGTTGCTGTGGCGACGGCAGTTCCGAGATCTACTCGATCGACGTAGCCACTCTGGCTGAGACCGATCTGACGAACAGCACGTCGCAGGACTTCGACCCGGCATGGTCTCCGGACGGCACGAAGATCGCCTACGTTTCGTTCCCGGCCGGGGGAGGCGACATCGAGATCTGGACGATGAACTCCGACGGGAGCGGGCAGACCCAGCTCACCACCGACGCGGGACTGAACCTCTCGCCCGACTGGCAGCCGCTCCCCGTGTGCACGATCACCGGCACGCCTCAGGCCGACGTCTTGAAGGGCACGGTTGGCAACGACGTGATCTGCGGCCTCGGCGGCGACGACACCATCAGCGCGGGCGACGGGAACGACCTCGTCTTCGGCGGGGGCGGCAACGACACCCTCGAGGGCCAGTACGGTGACGACCTGCTGCTCGGTGGGGCCGGCAAGGACACGTTGCGCGGCGGGCCGGGTTACGACGGAATGATCGGCGGCCCGGCGGTCGACACCTGCCTCCGTGGGGCCGACGGAGGCTTCATGCGCCAGTGCGAATAGTTCGATCTGCTTGCACTGCAAGGTATTCCGGGAGGCATCCTAACCGATCGGGAATCCCACGCGCTCCTGGGGGATCTCGCCGCGCGTCAGTCGGCGGAAGAGGATGAGGGCCAGCACGATGACGATCGTGGAGATGAACAGCATGAGGCTGCCCAGGGCGTTGACAGCCGGGGTGGGCCCCGTCCTGGCCGCGCTGTAGATCTTGATGGCGATCGTCTCCGTGGAGGCATCGAGCGACAGCGCGCTCGCCAAGACGAAGTCGTCCAGGATGAACGCGAAGACGATGGCGGCGCTCGCGAGTGTCGCCGGCAGCAGGAGCGGAAGCAGGACCCTGCGGATCGCCCCGACGGGTGAGGCTCCCAGATCCATGGCGGCTTCCTCGTACTCCTTCCCGAGGGACAGGAGCCTTGCCCGCACGATCACCACCACGTAAGCGAGCGATAGCACGACCATGCCGACCAGTTGTGCCGGCGTCCCGAGGCCGACGAACCTGAAGAGGTTGATGAAGAGCAGGAAGAGCGCGACGGCGATGATCAGCTCCGGGGTGACGAGCGAGAACATCATGATGAAGTTGGTCACCCCGGAGCCGCGGCCTCGCCAGCGGTCGGTCCCGACCGCGAACGCGACCCCTAGCGGCACCCCGATCACGACGGTTCCGATCGCGAGCTTGAGGCTCTGCACGACAGCCTGGCGAAGTTCCGGATCGTGCCAGACGGATTCGCTCGGGTCCTTGTAGTACCAGCGGAGCGAGAGCCCCTGGAACGAGCTGATCGAGCGACCCGGGTTGAACGAGAACAGCACCGCGAGAACGATGGGTAGCAGCGTCCAGACGACGTAGCCGATGCCGACGACCCAAAGGAAACGCGGCTTCCCCCACGGGTTGACCATCAGGTCGCGGGCCCTCCACCGCACCCGCGTCATCACGCTGCCCTCCGGGGTGGACGAAGGGCTCATGCGGTCCGCTCCTGCGATGCGCGCCGGGTGCTGTGGAGGTAGTAGAGGATCGGCAGGATGAGGAGCACCAGCAGGACAAGGGCGAGCGCGGCCGCTCTCGGGACGAAGATCGGGACCTCCAGGGAGTCGACGATCCAGTTGCCGATCATGCGCGTTCCGGTGGTGCCGCCAAGGAGCTGATTCGTGAAGTAGTCGCCGAACATCGGCAACCCAGCCAGGATGACCCCCGCCAGGATGGCCTGCTCGGAGGCGGGCAAGGTCACGCGGAAGAAGGTTCGTGCGGAGCTAGCGCCGAGATCGCGGGCAGCTTCCAGATGCGACTGAGGGATCCGGTCGAGCGCCGCGTACAGCGGAAGGATCATGTACGGGATGTAGCCGTAGACCAAACCCAGGATCACCGTTACCGACTTGCCGGCGAGCCACGGGTAGGGGGTCTTCAGGATGCCGAGCCATCGCAGGATCCGGTTCACGTAGCCGTCGTCTTGGAGAAGGCTCACCCAGGCCATCATCCTCATCATGTAGCTGATCCAGAACGGCGCGAAGAAGGCGACCAGGAACGCCACCTTGAACCGACCGCTGTGTCGCGCGACGAAGTAGGCGAACGGGTATCCGATCAACAGGCAGAGCGCGGTAGCACTGGCGACGAAGAACAAGGTCCGAACGAAGGTCGTGTGGTAGATGCCCTGCGCGCCGGTGATGTTGGACAGGGTGAAGGAAAGGGCGCCTCGGTCCCATTGCGCCGGGTTCCAGACAGGGACGGGGGTCTGGAAGATGGGGTCGAGCTTCCCGAATGCGACGCCCAGGATGACGTAGAAGGGGAAGACGAACAGGACCGCCAGCACGATCGTGGCCGGAGTGACGAACGACGGCCAGAACCATCGGGGATACCAGACGCCTCCGCTGCGCTCCGGCCGAGACCGGCGCGGTCGCCGTCCCTCCGGGATCTCCACCTTGTCGCTAGACGCCCGCCAGGAGTTGCTGGTAGGCGTCCTGCCAGAGCGCGTCGACGTCGGGCGCCAGCTCGAACAGCTGGTACTGCTTCGCGAAGTCCGCTTCCGTGACGATCGTCGAAGCCAGGTTGGTGGGGACGATCCCGTCGGCGATGAGCTTGTCGGGCGTGAACGTCTTCTGAGGGGGCTGGAAGCCGGTATAGGTGGCGAAGTTGTCCAACGAAACCGCCGGATCGTAGATCTCGTTGATGAACATGTGGGCGAGAACGGGGTTCTTACCCGCCGACAGGACCGAGATCAGGTCGTTCGCCACCATCCCCGGGATGGATGGGTTAACAGCCGGCGGCCACACGTACGAGAGGATGTCGGCGGTCTGCCCCGGCTGCAAGAAGAACACGTATGTGTCGGTGGCGTTCCCCGACCAGGACTGGTGGAGCCACGCCTGACCTTTCGGCAACTCCGTGTAGTCGGTGTGGTCCCACTTGGGGTTGACCGCTTTCACGATCTCCAGGACGTCGTCGTGCGCCTGCTTGATGATGGCGGGGTCGCCGGTGTTGATGTCGGTGATCCCCTTGCGGAGCATGGCCATGGCCAGCGGCTCGCGAGCGTTGTTCAGCAGGTGCGTCTTGTCCTTCGGAGCTCCGTTCCAGAAGATGTCGTAAGGGTTGTCCATGCCCGCGATGTCGGCCTGGAAGAGGTCGTTCCTCCAGAAGATGCCCGTCGTGTAGACGTTGTAGGGGACCGTGTACCGGGCTCCTGCGTCGTAGAAGGGGCTCTTGAACTGCTCCCAGACGTTCGCCGTGAAGTTCGGGAGGTAGTCGTGGTTGAGGGGGCGGAAGAACTCTCCGGCGACGAATTTGCCGACGTAGTCGGTCGTATGCCCGAAGATCAGATCGAAGTCCACCTGGCCCGAACGGATCTTCTCGAATCCGGGAGCCATGTCCGGGTACTTCGTAAGCTCGACCGTGCAGCCGTGTTTGGTCCCGAACTCCTTCATGATCTTGGGCTTCAAGTAGTAGGGCCAGTTGAAGATCTTCAGTGTCGCGCCCTGCTCCGGCGGCAAGTTGCTCGCGATCGGTTGGTTGTTGGCCGGGATGTTCCACGTCACCGGCGCGTCGGCGCGCGGAAGCGGGTACGCCGCCCCCGAGACGCCCCCGGTACCGAACGGGTTCTTCGCGCCGGTGGGACCCGCCGTCGTTCCGGAGTTCTTGCAGGCGGCCAGGATGGCCGCCATCGACGGCAGCGCGATTCCGGTGATGCCGGCTCGGCGCAGGAACTCCCGCCGGCTCAGCCCGCGAGGATCGTCCTTCGGGTGCTGCGACATGTCGTCCCCTTTCGCGAAGACCAACTTCGGGAACGCTACCCCGAACGGGACCCTCGTGCGAGGGGGGAGGCCCTGACCCCGGGTCATTCGGCAGGGCGGGTACGCTGGGTTCTCCGATGCAGACCCGCGAGGACATCCGAAACGTAGCCATCGTGGCCCACGTGGACCATGGGAAGACCACGCTCGTCGACGCGATGCTATGGCAGTCGGGTGCGTTCCGGAAGAACCAGGACGTCGCCGAACGCGTGATGGACTCGATGGATCTGGAGCGCGAGAAGGGCATCACGATCCTCGCGAAGAACACCGCCGTGCGCTACGGGGACATGAAGATCAACATCGTCGACACCCCCGGACACGCGGACTTCGGTGGCGAGGTCGAGCGCGGCCTGACGATGGTCGACGGCGTGCTGTTGCTCGTCGACGCAAGTGAAGGGCCGCTGCCCCAGACCCGGTTCGTGCTGCGCAAAGCCCTGGAGTCGCGACTGCCGGTGATCCTCGTCGTGAACAAGGTGGACCGGCCCGACGCGCGGGTCGCCGAGGTCGTCCACGAGGTCGAGGAGCTATTCTTGGATCTGGATGCCGACGAGCACCAGGTGGGTTTCCCGATCCTCTACGCGAACGCCCGGGCGGGAACCTGCGGGACGGCGCCCGATGCTCTTGCGGCCGACCTGAAGCCGCTGTTCGAGACCCTCATCGAGCACATCCCGGCGCCCGCGTACGAGGAAGGGCATCCCCTCCAGGCGCTCGTTACGAACCTGGACGCATCGCCCTACCTGGGACGGCTGGCGCTCTGCCGGGTTCGGAACGGCGTGATCAAGCGAGGGCAGCTGGTCGCGTGGTGCCGAGCCGACGGATCGATCGAACGAGCGAAGGTGGGGGAGCTGTACGTGACGGAGGCGCTCGACCGCGTCGAGGCGGAGGAGGCCGGCCCCGGCGAGATCATCGCGGTGGCCGGGTTCGACGCCATCACGATCGGCGAGACGCTCGCGGATCCTGACGACCCGCGGCCGCTTCCCGTGATGCACATCGACGAGCCGGCGATGTCGATGACGATCGGCATCAACACTTCGCCGCTCTCGGGCCAGGACGGCAAGAAGATGACCGCCCGGTTGGTGAAGGGGCGGTTGGACCAGGAGGTCGTAGGCAACGTCGCGATCCGCGTTCTGGACGGCGATCTGCCCGACCGATGGGAGGTGCAGGGCCGCGGGGAGCTCCAGCTCGCGGTGCTCGTCGAGATGATGCGTCGCGAGGGGTTCGAGATCACGGTCGGCAAGCCGCAGGTCGTAACGAAGGTTCTGCACGGACGCCTGTCGGAGCCGGTCGAGCGCCTGGCGATCGACGTTCCCGAGGACTACCTCGGCGTGGTCTCGCAACTGCTCGCGCTGCGCAAGGGCCGGATGGAGCACATGGTGAACCACGGGAAGGGCTGGGTTCGCATGGAGTACCTGGTGCCGGCGCGCGGGTTGATCGGGTTCAGGACCGAGTTCTTGACCGAGACGCGGGGGACGGGCCAGCTCCACCACGTCTTCGAGGGTTATGAGCCCTGGCACGGCGACCTGCGAACTCGCCCGACGGGATCGCTCGTTTCCGACCGTAGCGGGCTGACGACCACGTTCGCGTTGCTCAACCTCCAGGAGCGGGGATCGATGTTCGTCGGCCCCGGCGAAGAGGTCTACGAGGGCATGATCGTCGGCGAGAACCCTCGCTCCGAGGACATGGACGTGAACGTCACCAAGGAGAAGAAGCAGACGAACATCCGCCAGTCCACGGCGGAGGAGCTCGTCCGGCTGATCCCG
>JBGPKY010000159.1:0-5911 GCA_041486205.1 Actinomycetota bacterium
AAAGGGTCGTGGTCATGCCTGGTCCTACCGAATGGATCATCATCGGGATCGTGGTCGTGCTGCTCTTCGGGGCAAAGAAGCTGCCCGAGATGGCTCGAGCACTCGGACGGTCCTCGAGCGAGTTCAAGAAGGGTCTTCAGGAAGGGTCCAAAGACGACGAACCCGACACGGCCGAGCCCAAGGCCGAGAAGAAGGCCGACAACTCGTCCGAGTAGCTAGGACCTAGCCCCGCCGATCCCCCTACCTCGGCGGGGTGATTCGTTCTCCGATACCCTCTCTCGCAACCCGACCCAGGATGCCGTTCACGAAACGGCCGGAGTCCTCGGTCGAGAGTTCTTTGGCCGCCGCGACCGCCTCGTCGATAGCGGCCGCCGGCGGGATGTCGGGTCGGTGAAGAAGCTCGAATGTCGCCACGCGAAGGATCGTGCGGTCGAGCGCGGCCATGCGCTCCACGGTCCAGTCCTCCGCGTAGCGGGCGAGCAGCTCATCGATCTCGGCGCTGTGACCGGCTACGCCGGCGACGAGCTCGCGGGCGAACGGCTCGACTGCACGGCCCACGACCTCCCACTCCTGTGTGACGCCGAGCGGGTCGGCGCCGGTGACGTCGGCTTGGTAGAGGATGTCGACCGCTTGGCGCCGGGCCTGTCTGCGCGAAGCCACGCGGCTCACTTCACCCGTTCGATGTACTCGCCGGTGCGGGTGTCGACCTTGACCCTCTCGCCCTCCTCGACGAAGAGCGGGACGCTCACTACG
The DNA here is from genome assembly GCA_041486205.1 of Actinomycetota bacterium. GTDB lineage: Bacteria > Actinomycetota > UBA4738 > UBA4738 > HRBIN12 > JBGPKY01. The sequence goes on from JBGPKY010000159.1 coordinate 754, forward strand.
AGCCCGGTCTCGAGGGTCACCGGCTTCAACGCGCCGCTCACGCGGTCGCCCTTCACGCCGGGTTCAGCCTTCGTCACGGTGAGCACGACGGAGGCAGGCAGCTCGACGGTGATCGCCACTCCTTGGTGAAGCGCGACCTGGGCGCTCGAGCCGGCGGCTAGGTAGCTGGCCGCGTCTCCGACCAGCCCGGTCGGCACGCTGACCTGGTCGTAGGTCTGGTTGTCCATGAACACGAAGTGCTCGCCGTCGACGTAGAGGTACTGCATGTCCTTACGCTCCACGATCGCCATACCGATCTTCACGCCTGCGTTGAAGGTTCGCTCGATGACAGCCCCGGTCTTCACGTTGCGAAGCTTCGTGCGGACGAACGCGCCGCCCTTGCCCGGTTTCACGTGCTGGAACTCGATCACCTGGAACAGGACCCCGTCGAGGTCCAGCGTCATGCCGTTCTTGAAGTCGTTGGTGGAAACGCTCATACGACGAGGAGCTCCTTCGTCGATCTCGGGATCACGCGGCAACCGTCCTCGGTCACCTCGACCATGTCTTCGATGCGAACGCCGCCCAGCCCGGGAACGTAGATCCCGGGCTCCACGGTCACCACGGTACCCGCAGGTACCACGTCCTCGCCGCCCCGTCGGAGGTAGGGTCCCTCGTGGACCTCGAGGCCGATGCCGTGCCCGAGTGAGTGCGAGTAGCGATCGCCGTAGCCGGCCTCCTCGATCACGCGGCGCGACGCGAGGTCGGCGTCTTTTCCGACCACGCCGGGGTGCACGGCTTCCACGCCCGCCTGTTGCGCACGTCGAACGATGTCGTAGATCTCGCGAAGCTCGGCGGGCGGGTCGCCGAAAGAAACCGTCCGCGTCATGTCGGCGTGATAGCCGCCGATCTGGGCGCCGAAGTCGAGCTTCACGATGTCGCCCCGATGAAGTGGCCGATCGGTCGGATCGTGATGAGGCTCGGCGGCGCTCTCGCCGAACGCCACGATCGTCTCGAAGGCGAGGTCATCGGCGCCTGCCGCACGCATCGCCAGCTGAAGCTCGAGCTCGAGATCCTTCTCCGTCATCTCCTCGCGGAACTTCCCCAAGATGGCGTCGAATCCTGCGTCTGTGGACTCCTGGGCGGCTTCGATCATGCGCAGCTCCTCCGGCTCCTTCACCCAGCGCAGACCATCGACCTCCTCGCCGACGGGTGAGAGCTGCACTCCGTGGGCCTTCGCGGACAGCTCCTCGTAGGTCTTGTACGTGACGCCTGCCGACTCGAACCCGACCCGACCGACGCCCAGCCGGTCGCAGGCATCGAACAGCGCCTGCGGGAACCTGTCCGAGTAGACGACGCGCTCGAGATCAGGGACCTCGTGACGCGATTGCTCCGTGTAACGCCCGTCGGTGAAGAAGACCGACTCGCCGGGCGCGACGACCACCTGTCCGTTGGAACCCGTGAAGCCGGTCAGGTAGCGAACGTTCGGCGGCCTCGTCACGAGAAGCGCTTCGACCCCAAGGTCGCCCAGGCGCGCGACGAGGCGCTTGCGCCTCAGCTGATGATCCACGGCAGGGCCTCCAACGCGAGATGGTAGCCGCCGGCGCCGGCACCTGCGATGCTCGCCCGGGCGACCGGAGAGATCACGGAATGTCGGCGGAACCCCTCGCGCGCATAGATATTCGTCATGTGAACCTCGATGACCGGTGCACCGCAAGCCTCCACGGCGTCTCGCAACGAGTACGAGTAGTGAGTGAGTGCACCCGGGTTCACGACGACCGCGCCGAACCCCTCGCGAGCCGCGCCGAGCAGCCACCCGACCAGGTCGCCCTCGTGATCGGACTGGCGCCACTCCACCTCGTGGCCCAGGGACGTCCCCCGCTCGGCGACTTCTCCCATGAGCTCGGCGAGCGTCTGCGAGCCGTACTTCTCCGGCTCACGTTCGCCGAGGACCCCGAGGTTCGGTCCGAACACGAATAGCACCTTCATCCAGCCGCCCCCATCTCCTTGAGGGTCGCACGGATGACGTCGTCGGAGATGTCCGCGACGACCTTCGGGCGACCGACCTCCTCGAGGAGCACGAACCGCAACCCCCCGTGGTACTTCTTGTCCAACCGCATCGCGGCGAGGATCTGGTCGGACGCGGGAAGCTGTCCGTCGGCTTCCAGGCCGAGCGACGCGAGCAGCCGCGCGTGGCGAGCGACGACCCCCGACGGCGCGATGTCGAGCGATTCCGCCAGACGAGCTGCGAACATCATCCCGATCGAGATCGCCTCACCGTGGGAGCGCCCCTCGAATGCGTCTAGCCGTTCGAGCGCGTGCCCGAGCGTGTGACCGTAGTTGAGGACCAGCCGCGCGCCCGTGTCTCGCTCGTCGACCGCGACGGTGGCAGCTTTCGCCCTCAGACACCGGGCCACGAGCTCTTCCAGCACAGCCGCCTCGCGCGCGAGCACCCTTGGGAGATCGCGCTCGAGCAACGCGAGCAACTGCGCGTCCAAAGTGAGCGCGTACTTGGCCACTTCGCCCAGGCCGCTCCTGAACTCCCGCTCGGGCAACGTCGCGAGCGTCGTCACGTCGGCGAGCACCGCGACGGGCTGGTAGAAGACGCCGACGAGGTTCTTGCCTTCAGGGAGGTTCACGGCGGTCTTTCCTCCCACGGAGGCGTCGACCTGCGCGGTAAGCGTCGTGGGCACCTGAACGAACGGCACGCCGCGCATGTATGTGGCCGCGACGAACCCGGCGAGGTCGCCGGTCGCGCCGCCGCCGAGGGCAACGAGGACGTCGTCGCGGTGCGCTTCCTGCGTCGCGAGCTGGCGCTGCAACGCGGCTGCGACGTTGAGCGACTTCGCCTCCTCCCCTTGCGGTATCCCGAGGTGCACCGCCGTCAACCCGCAGACGGCAAGCCCCGCGGCCAACTGCTCGAAGAAGTGTCCTGCGACGACGTTGTCGGCGACGACGAACGCACGCTCGGCCTTCGCCAGCTCCGGCAGGTGTATGCCGGCATCGGAGAGAAGCCCAGCACCAACGACGGCGTCGTACGCGCGGCTCGGTGCCGCGACGCTCACGCGGACCAACGGAGTTCCTCCTCGATGGCCACGGCCACAGCCTCCGGTGCTCCGCTGCCGTCCACGACGTGAGCAGCGAACTCCCGGTACAGCGGCTCGCGAGCCGCGAGGAGCCGTTCAAGGTCACCCTCCTCGTGGATCAGCGGCCTATCGGCGGAGGGGACGACGCGATCTTTCAGCTGCGAGAGCGGAACGGAGAGGAACACCGCGACACCGGTGGCCCGCAGGGTTACGCGGTTAGCAGGCTCGAGCACTACGCCGCCGCCGCACCCCACGACCGAGGGATCGGCAGCGCCCGCGACACGAACCAGCGCCCCTGCCTCGAGCTCGCGGAACCGCACCTCGCCGTCCTCGGCGAAGATCGCCGAAACCGACTTCCCGGCGGCGGCAGCGATCTCGTCATCGAGATCCACGAACGGCACGCCGAGGCGCCGGGCGAGCTCGCGTCCAACGGTCGATTTCCCCGATCCCGGCATCCCCACGAGGTAGACGATCACGGAAGCGCCGCCAGATAGCTCTCCAGGTTCCGGCGGGTCTCAGGGAGCGAGTCGCCGCCGAATTTCTCCAGCATGGCCTCGGCCAAGACGAACGCGACGGCCGCCTCCCCGACCACGGCGCCGGCCGGCACGGCGCACACATCCGTGCGCTGCTTGATGGCCTGCGCCTGGAGGCCGGTCGAAAGGTCGACGGTGGCGAGTGGCTTCGGAACCGTGGAGAACGGTTTCATCGCCGCTCGCATGCGGATCGGCTGACCGGTGCTCATGCCACCCTCGATGCCGCCGGCCCGCGCCGTCTTGCGCTGTAAGCGTCCGGCGCGCGAGACGATCTCATCGTGCGCCTTGGAACCTAGACGGGCCGCAGTCGCGAATCCGTCGCCTACCTCGAAGCCCTTCACCGACTGGATGCTCATGAGCGCGAGCGCGAGTCGTGCGTCCAGCTTGCGGTCGTACTGAACGTGCGAGCCGAGCCCCGGCGGGCAACCGTACGCCAGGACCTCGAACACACCCCCAAGCGTGTCGCGAGACTTGCGAACGGTGTCGATCTCGGCCACCATCCGCGCCGAGGCGGCTTCATCGAAGCACCGAACCGCCGATGCGTCGATCGCGTCGAGGTCCTCGGGCTTGGGAGCGCCGCCGGCACGCGCACTCACCTTGCCTATGCGCACGACGTGGGACACGATCCGCACGCCCAGCTCTCCGAGGAAGGCCTTGCAGAAACATCCGAGAGCCACCCGTGCCGCCGTCTCACGTGCGCTCGCGCGCTCCAACACGTTGCGAACATCGTCGAATCCGTACTTCTGCACGCCGGCGAGGTCCGCGTGTCCAGGACGCGGCTTGGTCAACTTGTCTGAAGGATCGGTCTCCCCTTCCACACCCATCAGGTCGCGGTACTTCTCCTCCCACTCGCTGTTCTCGATGGTGATGGCGATGGGGCTGCCGAGCGTGCGGCCGTGGCGCACGCCCGCGAGTATCTCCGCGCGGTCGGACTCGAGCTTCTGCCGCCCACTACGGCCGTAGCCGTGCCGGCGTCGAGCCAGCTCTCCTGCGAGCTCCTTCGGCGAGACGGGCACTCCGGCAGGTAGGCCGTCGAGCACGGCGACGAGAGCCTTCCCGTGAGATTCACCCGCCGTGAGCTGCCGCAACATGGCCCCCATGATAGTGGGCCGGGCCTTTGGCCCGAACGGATCCACGTTCGCGAAAGCCGGATGGAGGAGGGCGGTCCCGTGACCGGGACCGCCCTCACGGCCGGCGACCGCTCCCCCCGAATGCGGACCGCCGGAGCTTCAGCTCATTTCGAGACGCACAGCGTGAACTTCTGGTCTCCGAAGAGGATGTCGGTGCACTTGCCGTCGATCCTCACAAGCTTGAAGTTCAAGGCGAACCGCGCTCCGACTTCCACCGTGTAGACCTTCCCGTCCACGGCGATCTGCGACTTCTTCTTGTTGTGGAAGATGTCGAGGAGCACGACGTGGTGGCCGCCGATGTCGATCGAGTCGCTCGGCCCCGGCGGCGGGGACGTTGGCGGCGACGTGGGCGGCGAGGTCGGGGGCGACGTGGGCGGAGAAGTCGGAGGCGAGGTCGGGGGCGACGTGGGCGGCGACGTCGATCCGGACGACG
>JBGPKY010000160.1:0-5839 GCA_041486205.1 Actinomycetota bacterium
CCTTCGACGTATCGCTGCTCGAGATCGGCGAAGGGGTCTTCGAGGTCAAGGCGACGCACGGCGACACGCACCTCGGCGGTGATGACTGGGACCAGCGCGTCATCGACTGGATGGTGAAGGAGTTCAAGAACGCACACGGTGTCGATCTGTCCAACGACCGTATGGCCCTCCAACGGCTGAAGGAAGCCGCAGAGAAGGCCAAGATCGAGCTGTCGCAGGTGACCGAGGCGTCGGTCAACCTTCCGTTCGTCACGGCGACCTCCGATGGACCGCTTCACCTCGAGATGAAGCTCACGCGCTCGGAGTTCGAGCGCATGACCGAGGACTTGGTCGACAGGTGCCGCGGGCCGTTCGAGCAAGCCGTGAAGGACTGGGGCAAGGAAGTCGCGGCTATCGACCACATCATCCTGGTCGGCGGTGCCACCCGGATGCCGATGATCCAGGAGCTGATACGCAAGCTGACCGGGGGCAAGGAGCCGCACAAGGGTGTGAACCCTGACGAGGTCGTCGCGGTGGGTGCCGCCATCCAGGCCGGCGTTTTGAAGGGAGATGTCAAGGACATCCTGCTCCTCGACGTCACGCCGCTGACCCTCGGTGTCGAGACGAAGGGCGGGATCTTCACGCGGCTGATCGAGCGCAACACGACGATCCCGACGCGCAAATCGGAGATCTTCACGACGGCCGACGACAACCAGACGACGGTCGAGATCCACGTCCTGCAGGGCGAGGCCGAGACGGTGTTCTCGCCGGGTGTGCGTTCGCTCGGGAAGTTCCATCTGATGGGCATGCCGCCCGCGCCGCGCGGTGTCCCGCAGATCGAGGTCGCATTCGACATCGATGCGAACGGGATCGTGAACGTCTCTGCTAAGGACCTCGCCACGGGCAAGGAGCAGCAGATGACTATCACGGGTGGAACGGCACTTTCGAAGGAGGAGATCGACCGCATGGTGACGGACGCCGAGAAGTTCGCGGCCGAGGACCACCAGCGTCGCGAGGCTGCAGAGGTCCGAAACGCTGCCGACCAGCTCACGTATCAGGTCGACAAGGCTCTCGTCGAGTGGGGCGACAAGGTTCCCGAGGGGGACCGCGACGAGCTGAAGAAGAGGAACGACGAGCTGAGGGAGGTTCTGAAGGCGGAGGACGCCAACGCAGATCGGATCCGATCCGCCACGGACGCCACGATGCAGGTCTTCCAGCGGATCGGTCAGGCCATGTACGAACGCACTGCTCAGCAGGCCGAGGCGCAGGGTTCCGCGGCTGGCGGCAGCGCATCGTCGGGGCCTTCCGGCGACGAGGACGTCGTCGAGGGCGAGATCGTGGACGAAGCATGAACGACGAAGACTCTCGCGAGCCCAGCGAGCGGCCGAAGGTGAAGGTTACCGACCGCCGACGCGTCCGCGCGGATGACGGTGCAACCCCGGCTCGAGCGGGGGCTGCACCCCGGTCCCCATCCCCCGGGAAGTCCGAGCGGCAGGCTTCCGAGGATCTCGAGCTCGCGACGGCGCGCGGCGAGGCGGCCGAGTACCTCGACCACCTTCGGCGACTCCAGGCCGAGTTCGACAACTACCGCAAGCGCGTCTTGAAAGAACAGACGCGAGCGGTGGAGATGGCAGCGGAGCCGCTGGTGAGCAAGCTGCTCGAGGTCCTCGACGACTTCGAGCTCGCGCTGATCGCGGCGGAGCAGAAGCCGGACTTCGACAAGTTCCTCCGAGGTGTCGAACTGGTGTACGCGAAGCTCGTCGATGGGCTCCGGGCCGAGGGCTTGGAGCGGATCGACGCCGAGGGGAAACCTTTCGACCCGGAGTTGCACGAGGCCCTCATGGGTTCGGGAGACGGCGATGGCGAACCCGTCGTCGCCGACGTGTTCCGCCAGGGCTACACCCTGAGAGGCCGCGTCATCCGCCCGGCGGGCGTTCGCGTGAGCCACGGGTCCTAGGAGGTCGCCGTGAACGGCGACGCCCGGCGCGAGTGGTTCGAGAAGGACTACTACCACGTCCTCGGCGTGGCCAAGAACGCCTCGCACGCCGAGATCAAGAAGGCCTACCGCAAGCTCGCGCAGAAGCATCACCCGGATGCGAATGCCGGGAACAAAGACGCCGAGGAACGCTTCAAGGAGATCTCGGCCGCCTACGACGTCGTCGGCAACGAGGAGAAGCGCAAGCAGTACGACCAGGTTCGTGAGATGGCGTCGTCCGGGGCGGGCGCGGGTGGGTTCCCCGGCGGGGGCGGTGTCCGGTTCGAGGACATGGGAGGCGTCGGCGGTTTCGGCGACATCGGAGACCTCTTCAGCGTGTTCACCGGCGGCCGCGGTCGTGGTCGCACGCAGCCGGTTCGCGGAGCCGACCTAGAGACCGAGGTCCGCGTGTCGTTCGAGGACTCGATGAGCGGCACGACCGTGCCGGTGCGCATCGCTGGGCCCGCGCCGTGTCCGACGTGTCACGGCAGCGGCGCCGAACCGGGGACGAGTCCGACGACCTGTCCTCAGTGCGGCGGCGCGGGGGCCGTCAGCGTCAATCAGGGCCCCTTCCAGATGTCGCAGACCTGCCCGCGCTGCCGGGGGACGGGCCGCGTCGTCGAACGACCGTGCACGGTGTGTCGTGGTTCGGGGAGCGTCCGAACCACGCGAAACCTCACGGTGAAGATCCCTGGGGGCGTGAGGGACGGTGGACGGATCCGCCTGGCCGGCCGCGGCGAACCCGGTCCAGCTGGCGCGCCGGCCGGCGACCTGTACGTCGTCGTGCATGTGGCTCCTCACCGACTCTTCAGCCGCAAGGGCAACGACCTCACGCTGGAGCTGCCGGTGACCTTCCCGGAGGCGGCGCTCGGAGCGAACGTGCAGATACCAACGTTGAACGGCGCGGTGACGCTGAAGATCCCCAGCGGCACGCAGAGCGGGCGGACGTTCCGCGTCCGGGGCCTCGGCGCACCGAAGAAGGGCGGCCGGGGGGATCTGCTCGTGACGGTTCGCGTCGACGTGCCCTCGAAGCTCTCCCGCGAGGAGAAGGCGCTCTTGAGTCAGCTCCAGGATTCGCAGAAGAAGTCTCCGCGCGCGAGCTTGGGCGTCGATGCCTGATCGGGGGGACGTCTTGGGAGCAGACGGTCGGCCGGCGGAGGATCACGCCGTCTACATCATCAGCGTCGCCGCGGAACTCGCCGGCGTGCACCCGCAAACGCTCCGCATCTACGAACGCAAAGGCCTCTTGCGCCCGAAGCGGACGTCGGGCAAAGCGCGTCGCTATTCTGCTCGCGACATCTCGCGACTACAGATGATCCAAGACCTGACGCAGCGCCACGGCGTGAACCTAGCCGGCGTCGCCCTGATCATGGAGATGCAGGACCAGCTCGAGGAGCTGAGGCGTCGGGCGGGCCGGCTCGAGACCGAGCTGCGCCGCGTTCGTCGTGGGCGAGCGACGCCGCTCGGGCCTTCCTCGGCCGCCGTCGAGATCGTTCCGCTCCGCACGCTCGTGTCGTTCGAGTGGATGCCGGGGGACGCGGGGTCTTGACGGAGATCCGCGGCAGGCGCGTGCTGCTTCGTCCTTTCCGCGCGGAGGAGTTCGACGAGGCGCTTTCGCTCCGGCGAGAAGAGGATCGCTCCGGCGCGAAAGTCCTGCAAAGGGCGCACGTCGTGTCGGAGGAGGCACTGCGCCGACGGCTCGCGCTTTCCAGCACGCTCACGAAGTCGGAGATCCTGTTCGCTCTCGAGGCCGACGGTAAGCTCGTGGGCGAGATCCAGGCGCGATGTTCCGAGGACGCGCTGCCTCCCGGTGTGTTCGAGCTAGGGATCGAGATCTACGACCCGGCCGATCGCGGCAGGGGTTTCGGTACGGAAGCGACCGGCCTGATCGCGACCCATCTGTTCGAAGTCGAGGGCGCTCACCGACTGCAAGCCTCAACAGAGGTCGGGAACGTCGCGATGCGTCGGTTGCTGGAGCGCCTCGGGTTCTCGTTCGAGGGGGTTCTGAGGGGGTTCATGTCTTCGGTGGATGGGCCCGTCGATCATGCTCTGTTCGGCATGACCCTCGCCGACCGGAGTGGCGCCTCGTGAAGCTCAGCCTCCGGTATCTCGTTCGCTCGGCTGCCTGGGCAGTCGCGACGCTCGGGCTGATCGGGGGTACTTTCGTCTCCCTGCCCTATCTCGCGGGTCTCGATCGGCGCGGTCTGCCGGGCTCGCTGTTCGCCTTGCTGCTCGTGGCCGCGCTCGCGGGTCTTTCGACGTGGATCGTCTATCGCCAGATCCCCTCGAGCCGACGAGGCCGTGATCTTTCGCGTGCCGCTGTTCGGAGGGGGCTGAGGTTTCGCGCGCGATTCCGTCTCCCAAGCTCATGGAGGGCGCTACCCAGCTTGGGAAGCGTCGGGTACTCGGTTACGTGCTTGAACCTCGTTTCAGGATGGGAAGGCAGGAGGCACCTGTTGGTCTTCGACGTCCGGGACGAGGGAGGCGTCGGATACGAGCCGGTTCGATGGCGCACGTGTGCTGTTGGGTCGGTCCCGTTCGTATGCCCTCGCATCGTTGTCCAGCCTCGGTCCTTCTTCGACCTTCGTGAAGGTCCGGCAGGGGAAGCGGTCGACTTCATGGGGCTGAGCGAGGCCCGGTTCGAGAGCGCGGGATTCGGCCAGCGCTATCGGGTTTTGGCGGAAGAGCCGATGACGGCGACAGCCCTCCTCGATCAGCGGCTGATGGAGTGGCTTCTGGGGCTTCCGAAAGAGCGCTCTTTCGAGGTCGGCGGGACTTGGGCTCTCTGCGGTGAGATGCAGCTTCTAGCGCCAGAGAACTTGGAGGATATCGTAGCGGTCCTCGATGGATTCCTTGGGCACATCCCGCATGTGGTGACGTCCTTCTATCCGCGGAGCTGAAGTTGCGGGCTTCCCGGCGTCCCACCGAGGGTGCGATACTCCCGCCGTGAGCGCTTGGCTGCGGCTGATCGCCTTCTTCCTCGTGGTGGTCTTGGTCGCTCTGGTCTTGAAACAGATGCCGCCCCTCCTCTTCATCGCGGCCCTGATCGTTGGTGGCACCTACGCCTGGTGGCTCCTGCGAAGCAGCGTGAATGCCGAAGCCGAGGGGGGCGGCGTCGCCGCTCTCGGGTTGCAGCACGCCGACGGAGACCCGTTCGGGATCTCCGCCTTCCCGCTTGCGCTCCTCGCGCGCGGGACCGATCAGGTTGTGGAGAAGGTGATGTGGGGTTCCTGGCATCATCGAGAGCTCCGGGCGTTCGAGTTCCGGTATTCGCCCGGAACGGGTTTGCCCGAGAACCGGTTCCTCTGCGCGTTGGCGGGGAGCGAGTACGAGTGTCCGGCGCTGGTGATCGAACCTGTGACGTTCCTCACGCTGCCCGCGGAGCGGGGAGATCTCCGGGACGTCGACGTCGGCTCCGAGGCGTTCGGGCGCATCTTCGGTGTGCGGGGCGACGAGACCTTCGCTCGGGCCCTTCTGGACGACCGGATGAGCGGGTGGATGCTAGGACTGGGCGAGGATCTCGCCTTCGAGGTCAACGGTCGACTCGTCCTCTGCTACGCGAAGCGCCCGATCGACGACCTGATGCCGCTGCTGCTCGCGCTCGCGGGGTTCCTCGATCGCATCCCTGCGGCTGCGCTCGGGACGCGTGCGACCGCCGCTCTCGCCGCACCCGTGCGTCCGGACCGGAACTGAGGCGGCGTCGACAGCCTGCCGCCACCTCGATATCGTCGCAGCATGGCCGAGAACGAACCGAAGGCCGAGACGCCACGACTCCTGCGCCGCAGCCGCAGCGAGCGCGTCGTGGCCGGCGTGTGCGGGGGCCTGGGACGATACCTCGGCGTCGACCCGGTGCTCCTTCGGATCGGGTTCGTCGTGTTGGCGATC
>JBGPKY010000161.1:0-5808 GCA_041486205.1 Actinomycetota bacterium
ATCCGCTTCGCGCAGGTCTCGACCGAGTCGACGAGGAACCCGGTCTCACCGTCGGTGATCTGGAGCCGGATGCCGCCGACGTCGCCGCCGACCACCGGTTTCTCTTTCCACATCCCTTCGGCGACCACGAGACCGAACCCCTCCCGCGTGGACTTCTGCACGACGATGTCGGACGCGCGCTGGAACACGTTGACCTCCAGGTTGCCGACGTTCTGGAGGTTCGTGAGCAGGTGGATGTCGCCGTCGCCCTCGCGGTGTTCCTCGGTCATCGCGAGGAACTCCATCCCCTCGGGATCGTCGTGCGCCATCGAGCCCGCCATGATGAGTTGCAGGCCGGGGATCTCCTCGCGCGCGAGGCGGAACGCGTCGATCACGCCCACGGGGTCCTTCCAGGGGTCGAACCGCGAGACCTGCGTGACGATCGGCCGCCTCTGGTCGATCCCGAAACCGTGCAGCACCTCGGCGATCATCGCTTCGTCCACGTCGCAGTTCTTCGTCGAGAGGGGGTCTATCGAGGGCGGGATGAACGCGAGCTTGGGTCCGGTGATCCCCGGCTGTGCGAAGTCCGACATAGTGAAGATGGCTGCGTCGTAGCGGTTGACGAACGGTTCGAAGAAGTCCCACACGGGCGCGAAGGGGGTCGAGAGGTCGATGTGGCAACGCCAGAGCCACTTCCCTGCACGCCTGCCCTCTCCGTCGAGCACTTGGAGGACCGCGGCCGGCTGCGTGTCGTGGATCATCACGAAGTCGAACTTCTCGGTCATCTCGGCGGCGTTCACCCGGATCCGTTCCCAATACGTCGCACGCATCTCGTCGGTCCATGGGACTTCGGCCCCCTGGAGCCCGTTGTGAACCGCCTTCGTGACCGCGTAGTACTCGTCGGAGCCCTCCATGAGTGTCCACGTGGCGTCGATCCCAAGATCGATCATGAGCGGGATCTGGGTGTGCAGCAGCTCCGCGACGCCCCCTCCGTAGGCGGTGCTGTTCACCTGAAGGACTCGGGCTCCTGCGAGAGGCATCGCGGTCTCGCGCAAGCGCTCGACCGCCTCTTCGCCCGCCGCCCCGACGTAGTCCGCCAGGCGCTTGGGCGCGATCGGCACGATGGGAAGCACGCCGGGGAGTCTACTGCTGGTGCGACGCGGGCCTTCCTGATCTAGTGCCCGATGAGGTCTACCAGCGCCCGCTCGCGATGCTGTCTGCGTTCTTCGGGCGACATCTCGACGATCCTCTTGACTATCTCGGTGAGCGTCACCGGAGAGAATGGCTTCGTGACGTACTCCGCCGCGCCAGCTCTCCATCCGCGGAGCTGATCCTCGGCTTGCGCCTTCGCCGTCAGCAGAACGACGGGGACCTTGTTGGTGTCGAACCGCGTGCCGAGCTCCTCCAGGATCGATATGCCGTCACGGTTGGGGAGCATGACGTCGAGCACGATGAGGTCGGGATGCTCACGCGTCGCAAGCTCCATCCCCCGTTCACCATCCAGGGCCTCGAGCACCTCGTGTCCGGCGAACTCGAAGTTGACCCTGCAGAGCAGCAAGACGTCAGGCTCGTCGTCGATCACCAGCACGCGCACGCCATCACCTCACCCTCACGTCCTTAGATGTCGACACGTTGCATCCGCCGGTGCATCCCCCAGCTAGGCCATCTGTGCTGGGTCAATCGAACTACCCTGCAAGGACTCCCTGGGCAGCCTCCGCGCCCTCTCCCCGAGTTGTCCGGGCCTTATGGAAGCGGTCCCGTGGGGCGAGTCGGGTCAGCGAGGTGGCATAAGAGCGTTTGACCTGCTCATCGAGTGCGTTGACACTCGCATACCCCGACCCTACATTGGCCGGAGGAGGCCCACACCGGTGCTCAAGATCTCTCAGAAGCTCGAATACGCGATGCGCGCGATGATCGAGCTCACGCTTCGCCGTGATAGCGGTCAGCTGGTGCCTGCTCGCGAGATCGCCGAGGCCCAGCAGGTGCCTCTCCGGTTCCTCGAGCAGCAGCTCGGGGCGCTTCACAAGGCGGGCTTGGTCGAGTCCTTCCGAGGCGCGGGCGGCGGGTGCCGCATCGCCAGGGACCCGGCCGAGATCTCGGTCGCTCAGATCGCAGACGCGATCGAGGGGCAACTCTTCCCGATGTTCTGCTTGGAGCCGTCGGACCACACCTGCTTCCAGGACTCGGCGTGCGGGCTCCAGGGGTTCTGGGGGGACGTAGCTCTCGCGATCAAGCAGGTGTTCGATGAGACGACGGTGGAGGACCTTGCCAAGCGCCACCGCCGGGCAGCCCCAGAGAGGCCCATCTTCGCCGCAAGCGAACTCCTCGGCCGGCTCTCGTAGGCCGGGTCCGACCCGGCGGCGCCGTCTTCCCCGCTAGCTGGCCTTACCTAGGATCCGCATGACCTTCGTGCCGCACACCGGGCACTGCCCCTGAGCGGCTCTCCGGCCGTTCTTGAGGGTGACCTCGGTCCCCTCGAACTCGCGCTTGGCCCGGCACTTCACGCAGTACGCCTCGTACTTGGCCATAACGGCCTCCTTCCCCCACAGCCTTCGAGGCCGCCTAGAGGCGACCTCGTAGGCACGATGGTCCCAGGCCCTACGCACGGATGCAAGCACATCGTCCCTTCGATTTCGGGTCCTTCGCGGGCCCCATCGGTCGCCGCCCGATGCGCCGCCGAATACCATGACCGAACGACCCACGCACAGGAGGCCCAGGAAATGGCCGAAGTCGAGCAGACGATCGCAGCCCTCCTCACCGAGAAGCGGGAGTTCGAACCTCCGAAGGAGTTCGCGGCTCACGCCCACGTGAGCGACCGGTCCATCTACGAGAAAGCCGATGCCGACTTCGAAGGGTTCTGGGCCGAGCAGGCCGACCGCCTCACCTGGTCGAAGAAGTGGGACACGGTGATGGAGTGGAACCCGCCGTGGGTGAAGTGGTTCGTCGGCGGGAAACTGAATGCCTCCTACAACTGCCTGGACCGCCATGTAGAAGCCGGCGGCGGGGGCAAGGTCGCGTACTACTGGGAGGGCGAGCCTGACGAGCGTCGCACGATCACATACTCCGAACTGCTCGATGAGGTTTCGCGCTTCGCGAACGCTCTGAGGTCCCTCGGGGTACAGAAGGGTGACCGCGTCGCCATCTATCTCGGCATGATCCCCGAGCTGCCGATCGCCATGCTAGCGTGCGCGCGGATCGGCGCCGTACATGGGGTTGTGTTCGGAGGGTTCGCCGCGGATGCGCTCAAGGACCGGATCAACGACGCAGGCGCGAAGGTACTCGTCACCTCCGATGGCGGTTTCCGGCGCGGCTCGCTCGTACCGCTCAAGCGGAACGCCGACGAGGCGCTGAAGGGGTGCCCGACGATCGAGCACGTCGTGACCGTTCGTCGCACCGGCGGCGAACACCCGTTCACCGCTGGGCGCGACCACGGGTATCACGAGCTGATCGCGGAGCAATCGGCCGACTGCCCGCCGGAGGAGATGGACGCCGAGGACCTGCTCTATCTGCTCTACACGAGCGGCACCACAGGCAAGCCGAAGGGGATCGTACACACGACCGGCGGCTACATGACGGGCGTGACCGCGACGCACCGGCTGATCTTCGACATCCACGACGACGACGTGTTCTGGTGCGCGGCCGACATCGGCTGGGTGACCGGCCACTCGTACATCGTGTATGGGCCGCTCGCCAACCACACGACGAGCATCATGTACGAAGGCGCGCCCGACTGGCCTGACAAGGACCGCCTCTGGGCGATCGCCGAGCGTTACAAGGCAACGATCCTGTACACGGCGCCGACCGCGATCCGCGCGTTCATGCGCTGGGGCACGGAGTTCCCCGAGAAGCACGATCTATCCTCGCTGCGACTGCTGGGAAGCGTTGGCGAGCCGATCAACCCCGAGGCGTGGATCTGGTACTGGAAGTTCATCGGGACCGAGCGCTGCCCGATCGTCGACACCTGGTGGCAGACAGAGACGGGCATGATCCTCATCACGCCGCTCCCCGGGGTCACGAAGCTGAAGCCCGGCTCCGCGACGGATCCGTTCCCCAGTATCGGGGCGGACGTCTTAGACGAGCAAGGCAACTCGGTGCCGCTCGGCGGCGGTGGATACCTCGTACTCACGCGGCCTTGGCCCGCCATGTTCCGCACGATCTGGAACGACCCGGACCGCTACGTATCCACTTACTTCGGGAAGTACGGCGACAAGATCTATCTCGCTGGCGACGGAGCGAAGCGGGACGAGGAGGGCTACTACTGGCTCCTCGGCCGCACCGACGACGTCATGAACGTCGCCGGCCATCGTCTGTCGACGTACGAGATCGAATCCGCTTTGGTCGACAACCCGAAGGTGGCCGAGGCCGCCGTGGTCTCGCGGCCCGATGAGCTGGTCGGTGAAGCCATCGTTGCGTTCGTCACGCTGAAGAGCGGCTTCGTTGGCGACGACACGGTGGCCAAAGAGCTGCGCGATCACGTCTCGAACCTGATCGGCAAGATCGCGCGACCGCACGGCATCATCTTCACGAACGACCTGCCGAAGACGCGGTCGGGGAAGATCATGCGGCGGCTGCTCCGCGACGTCGCCCAAGGTCGCCCGCTCGGCGACGTGACGACGCTCGCCAACGCCGAGATCGTCGAGCAGATCCACGAGATGGTCGACACCGGCGCCGGAGGTGACGGATAGCGGCTCGCTCGACGCTCACGGAAGCCGAGGCCGCGTTCGTCCGTTGGGAGCGGGTGGGGCGGTTCGCCTCTGTCGATGCCGACGGCGCACCGCACGTCGTGCCGATCTGCCCTGTGCTCGACGGCGACAAGCTGGTCTTCGCTTCCGACCCCACCGCGAAGGTCCGCTTCCTGCGTGAGAACCCGCGCTGCGCGGTCGTGTTCGACTCCTACGTCGAGGAGTGGAACATGAACCACCAGGTCCAGATCCGCGGTACGGCCCAGATCTTTGCCGAAGGGCCCGACTGGGAGCGCGCCCAGGCCCTCCTCGACGAGAAGTTCCGCCAGTACGAGCCGATGTTCCCTCTCACGCCGGGTGAAACCCTCATCGTCGAGGTGACCATCGAGCGCGTCACCAGCGAGGGTTTCCCCGCCTAGCCCAAGTCCTGGCCGGGAACCCCTTGTCAGGACCGGGGGTTTCTTGGGTACAATCGGTTAGCACTCGGAGTACTAGAGTGCTAGCAGTCGTCAGCCTAGGCTGAGAGGCCATAGAGGCAAGAGGAGGCAGCGATGGGAGCCAAGCTCATCACGTTCGACGAGGAGGCGCGGCGCGCGCTCGAGCGGGGGATGGACCAGCTCGCGAACGCCGTGAAGATCACGTTGGGTCCGAAGGGCCGCAACGTCGTCCTCGAGAAGAAGTGGGGCGCACCCACGATCACGAACGACGGAGTCTCGATCGCCAAGGAGATCGAGCTCGACGACCCGCAGGAGAAGATCGGCGCGGAGCTCGTCAAGGAAGTAGCTAAGAAGACCGACGACGTGGCCGGCGACGGCACGACGACCGCTACCGTCCTCGCTCAGGCGATGGTGAAGGAAGGCATGCGCAACGTCGCTGCCGGCGCCAATCCGATGTCGCTTAAGCGCGGCATCGAGCGGGCGGTCGAGCTCGCGGTGGAGAGCTTGAAGAACCAGTCCAAGGAAGTCGACTCGAAGGAAGACATCGCCCATGTGGGCGCGATCTCCGCGGCCGACCCCGAGATCGGCGAGCAGATCGCCGAGGCCGTCGACAAGGTCGGTAAGGACGGCGTCATCACCGTCGAGGAGTCGAACACCTTCGGCATGGAGCTCGAGTTCGTCGAGGGGATGCGCTTCGACAAGGGCTACAT
>JBGPKY010000162.1:0-5808 GCA_041486205.1 Actinomycetota bacterium
TACAAGCTGATCGCGGTGCTGCCGGCGGGCGGGGGGCCGCGGTCCGCTCCGCCGGTAACCGTGACCGTAAGCGCGAACGCGTTCGCGGAAGCGAAGGTCCTGGTCGACAGCGGTATCCGTTGATCCGGTGATGCCCTATGTCGGCCGCGGCTGCTACCATCGGCGAGGGCCCGCAGCGAGGGAGACGCGCTTGGGGCCCCGAAGTGTCTTCTGACATGTGCGTTCGAAAGGAGCACCCCTGGCCCCGCCTCCAGAGTCTCCCTATCGCAGGATCCTCCGAGGTCCGGCCGTCTACGTCCTGGTCGTGCTCGCCGCGCTCTGGGTATTCGTCCTGTTCGCCGGCAGGGGCTCGCAGGGCCAGGAGATCACGGTGCCGCAGTTCCTCTCGGCCGTCTCCGCGGGGCAGATCAAGGATGCAACCATCCTCGAGTCCGACCAGAAGATCCAGGGACAACTGACCAACGGCAACACGTACACGGTCACCTACCCATTGGCCTTGGAGGAGCAGATCGCCAAGGCGCTCCAGGACAAGCCCGTCGCGTACAAGGTCGACCCGCAGAAGGGTTCGGCGATCCTCGGTTTCCTGTTCCAGCTCATCCCGGTCGTGCTGATCGTCGGTGCATTCATCTACATAATGAATCAGTCCCAAGGCGGCGGCGGGCGCGTGATGCAGTTCGGCAAGGCGCGCGCCAAGCAGGTCACGAAGGACCAGCCGAAGACGACCTTCGCCGATGTCGCCGGGGTAGACGAGGCGATCGAGGAGCTCGAGGAGGTCAAGGAATACCTCCAGAACCCCGCGAAGTTCCAGGCGATGGGAGCGAAGATCCCGCGCGGCGTGTTGCTGTTCGGACCACCGGGGACCGGTAAGACGCTTCTGGCCCGGGCGGTGGCCGGCGAAGCCGGCGTCCCCTTCTACTCGATCAGCGGTTCCGACTTCGTCGAGATGTTCGTCGGTGTGGGCGCGGCGCGCGTTCGCGACCTGTTCGAGCAGGCGAAGCAGACCGCACCTGCCATCGTGTTCATCGACGAGATCGACGCGGTCGGACGCCACCGCGGCGCGGGGCTCGGCGGCGGCCACGACGAGCGCGAGCAGACGCTGAACCAGCTTCTCGTTGAGATGGACGGGTTCGACCAGCGGACGACGGTCATCCTGATGGCCGCGACCAACCGCCCCGACATCCTCGATCCCGCGCTGCTGCGGCCGGGGCGCTTCGACCGCCACGTCGTGATCGACCGTCCCGACATCGAGGGCCGCAAGGGCATCCTCAAGGTCCACGCGCGTGGCAAGCCGTTCGACGAGACGGTCGACCTGGATGTCGTCGCGCGGCGCACGCCCGGTTTCACCGGCGCCGACCTCGCGAACGTCATCAACGAGGCCGCGTTGCTGGCCGCCCGCTGGAACAAGAAGGCGATCGGGATGAAGGAGATCGAAGAGGCCATCGACCGCGTGATGGCCGGTCCAGAGCGGAAGTCTCGGGTGATGAGCGACCGTGAGAAACGCGTGATCGCCTATCACGAAGGTGGACACGCGCTGGTCGCACACATCCTTCCGAACACCGACCCCGTCCACAAGATCTCGGTGATCCCGCGCGGGCGGGCCCTCGGTTACACGCTCACCCTGCCCGAGCAGGACAAGTTCTTGATGACGCGCGAGGAGCTGGCCGACGAGCTCACGATGCTGCTCGGCGGCCGCGTGGCCGAGGAGCTGATCGTCGGCGACATCACCACCGGTGCTGCGAACGACATCGAGCGCGCGACCAAGGTCGCGCGGCAGATGGTCACCGAGTACGGCATGTCGGACACGCTGGGGCCGCTCACGCTCGGCCAGAAGCAGCACGAGGTGTTCCTCGGCCGCGACCTCCAGACTCAGCCGGACTACTCGGATCAGGTCGCCTTCGAGATCGACACCGAGGTCCGACGCATGATCGACGAAGCGCATGACGAGGCGCTCGAGATCCTCGAGCAGAACCGCGCGAAGCTCGACCAGATCGCTACGGCCTTGATCGAGCGAGAGACGATCGACAAGGAAGAGGTCGAGACGATGCTGGCGGACGTACCCAAGCGCCCGCAGCGCGATGCGCAGGTCCGAGGTGCCGGTCTCGCCGTCTCGCGCCGCGCGGTCGTTCGCGCCCGACAGGATCCCAAGCCCGGTACCATCCACTGACCATGGGCCTCGACCGAGAGAAGATCGAGAAGGGTGTTCGTCTCCTCATCGAAGGGATCGGCGACGACGCCGATCGCGAGGGTGTCGTAGACACGCCGCGTCGTGTCGCCGAGATGTACGAGGAGATCTTCGCCGGCGTCGACGCCGACCTCGTCGGCCTCGTTACGGTTGTGAAGGGCGCGGATCACGACGAGATGATCATGGTGAAGGACATCCCGCTTTACTCGATGTGCGAACATCACGCCCTGCCGTTCGTCGGGAAGGCGCACGTCGCCTACATCCCGAACAAGGACGGACGGATCACCGGCCTCTCGAAGATCGCCCGGGTTGTTGACACCGCCTCCAAGCGCCTCCAGGTGCAGGAGCGATTGACCACACAGATCGCCGACGCGCTCGACGCGGCGCTCGAACCGCGCGGTGTGTTCGTCGTTATCGAGGCCGAGCACCTGTGCATGACGATGCGCGGCGTGAAGAAGCCCGGCTCGCTCACGCTCACCTCCGCGGTGCGAGGGCTGTTCCGTTCGGACGCCCGCACGCGCCAGGAGGCCATGAGCCACATCGGAAAGGGCTTCTGAGGCTTCTTCTCTCCTCCACCGTCCGGCCGACCGGGGCTACGATGATGCGTGTGAGCCCGAGCATCCTTCCCTGGCGCTGCGGTCGGGTCATCATCGAGTGCGGCAGCCGGACGCTCATCATGGGGCTACTGAACGTCACGCCCGACTCGTTCTCCGATGGCGGACAGTTCCTCGAACCGGACGCTGCGCTCGCACGCGCGATCGGGATCGTCGACGAGGGAGCCGACATGGTGGACATCGGCGGCGAGTCGACGCGCCCCGGCTCGGACCCCGTCCCCGCGGATGAGGAGATCGAACGCGTCGTCCCGCTGATCGAACGTCTGGCGAGCGCCGTTCCCGTTCCGATCTCCGTTGATACGCGCAAGGCCGCCGTGGCCAAGGCCGCCCTCGATGCGGGCGCCGTCATCGTGAACGACGTCTCGGCGGGCGCGGATCCGGAGATGTTCGCAGTGGTACGTGACGCCGGCGCGGGGATGGTGCTGATGCACATGCAGGGCGACCCGAAGACGATGCAGCAGGCTCCTCACTACGAGGACGTCGTCGCTGAGGTGAAGGGGTACCTCCGCGAGCGGATCGAGGCGGCGGAGCTCGCTGGGATCGACCCGCATTCGCTCGCCGTCGACCCCGGGATCGGATTCGGCAAGGAGCTGGAACACAATCTCTCCTTGCTGCGACACATCGAAGAGCTGGCCGACCTCGGTCGGCCGGTGCTGGTCGGACCGTCGCGGAAGCGGTTCATCCAGACGCTCCTTGGGGGCATGCCGAGCGAAGTACGTTTGGACGGAACGGCGGGCGCGGTCGCATGGCTGGCGGCGCGAGGCGCGCACATCGTCCGTGTCCACGACGTGAAGGAGATGGCTCGCGTCGTCAAGGTCGTCGACGCGATCGCCCGGGCGGGCCAGTGACCGAGGAACTCGAGAAGAAGCGCCTGCGCGTCGGCGGCGGCGAACTCGCGTACGTCGACGAAGGCGACGCGGAGAACCCCGCGATCGTGTTCCTCCACGGGTTCCCGACTTCGTCGTACCTCTGGCGGGAGTTCGTCCCGCTCTGCGCGCCGTGGATGCGCGCGATCGCACCAGACCTGCTCGGCTCGGGCGACTCCGAGAAGCCCGCCGACGCCGAGCTGCACATCCGAGCGCAGGCTGGCTACGTGCGGGAGTTGCTCGAGTTGCTCGGTGTCCGCGAGTTCGCGGTCGTGGGTCACGCGACCGGCGGCGGTATCGCGCAGCTGCTCGCGCTCCGTGGCGGGGTGAAGGCGATGGTGCTGGTCGACTCGATCGCGTTCGACAGCTGGCCGAGCGATCCGATGCGCGAGCTGATGCGGCAGGCGCCGGAGCAGCCGACCGAAGCGCAGGTCCGCGCGGTCCTGAAGACGTCTTTCGATCTCGGGATGGGGAGGCGGTCGCGCATGACCGACGACATCTTCGAGACGTACGCGCGGCCGTTCGGAGGCAGCGAAGGTGCGGCCGCGTTCTTCCGGCTCGCGCTCGCGCACGACGGGCTCGGCCTCATCGGCATCGAGTCGCAGCTCGAACGACTCGAGTGCCCAGCGTTGCTCCTATGGGGCGAGGACGACCCCTTCCAATCGATCGGAAGCGCCGAATGCCTCGCCGAGGCACTGCCGATGTCGACCCTTGCCGTTCTTCCGGGCTGCTCGCACTTCGTGACGGAAGACGCCCCCGAGACGGCGTTGCCTCTCGTGTACCAGTATCTTCGTTCGCGATACCTCGGTATCGGGCACGAACACGATCACGACCACGGGCAGGAGGCGGGCGTCGTGCGTCTCGACCTGCTGCGCGGCCCGCCGACCAGAGGGGAGATCACGTGACCACGTCACGGCTGTTCCTGACAGGTATCGCGGCCTCCGGTCGCCACGGCGCGAACCCCGGCGAGAAGGACGAACCGCAGGACTTCGTCGTGGATCTCGACGTCGAAGTGGAGGTGGCGCGCGATGACCTCGACGCAACCGCGGACTATCGCGAGCTGATCCGCACGACGCGTGACACGGTGGCGAACGGATCCTTCGATCTGCTGGAAGCGCTCGCGGCCGCCGTGGCGAGCGCGGTGGCGGCTCGCCCCGGCGTGACGCGCGCGACGGCGATGGTGCATAAGCCGTCGGCGGCCCGCTCCAGCGACGTGCAGGGTGTCGCCGCCGCGGCGACCGTCGAAGGCAGGAGCTGATCCACGCGGAGGAGGCGCCCATGACGAAGGCCTATCTCGGCCTCGGGTCCAACCTCGGAGACCGCCTCGCGAACCTCCAGCGCGCCGTGGAACTCCTTGCCGGGCAACGCGGACTGACGGTGCTTCGTTCCTCGCGTGTCTACGAGACCGACCCCGTCGGAGGTCCGCCGCAGCCCGACTTCCTGAACGCCGTCGTCGAGGTGCAGACGTCCCTCATGCCGGGCGAGCTGCTCACCGCGTGTCGCGAGGCGGAGGAAGCCCTGGTCCGCGTGCGTGACGAGCACTGGGGACCGCGAACGATCGACATCGACATCCTCACCTTCGGCGACGACGTCATCGAAGAACCCGACCTGACTGTCCCTCACCCGCGGATGCACGAGCGGGGATTCGTGCTCGCCCCGCTGCTCGAGCTCGATCCCGACCCACGGCTCCCGGGGGGGAGGGAAGCAGCCAGGCTCCGGCTGTCGGCTCCCGAGGTCATGAGCGTCCGACCGTTCGCTCCGCCTCTGCGGGTGTCCGGGTGAGCGAGGCGGTCTGCTTCCGCTGCGATTGGCGAGGCGAGACGCGCGGCAAGGATTGCCCTAGTTGTGGCGCGCCGCTCTACCGGCCCCGTGATGCAGCCGCCTCACCGCCGAGGGAGCGGCTTCAGGGCGGAGTGCCTGAACGGAACCCGGAGGAGAAGTCGCCTCCACATGGGAGGGTTTCCCCCGGTCCTTGGAGGTTCGTCGCAGGGATGGCGACCGTGGCGGTCGTCCTTGCCCTCGTGTGGACCCGCGTGCCGGAAGCCGCCAACCGGCCGCTTCCGAAGCCGACGACCGGCCCTCTGGGCACGCTCGTCTATGCGGCTGCTGCCAAGGGCGGGAGTGGCGACATCTTGTGGAAACTGGA
>JBGPKY010000163.1:0-5783 GCA_041486205.1 Actinomycetota bacterium
CCCAACGACGAGCCCTCCGTCGGTCTCGGCGATCCCGTCGAACCCAGCGATCCGGTTCACGTCCACGATGTGCGCGGGCGCCGCCAGGCGCAGCTTCATGACGGGGATCAGGCTCTGTCCGCCTGCGAGGACCTTCGCGTCTTCCCCGTGCTGCGAGAGGAGTTGCAGCGCCTCGTCCAACGTTGAAGGGCGGTGGTACTCGAACCGGGCAGGCAGCATCGGTCCTCCTTTACGTGACGCTTCTCAAGGGTCCGCCTTGGTTGGAGGTACGCACGGCGCCCCGGACCGGATCGTGGCGTCGACATATGGAGGCGTCGGTGAGGGTCGCATCAGAAGCCAAATGCGCAACAAACGGTCCAGATCCTCTCCTCGGCGGAGGCACACGAGAGGTCGTTCGGATGCGAAGGTCCCAGGCGAGTATCCGCCCGTCTCTGGAAAAAGGTCAAACGGACGCGCTCCAAGTCTGCCTCGGGGCGCCGGCCGTCCCGCCTCAGGCTGTCTCAAGCGGCTGACCTGCGGGACCGATACCCCCTCCATGCAGGACTCCTGGAGCTACGGTGAACCGGCGCCGAAGAGACGGTCGCCCCCGAACGTGAAGCTGGGCAAGCCGCTGCTCCTGATCGGAGGTGCGGTCCTGGCCGCGGTGCTCGTGTTCGTCATGTTCCAGGTCGTGAAGGGCGGCGCGAAGGCGGCGGGCGACAACGTGCGCACGCAACTGAGTCAGGTCGACATCGCGGGCGATCGCGACGCGCAATCGTCTGCCCGCAACGCCGTGATCGCAGCCAAGGTGTACTTCGCCGACAACGGAAGCTATTCGGGTCTCACGGCGGCGGGTCTCGCCGAGATCGAGCCCTCGCTGAAGTACGTCGACGCGACCCAGGCTTCGGCCGATCCGCAGACCGTCAGCGTGTATGGCTCGAGCGAGGGCTTCGGGGCCGCCGTGCTGTCGGGTTCTGGGACCTGTTTCTGGGTGCACGACTCGACCGTCGGCGTGACCACCTACGGGTCGGGGACACCGTGCACGGGCCGGGCCGCGATGGCCGCCGTGAAACCCGCCTGGTAACTGCCCCGCTGCGCGATAGTCTCGAGGGCATGACCGCAGGTTCGAACAGAGGGTTCTGGTCCGTGATCATCCCGGTCGCGGCTGCAGGGACGCTGCTCGTCGTGCTGATCGTTCTGAACCGCCCGACCGGGGGCCCAGCCAAGGGTTCCCCAGCGACCGAGGCCAACCTCCGAACCGCCCTCGCCGCCGCGAAGGCCATGGCTGCACAAGAGGGCTCCTACACGGCCGCGACGCCGCTCGCCCTCGCGCCGCAGGAGCCGTCGCTCGTATTCATCGGTGGCGACGAGGCCTCGAACGATCCCGGGGTGATCAGCGTTTCTTTCACGCCCTCCGCTTGGGTCGGGGCAGCGCGCTCGTCGTCCGGGACCTGCTACTGGATCCGCGACGAGCTGGGGATGGGGGCCACGTACGGGATCTCGACCGACTGCGCGGCCGATCATCTCCGTACCGCTACCGGCTCGGCGAACGGCTGGGTCACGTCCTAGCGCTTCCCGGAAGTCATGCGACGGAAGGATATGCTCGGCTGAAGACCCGTTCGGGAGGCGATGCCGGATGCTGTACCTGTCGACGTATCTCGGGCGTCCGGTGCTCGACTCGGCGAACCGTCCTGTAGGGAAGGTGCTCGACCTGATCGCGCGGCTGGACGGTGAGTTCCCGCTCGTCGTCGGGTTGCGGGTTCGCATCACGCTCCGCTCGCGTCTCGATGTTGACTGGGCCGACGTTCGGGCGTTCGAGACCTCCCAGGTGATCCTCGCGCGGACCCTCGACGGCGTTCAGCCGTACGTCCTCGGCGAACGCGACGTGCTCCTCGCCCGGCACGTGATGGACAAGCAGATCGTCGACCTCGAGGGGCGGCGACTCATCCGCGTGCAGGACATCCAACTGTCGCGCGCCGGGACGAGGCTTCGCGTGATCGGCGTAGACGTGTCGACCTCGGCACTGCTTCGGCGGCTGCGACTCGGCCGCACGGCCGATCGGGTCGCGCGGAAGTATCCGCCGGACGCGGTTCCGTGGTCGGACGTCGACCTGGGCTCGTGGAAGGATCCGAACGTTCGATTGCGCGTCCCTCGTTCGGGAGTCCGGCGACTGCACCCGGCCGACCTTGCGGAGATCGCGACGGACCTGCCGGTCGAGGAGGGCCTCGAGCTGTTCGAGACGCTCGAGGAGGAAGTGGCCGCCGACACGCTCGAGGAGATGGAGCCCGAAGACCAGGTTCGGATGCTCGAAGCTCTGGGGCCTGAGAGGGCGGCGCGTCTCCTCGAGCACATGTCGCCGGACGACGCGGCCGACCTGATGCAGGACCTCGACCGAAGGGATGCGGAGGCGCTGCTGTCACAGATGCTTCCCGAGGAAGCGGCCGACATCCGCGCGCTGCTCGCCTACGAAGAGGAAAGCGCGGGCGGGCTGATGACGACGGAGTTCGTGACGGTCGAGCCCGGTCAAACCTGTCAGGAGGTGATCGAGGCTCTCCGCCGGCGCGTTCCGGACGAGGAGCACGCGTACCACCTCTACGTGGTCGACGAGCACGGCAGGCTGGTCGGCGAAGTGTCTCTCTACGAGCTGGTGGTCGCCCGCGGAGATCGGGCGGTCTCGGCCGTGATGCACGATGACCCGATCTCGGTCCAGGTCGACGCGGAGAAGGACGAAGTCGTTGAGGCGATCATGAAATACAACCTGCTCGCCGTTCCTGTGGTCGACGCCGAGGAGAAGCTGCTCGGTATCGTCACGGTCGACGACGTCATCGACCTAGTGGGACCGCAGGGGCTCGCCTCGAAACGGCTCCTGGGGTGATCGGAGCGTGAAGCGGCAGAAGGAGCGGCGCGGGCGCGCCCGTGGATTGCTGCGTCGCCGGGCCGGGCTGGTCGCATTCTTCGCGGTCGTCGGCCCCGGATTGATCGCCGCCTCCGCGGACAACGACGCGCAAGGGATCACGACCTACTCGCTGGTCGGCGCGCGGACGGGGTACGAGCTGCTGTGGCTCTTGGTGTTCGCGGGACTGGCCCTCATCGTCACGCAGGAGATCGGTGCGCGTATCGGGATCGCGACCGGGAAGGGCTTGGGTGCGCTGATCCGTGAACGGTTCGGCGTTCGCCCGGCCGCGGCTGCGATGCTGCTCCTTCTCGTCGCCAACCTGGCCACGACGGCGGCCGAGTTCGCCGGCATCGCGGCGGCTCTGCAGATCTTCGGCGTCACCAAGTACATCTCGGTTCCCGTGGCCGCCGTGCTCGTATTGGTGTTGGTCGCCAAAGGCGGCTATCGAAGGATCGAGCGCGTGTTCCTCGCGCTCTCGGCCGTGTACGTGTCGTACATCATCTCCGGGTTCCTCGCGCACCCCGATTGGAGCACAGCGGCGCACGGTTTCATCACGCCGCACTTCTCTTTGGATCCGACGTTCATGCTCATCGCGGTCGGCATGATAGGAACCACCGTCACGCCGTGGGGACAGTTCTTCATCCAGGCTTACGTGGTGGACAAGAGTCTCGGGCCGGACGACCTGCGCTACGAGCGCGCCGACGTGTTCGCGGGAACGCTGATGACCGTGGTCGTGATGTTCTTCATAATCGTGGCGACGGCGGCGACTGTCTTCGCGCGAGGAGGCTCCATCCACGACGCGAAGGACGCGGCGGTCGCGCTGGAACCGCTCGCCGGGAGGTTCGCCGAGACGTTGTTCGCGTTCGGCCTGCTGAACGCGTCGTTCCTCGCGGCCGGCGTCCTGCCGCTCTCGACCTCCTACGCGGTGTGCGAGGCCTTCGGGTTCGAGCTCGGGCTGGACGAGTACGTGCGCGATGCCCCGGTCTTCTTCGGGATCATCGCGTTCGCGGTCGCCTTCGGTGCCGGAGTGGTACTGATCCCGGGGATCTCGCTGATCCCCATCCTGTTCCTGTCTGCCGTCGTGAACGGCGTCCTACTGGCTCCGATCCTGATCTACCTGTACTTCCTCGCTAACGACCGGGAGCTCATGGGCGAGCTGGTGAACGGTCGCTGGGCGAACGCTCTCACGCTGGCTACCGTCGCGCTGCTGATCGGCCTCACGCTGGTCCTCGTCGTCGCGGGCTTCTCGGTCCTCTGACCGAGGGCTGGCTCGATTCGCGCTCCTCGGGCGGGGGGATTACCCTTCGTGGTCTTCACACGGCTGAGCGCGAAAGGGGGACATCTGTGACGCATGTTGCGGTCACCGTCAACGGGGTGCGGCGCGAGGCGGATGTCGAACCTCGCACGCTCCTCGTCTACTTCCTCCGGGAGACCCTCGGGCTGACCGGTACCAACGTCGGGTGCGACACTTCGTCCTGCGGCGCGTGCACCGTCCACGTGAACGGTGAGTCCGTGAAGTCCTGCACGATGCTCGCGATGCAGGCGGACGGCCGCGAGGTGACGACGATCGAGGGGATGGCCTCCGACGGCGTCATGCACCCACTCCAGGACTCGTTCCATCGCAACCACGGTCTCCAGTGCGGCTACTGCACTCCGGGCATGATCATGGCCGCGGCGAGCTTCTTGAAGGAGAACCCTTCGCCCACGGAGGAAGAGGTCCGTGTGGCTCTCGAGGGCAACCTCTGTCGGTGCACCGGCTACCAGAACATCGTGAAGTCCATCCTCGACGCCGCCGGCCAGACGTCCGGCGCGAAGGCATAGGGGGTCGAGCATGGTCGCCACAGAGAAGTTCATCGGAGCGGAAGTCCTTCGCAAGGAGGACCCCGAGCTCATCACCGGACAGGCGAACTTCGTCGACAACCATACGCTGCCGGGCATGGTGTGGATGGCCATGGTCCGCCCGCCCTTCGTCCACGCGAAGCTCAAGGGCGTCGACACGTCGGCCGCGGCGTCGATGCCGGGGGTGGTCGGCGTGTACACGGCGGCCGACCTGGAGGTCGGCGCGCTGCCGTTCGTCTGGCCGATCACCGAGGACATCAAGATCCCCGTCCACTACCCGCTGACGAAGGACAAGATCCGTTTCAACGGGGATGCGGTCGCGGTCGTAGTGGCCGAGACGCGCGCGCAGGCGAAGGACGCGGCCGAGCAGGTGAAGGTCGACGTCGAGGAGCTCCCCGCCGTCACCGACATGGAAGAGGCCATGAAGGACGGCGCTCCCCTGATCCACGAGGAGCTGGGCTCCAACGTGACCGTTCACTGGAGCCACGGCGGGGCGGGCGACCAAAGCGTGTTCGACACGGCTCCCGTCGTCGTCACCGAGCGGTACCACCAACCGAGGTTGATACCTAACGCGATAGAGCCGCGCGGCTGCCTCGCCTACGGGATCCCAGCGATGGACGAGTGGACGCTCGTCAGCGCGACGCAGATCCCACACATCCTGAAGGTCACGCTGTCCGGCGTCTGCAGCATCCCGGAGTCGAAGCTGCGCATCATCGCACCCGACGTGGGCGGCGGGTTCGGCTCGAAGCTGAACGTCTACGCGGAGGAAGCTCTCGCGCTCGTTCTGGCGAAGAAGATCGGCCGCCCGGTGAAATGGATCGAGGAGCGCGGAGAGAACTACGTCGCAACGATCCACGGCCGCGGCGTCACGCACGACTGCACGATCGCGGGAACGGCCGACGGCAAGATCCTCGGGATGAAGTTCGTCGAGATCGCCGATATGGGCGCCTACTACCAGCTGCTCACACCGGGGATCCCCGAACTGGGCGGCTGGGTGTATATGGGCCCCTACGACCCGCAAGCGTACTGGTTCGAATTCACCGGGGTGCTGACCAATGCCACGCCGACC
>JBGPKY010000164.1:0-5774 GCA_041486205.1 Actinomycetota bacterium
TGAAGTACTCGTACTACGCCGTCACCGACCACGCCCCGAACCTCGCGATGCAGCGCATGACCGACGCGAAGATCCTCGCCCAACGCGAGGATCTCCGGAAGCTACAGAAACAGCATCCGGGCATGACACTGCTCCACGGTTCGGAGCTGAACATCGATCCCGACGGCGGCGTCGACTGGCCGCCGGAGTTCCTCGCCGGATTCGATGTGCTTGTCGCTTCCGTCCATTCGCACTTCAGCCAGTCGAGAGACGAGATGACTCGGCGCATCATCCGCGCTATGGAGAACCCGTTCGTCCACGTGATCGGTCACCCCACCGCCCGCCTGATCGGCAAGCGGCAGGCCATCGAGTTCGATATGGACGCAGTGTTCGCTGCCGCATCCCGAACCGGAACGGCGCTCGAGGTGAACGCGTTCCCCGAACGGCTCGACCTTAAGGACGAGCACATCCTTTGGGCGAAACGTCACGGTGTGAAGTTCGCGATCAACACCGATTCCCACGCGCCCGTGCACCTGCCGTTCATGCGTTTCGGCGTCGCGACCGCGCAGCGAGGCTGGCTAACGAAGGACGACGTCATCAACGCCTGGCCACTCGCGAAGCTGAGGCGATTCCTGCAGAAGAGCGGGTGATGAGGGCGGGTCGCCCTCTCCCGAGGTCCTTCTACGTCCGTCCGTCGCTCGAGGTCGCCCCCGGCCTGATCGGTCGATTCCTCGTGCGAACGTTGGCCGACGGCACGCGCCTGGTCGCCCGTATCGTGGAAACCGAGTCCTACGCCGAGGAAGATCCGGCCAGTCACTCGTACCGCGGCCGGACGCCGAGGAACGAGGTGATGTTCGGCCCGCCGGGCAGGTTGTACGTGTACTTCACCTACGGTATGCACTTCTGCTCGAACGTAGTCACAGGCCGGGAAGGGGAGGGGTGCGCGGTCCTGTTGCGTGCCGCCGAGCCACTCGAAGGTCTGGATGAGATGGCGAGACGTCGGGGGGTGAGCGATCCTTCCTTGCTCTGCGCGGGCCCCGCTTGCCTGACGCAAGCGTTCGGAATCGGGCGAGAGGATAACGGCGTGGATCTGATCCGAGGAACCGCTCTGCGGATCCTGGAAGGCTCGCCGGTCACCAGATCCCTGATCGGGCGGTCGGCACGCATCGGTGTCAGCTCCGGCGCTGAGCTCCGGTGGCGTTTCTTCGTCGAGGGCGACCCGTTCGTCTCGAAGGGACGTCCGGCGAAAGGCCGAGGAACTAGGGGTTCACGACGATAGTGACGCTGGAACCGGCATCGACCTTCGTACCGGTGTCCGGGGACTGCGACCACACGATCCCTCGGTGGTAATCACAGGCCGGATCGGCGGGATCGCACTCCTGCTGCTCTACGATGACCGGAGTCAGCCCCGCCTTCCGCAAAGCCGCCGACGCCGCGCCGCTGGTCATCCCGACCAAGCTCGGGACCGACACGGTCGTGGGCGTGGGCGCGCCCTTCACTACCGTTATCGTGACCGTGCCAGTCTGTTGGAGCCTCGCGCCGGGCAGCGGATCTTGCGCGAGGACCGTTCCCTCGGGCTTGTCGGACGAGGGGGCGTACCCGATCGAGACGTTGAAGCCCGAGTTGTGAAGGAGCGAGATCGCGGCGGCCTTGTCGAGTCCGATCACCGACGGCACGGTGAGGTCCTGATAGTAGGTGGGCTCCTTGCAGACCTTCAGGTTCGGCTCGGTGCCGGCTATGTACTGGAACGTCTTGATGTTCTGCGGCGGGGTGAATTGGTTCGCGAGGCATCCCTGCGTGGCGTCGACCCTCAGTGTGACGTACTGAACGGCCGGCGCCTGCGGGAAGTCGTGAGGGGGTAGCTTCGAGGTCGCGCTCGCCATGAACGCGTGCCATATCTCGGCCGGCCAGGTTCCACCGAACACCTCTCCGATCCGGACGTTGCCGCAGCACATCGGGACCTGTCCCGTCGGGAAGCCGACCCAGACTGCCGTCACGAGCTGTGGTACTGCACCCACGAACCAGGCGTCGGTGAAGCTCGAGTTCGTCCCCGTCTTGCCGATCTGCGGCCGGTATATGTTGGCGGCGCGGCCCGTCCCGTACAGCACGACCTTCTGCAGGATGTCGTCAGCGACGGATATCACTGCCGGGTTCACCACAGGCTTGGGTCTGGGGTCGGACTGGAAGAGCAGCGTGCCGTCGGCTTTCTTGATGCTGATCACCGGCGTCGGCTGAACGTGCTGCCCCCCGAACGCCAAAGTCCCGTATGCGCTGGCCATCTCGAGGGTGCTCATCTCGTTCGACCCGAGGACAGCAGCCGGGACGGCCTGGAGCGGAGTGCCCGGCTGCGTCGTCCGGGGGCAACATCGGATCCCCATGCGCTTGGCGGTTTCGATGATCTTCTGGGCTCCGAGGTAGGCGTTGCCGCCGCCGAGAGCCACCTCGAGGTTCGTGTAGGCGATGTTGATCGAGTCGACGGTCGCAGTCTCTAGGGAAACCGTCCCCGCCCCGCTGCCCTCGGCGTTCCTCGGTTCCCAGAAGGTTCCGTTCTCGAGGGGCACCTTCGCGTAGGAGCCGTTCAGCGGAGATGACGGCGTGAACCCGTTCTCGAGGGCGGCGACCAGGGCGAACGGCTTGAAAGCCGACCCGGTCTGCCGTCCGGTGCTGCCCCCGGTCGCGAGATTGACGCGAGCGAGATTGTCCTTCGTATCCCAGTAGTCGCGTCCGCCGACCATAGCCTTCACCTGGCCGGTGCGCGGATCGATCACGGTCATCGCCCCATATGGGTCGCTGGCGTAAGGCAACACCGAGCGGACCGAGGCCTCGGCTTGTTGCTGCAGTCGCGGGACCAGCGTCGTCGTGATCCGCAAACCGCCTTTGAAGAGCAGGTCGTAGCGCTCCTGTGGCGTCGCCCCGAACCGCGGGTTCGACAGGAACCACTGCTTGAAGTAGTCGACGAAGTACGGAGCGATGTAGTGCTGCTGATCCTGGTTCGGAAGGTGGAGCTCGACCGGCGTCTGGGCCGCCTGGTCGTACTGGGTCTGGTCGATCATCCCCTGGTCGAGCATCGCGGATAGCACGCGGTTCCGGCGCTGGCGGGCGTGGGTCGGATGGACGACAGGGTCGTAGTCGACCGGCGCTTCGATGACGCCCGCGAGCAGCGACGCCTGCGCGAGCGTGAGCGCGGTTGCATCTTCGCCGAAGTAGGTCTGAGCCGCGGCTTGGATGCCGTAAGCGCCGTTGCCGAAGTACACGGTGTTCAGGTACTTCGTGAGTATCTGAACCTTGCTCAGCTTGTGCTCGAGTTGCCATGCGAGGTACGCCTCTTTGATCTTGCGTCCGAGAGACTGCTCGTTGCCCACGTAGAGGTTCTTCACGAGTTGCTGAGTGATCGTAGAGCCGCCCTGAACGAGCGTACCGGTGGTCGCGTCTATGTAAGCGGCGCGCAGGAGCGCTCGAAGGTCGATGCCCTTGTGGTCGTAGAAGCGCTTGTCTTCGATGGCCACGACGGCGTCGCGGATGACCTGGGGCTGCTTGTTCGTGGGCAGGAGCACGCGATCCTCGCCCGCGTGCAGCGCCATGATCAGCGAGCCGTCGGCGGCGTAGAGGAACGAGGTCTGGGGGAGCGCGGGTGTCTTGGCCCGCTCCTCCTTGAGGGTCGGGAGGTGGCACGCCTGGGTGGCGAGCGCCAGGACCGCGAACACTAACGCGAGCGGTCGGGGGCGCGCATGCATCGTTCGGACATGATACCCACGGCCCCTGTTTGCACTGGTAGCATCGCGGTTCCATGACGGCCAACGACCTCGCTCGTTTGCGAGCCGGCGCCGCGGAGATCGTCCCGGAGAACGGCCTCGAGGAGAAGCTCGCCCTTGGGCGCCCCCTGCGCGTCAAGCTCGGTCTGGATCCAACGGCAGCCGACGTGACGCTCGGCTGGGCCGTGGTCCTGCGCAAGCTGCGGTGTGTCCAGGATGCGGGCCACACCGCTGTCCTCATCGTCGGTGACTTCACCGCTCGCGTCGGTGACCCGTCCGGGAGAGCCGACACGAGGTCACGCTTGTCGAAGGAGGAAGTCCTCGGTTACGCGCACCGGCTGCTCGACCAGTTCTGGAAGATCCTGGACCGCGAACGGACCGAGGTCCGCTACAACTCGGAATGGCTCGAGGCTATGGACATGGAAAGCGTGCTGGATCTCATGGCGTCCTTCACCGTCGCTCGGATGCTCGAGCGCGACGACTTCGGGAAGCGCTACGCGCAGAAGCAGCCGATCTCGATCATGGAGTTCATGTATCCGCTCCTCCAAGGGATGGACTCCGTCGCGACGCACGCCGACATCGAGCTCGGCGGCACCGACCAGAAGTTCAACCTGCTGGTCGGACGCGAGCTGCAGAGGGACCACGGCCAGGATCCGCAGATCGCCATGACGATGCCGCTCTTGGAAGGGATCGACGGCGTCCAGAAGATGAGCCAGTCGCTCGGCAACTACGTTGGCATCACGGAGTCGACGGACGAGATGTTCGGCAAGCTAATGCGGATCCCGGATGAGCTGATCGGCAGATACATGCAGCTTTGCACGGAGGTAGAGCCCGATGAAATCATCCGGATCGAGGCCGGGCTCGCCGAAGGCTCGCTCAAGTCGGTCGAGCAGAAGCGCCGGCTGGCGCGCGAGATCGTGGATCTGTATCAAGGAGCGGGCGCGGGGAAGCAGGCAGAGGCCCGCTTCGATATCGTCCACAAGGAGCGCGAGATCCCTGACGACGTTCCCGAAGCGGCGATCCCCCCCGGCGCCCTCCGCGGCGGCAAGGTCTGGCTCCCAAAGCTGATGGCCGAGCTCGGGCTAGCCTCTTCGAACTCCGAAGCGCGCCGGCTGATCGAGCAGGGCGGAGTTCGGCTGGGTGGCGAGGCGCTCGTCGATCCGGACGCGGAGCTCGAGCCTGCCGACATGGCCGGGCGCGTGCTACAGGTGGGCAGACGCAGATTCCTCCGCATCCGAAGCGTCTAGAGCTGGGGCATCTGTGCCTGCTAACCGTCTCGGTTGACGGTCCCGCTGGTTGTCCCTAGCATAAGTAGTTGGCGCGACCCCCTTTCGAGGTCACAACCTCTCTTCGGGTTGGCGTCCGCACCTTGAGAACTGAACAGTGTGTCAAAAGCCAGTGCGTTTCCCCGTCGGCAGGGAGGCGCGATTCGTCGCGTCTTCGAGCCAACGGAACGTACGAAAACCGTCCGGACAAGAAACATCGGGCGGGATCCAAACGAAGGTCCGAAGGAGGTGCCCTCCGGAGGACCGACTCCAACGAAACAAGCGAAGCCGGCCGAAGGGCCGGATGCGTGGATCTCTACGGAGAGTTTGATCCTGGCTCAGGACGAACGCTGGCGGCGTGCTTAACACATGCAAGTCGAGCGAGAACCTCAGGTGGGGTAACCCGCCTGAGGGGAGAGCGGCGAACGGGTGAGTAACACGTGGGCAACCTGCCCCAGACACTGGGATAACTCCGGGAAACCGGGGCTAATACCGGATACTCCGGCTGGATCGCATGGTCCGGTCGGGAAAGCTCCGACGGTCTGGGATGGGCCCGCGGCCTATCAGCTTGTTGGTGGGGTAACGGCCTACCAAGGCGATGACGGGTAGCTGGTCTGAGAGGACTGACAGCCACACTGGAACTGAGATACGGTCCAGACTCCTACGGGAGGCAGCAGTGGGGAATCTTGCGCAATGGGCGAAAGCCTGACGCAGCGACGCCGCGTGGGGGATGAAGGCCTTCGGGTTGTAAACCCCTTTCGGCGGGGACGAAGCGAAA
>JBGPKY010000165.1:0-5653 GCA_041486205.1 Actinomycetota bacterium
CAACGTCATCGCCGAGTGGAAGGACGGCGCGACGCGCGCCGAGATCGTCGGCGAGCCGGGCGGCAAGTACATCCCGCGCTATCACGGCAACGGTCCGTTCCCGCTCGATCACGCAGCAGCCAAACCGTGACGGGAGATCGGCCGGCTTGGTTCCTCGCGACGGATC
The DNA here is from genome assembly GCA_041486205.1 of Actinomycetota bacterium. Classification (GTDB taxonomy): domain Bacteria; phylum Actinomycetota; class UBA4738; order UBA4738; family HRBIN12; genus JBGPKY01. Next base: position 167 of record JBGPKY010000165.1, read on the forward strand.
CATGTTCGTATAGTGGCCGCATATGGACGTGACTAACGGTAGAGTAGACACTCTGACCGGGGAACGTGAAGGCCTCGCGTCCGAGATCGCGAAGCGCGCGCTCGCAGCGGTGAACGAGGAGCGTCTCGTGGATCTCCTCTCGCGCATGATCGCGACCCCGAGCCCCACCGGGGACGAGCGCGCTTGCGCCGACGTCCTCGCGCGGCACATGTCCTCCTCGGGTCTCCAGACGCAGGTCCAGCAGTTCCAGGGAACGCGCGCGAACACCATCGCGACACTGCCCGGAAGCGCGAGCGGCGTCCGGCTCATGTTCAACGGGCATCTCGACACCAGCGTCGGAGGTGACCCGCGGCTCCGGGTCGAGGATGGAAAGGTCTATGGACTTGGCGCGTTCAACATGAAGGGCGGCATCGCCGCCGCGGCCGAGGCGATCGTCGCGCTGAAGGAGGCGGGCGTCGATCTCCCGGGCGATGTCGTGCTCGCCGGAGTCGCCGGCGAGAGCGAGAAGGCGCCAGTCCGCGCGCCCACGCGCGACTTCCTCGGCCCGGCCTACGAGGGCAACGGCGTCGGCACCCTGTGGATGTTGCAGCATGCTCGGCGGCCCGATGCGGTCGTGATCATGGAGCCGTGCGATCTGTGGGTGGTGAACGCGCAGCCCGGCTACTTCTTCGTGAAGCTCAGCTTCTTCGGGCACGCGATCTATCAGGGCTCCCGCAGCCGAGCGCTCCACGAAGAATCGTCGATCGAGCTCGCCTCTCGGGTCGCCATCGCGATCCAGCGGTGGGAGCCTGAGTACCGGAAGCGCTTCGGTCTCGAGTGCGGCATGGGAATGCTCCATCCGAACGTCACCGTCGGCGGTGTCGAGGGCGGCGAGCTCTCGAAGCCCACGACGTGGCCGGGAGTCACCGCGATCAGCGTCGATCTGCGCGTCCCACCGCACGTCGACGGGGAGCACGCGCTGGCCGCGCTCGAAGACGTCGTGCGGTCGGCGCTCGGACCGGGAGCGCAGGGGCGGTACAAGACGGAGGTGTTCGCCAGCAACATGCCGGGATCGCTCACGGACGTCGAGCATCCGCTCGTGCAAGCCGCCCTCAAGGCGCGGGCCGCCGTGGTGGGAGTCCAGCACCGCCACCCGGACGCGAACCTCGCGTCCGGTGACGACGGCAAGCTGTTCGCGAACCTCGGCATCCCCAACGTGAAGTGCGGTCCGGCGAGCCAGGTCGGCCCGAACGAGGAGCCGCCCACACGTCCGAACGGCCAGGAGTGGGTCGAGATCCAGCAGCTCGTGCAGGCCGCGAAGCTCTACGTGCTCATCGCCACCGACATCGCCGCTCGCGACCGAAGCGAGATGCGGACGTGGCCGAGAGTGAGGGTCCACCCGGAACAGTTCGAGAGCCGCCCAGGGAGTTGAACGGAGGTAGGAAGATGGGTCGTTCCAAGATCGGGTTCATGATCGCCGTCCTGCTCCTCGTCGCGGCGTGCGCGCCCGCTCCGACCGCGGCATCGCCGACACCGGCTGGATCGTCCGCGGCGGTCGCGACCGCCACGCCGACCGATCGGCCGGTGCTCAAGCTGACGATCGGTCTTCCCACCGTCGGCGCGTTGCAGTGGCCGTACTACGTGGCGATGGAGAAGGGCTGGTACACGGAAGCGAAGATCGACCTCGAGCAATTCACGGTCGCCAACCCCACGCAGGGTGTGCAAGGCCTCATCTCCGGATCCCTGGGCGTCTACGGCGCGAGCCCCGACCCGGTAATCAAGGCCGTCGCCGAAACGAACGGCCCGCTGGTCATCGTCCGAGGCGTCTCCGACCGGCCGCTCTACGCCTTCGTCGTCCAGCCGGAGATCAGGAGCTACGCGGACCTGCGCGGCAAGCGCCTGGGCGTCTTCTCCGAGACGTCGATGTCCGGCATGTGGCTGCAGATGATGATGAAGGAGCACGGCCTCGAGAGAGGCGACTACGAGCTCATCCCGGTCGGTGGGACGGCCGCGATCTTCGCGGCGCTGCAGTCGAAGGGGATCGCCGGCGGCATGTTGACGCAGCCGCAGGACCTGCAGGCGTTCGGCCTCGGCTTCAAGAGCCTGGGGCTTTCCACCGAGGTCGTGAAGGAGATCGCATGGGGCTCGTACTCGACCTCGCGCGACTTCGCGAGCAAGAACGAGGAAGTCCTCGTTCGTTTCCTGAGCGTGCAGCGGAGGGCGAGCATCTGGGTGAACGACGCGAAGAACCGAGACGAGGCGGTCGCCATCCTCGTGAAGTACACGAAGGCCGCGAAGACCGACGCCGAGCAGACCTACGACCTGTGGATGCAGAACACGTCGCTCACTCCGGACAGCTCGGAGAGTCCGGAAGCGGTCAAGGCGATGATCGACATGATGGTGCTCACCAAGCAGCTGACTCAGCCGATCGCCGTCGAGAAGGTATTCGACCCAAGCTACATGGCGAAAGCCAAGGCGAGAGGCTAGCGGCGGCGCTGCGCGATGAAGCCGAGTTCATTTTTGTGAAGGCTGGTTGTCCGGTGCCGGTGCGTTTGCGCGTGCCGCGTCCGCGGCCTATCCTGCCCGCGGGAACGGCACCGTTCCCTCTCTCGCATACCACGGCATGCCGGGCGTGGGCAGGATCCGTCGGACAAAAGGGAAGGGCCCCGTGACGCAGCAGGACCAGGTCGACCTCAACATCACCAACGGTCAGGTCGTGACGCCAGCCGGTGTGCGGCGAGTCGGCGTCGCCGTGAAGGACGGCCGCATCGCCGGCGTCATGGACGAGGCGCTCCTGCCTCCTGCGAAGCGCACCATCGACGTCAAGGGACGGCATGTGCTGCCCGGCGTCGTCGATCCCGAGGGCCACCCCGGCCATTCCTTTCCGCTGGACGTGGACGCGAAGTCCGAGTCGCGCGCGGCGGCGGCCGCGGGCGTCACGACGTGGGGGATCATGAACCCCTCGCCGCGCTTCGGCGCCGAGCCCTGGCACCAGGAGGCGCAGCCCGAAGATGTCGTCTCCTTCTTCAAGGTCTTCCCGCGCGGCCGTGAGATCTGGGACACGCTCTCGATGGTCGACTCGTTCTTTCTCTTCCAACTCGAGACTGACGAGCAGGCCGAGGAGATCCCGGATTACGTCAAGAAGCTCGGCGTTACCTCCTTCAAGTTCTACAACCACGTGAAGAAGATCGAGCTCGACCAGTTCTGGAACGCGACGAAGACGGGTCTCGCTCGCGGCTTCGACGACGGCACCTTCTTCATCGCCTGCGAACGCGCGGCGGAATCTGGCGGCATCGTGCATTTCCATCCCGAGAACTGGGAGGTCGCGCGCGTCCTGGAGAAGCGCCTGCTCGCTGCCGGACGCACCGACATGAAGTCCTGGGACGAGCGCTCGCCGTGGTTCACCGAGGCGCACCATGTCCGTTCGTATCTCTATTGGGGCAAGATCACCGGGGCGACCTTGTACGTCCAGCACACCACGAACCCGGGGACGCACTACGAGATCCGCCGCGCCCGAGAGGAAGGCATCAAGGTCTACTCCCAGACCGGCGCGCCGTGGCTGTACTTCACCCACGACGACTGGCGGATCAATACGCCGCTGCGCAGCCGCGAGTCCGTCGAGGCGAACTGGGCGGCGCTGCGCGACGGCCTCATCGACATCGTCGGATCCGACCACGTCGTCGCTCATAACAGCAACCGTGTTGAGATGACGGCGGAAGGCGTGTGGTCGCGCAAGAAGAGCGGCTTCCCGTCGCGGGTCGAGATGCTCCTGCCGATCATCCTCCACGAGGGCGTGAACAAAGGACGCATCACGCTCGAGCGCGCGGTCGAGGTGCTCTGCTCCAGGCCGGCGCAGATCTTCGGGCTCTACCCGAAGAAAGGCGTCATCGCCGTGGGCGCGGATGCGGACTTCGCGATCGTCGACCTGAACAAGGAGGTCGAGGTCAAGGACGAGATGATCCACAGCCGGCCCGGCTGGTCGCTCCTGTCGGGCCACCGCATCAAGGGCTGGCCGGTGATGACCATCCTGCGCGGCAACGTCATCGCCGAGTGGAAGGACGGCGCGACGCGCGCCGAGATCGTCGGCGAGCCGGGCGGCAAGTACATCCCGCGCTATCACGGCAACGGTCCGTTCCCGCTCGAGCCGATCCGCAGTAGCGCATAGGACGCGCGTCATCGAGCCTGGTGATGATCGGCCCGTACCATCGGTCGGTTCCGTCGCGTAGAGCGGAGCACGATGCTTCCGCGGGTTGGAAGGGCCGCGCGTGACGACGTCTCATCGGATCTCCGCGACGGCGGCTGAGGTCCCGGCGGCGCTCCGCCGCCGCCCCGGCATCCTGGACCGGCTCGGGCCGACCATCCGGACGACGTTCTCACTTAGCGTCGGCCTCGTGTTGTGGGAGCTTATCGGCCAATTCGTGGTCACCGACCGGCTGTTCTTCGAGCCGTTCTCGGCCGTTATGGTCGCGCTCTGGAACATGGCGGTGAAAGGCACGCTCTGGAAGGACCTCTGGGTCAGCGGCAGCGAATACCTCCTCGGGTTCGCGCTCGCGGCGGTCGTCGGGATCTTCCTCGGCGTGTTCCTCGGCGCGAACAAGCGCGTCTACGAGTACGTCGATCCGTGGGTCTCCGCGCTCTACGTGACGCCGCTCGTCGCGCTCACGCCGTTCTTCATCCTCGTGTTCGGGATCGGCTACGAGTCGAAGGTCGCGCTCGTCTTCGCGCTCTCGGTCTTCCCGGCGCTCATCAACACGGTGATCGGTATCCGCGCCGTGGACCGCAACTACCTGGAGGTGGCGCGTTCCTTCAACCTCTCGCGGCGCCAGGTGTTCACGAAGGTGCTCATCCCCGCGTCGCTCCCCTTCATCGTGGGCGGGTTGCGGCTCGCCTCGGGACGTGCCCTCATCGGCGTCGTCGTCGGCGAGCTGTTCTTCTCGAGTGCCGGCGTCGGCCACGCGATCGCGCTCGCCGGCCAGACCTTCTCGACGGCGACGCTCCTCGCCGGCGTCCTGATCTTCGCGGTGAGCGGGGTCATCACGACGAGCCTGCTGCGCCGACTCGAGGTCCGGCTCGCGCCCTGGCGAGGGATGACCTCATGACGACGAACGGAGCGGACAAGCTCGTCGCGCGCAAGGTCTCGAAGTGGTTCGCGTCGCGCGATGGGAACTTCGTCCAGGCGCTCGATTCCGTCGACCTCGCGGTGCGCCCCGGTGAGTTCGTGGCGATCGTCGGCGCAAGCGGATGCGGCAAGACGACGTTCCTACGCATCGTCGACGGCCTCGAGACGTTCGACTCGGGCGAGGTCTTCCTCGACGGGAACGCGCTCACGAGCCCGGGGTGGGATCGCGGCGTCGTGTTCCAGCAGGACTCCCTCCTGCCATGGCGCACGGTGGAGCAGAACGTCTGGCTCGGCCTCGAGGCGCAGGGCCGTGCCCTCGCGGAGCGGAGACGCACCGCGCACCGCATGATCGAGCTCGTCGGCCTGCACGGGCGCGAGCGCGCGTACCC
>JBGPKY010000166.1:0-5639 GCA_041486205.1 Actinomycetota bacterium
CTGTTGAGCATGGCAAGAAGGGCCGCCAAGCCTTCGAAGCTCGCTCCGTAGCCGACGCTGGTGGGGACGGCGATCACCGGTTTGCTGGTCAGGCCGGCTACGACGCTCGGGAGGGCACCGTCCATGCCGGCCACGACGATGATCGCGTCGGAGGCTTCGATGTCGGCCGTTCGGTCGAAGAGGCGGTGGATCCCCGCGACGCCGACATCGACGATCTTGGTCACCTCCAAGCCGAGCGCGCTAGCCGTTTGGGCGGCCTCCTCGGCGATGGGAAGGTCGGAGGTCCCGGCGGAAACGACGGCGACCGTTCCGATCGGGGTCGGGACGTTCGCGCGTTTGGCGACGATCAGGCCCGAGCGCGGGCTGTAGGTGGCGGCGGGGACCCGTTCGATGAGTGCGTGGAATTGCGTGGGGGTAGCTTTCGTGACGAAGACGGCGCCGGCGGTGCGGGCTACGAGCGCGGCCGTCGAGTCGCGGACCTGGGCGGAGGTCTTCCCCGGTGCGAAGACGGCTTCGGCTTGTCCGGTTCTCAGTTCGCGTGCGAAGTCGAGGTTCGCGTCGGCCGATCCGGTGAGGGTGCGTTCGTCCACGGAGCCGTGATTGTATACTTCGGACCTCGCAGAAGCCCAGGTAGATGGCCACATCATGGGCAGAGGATCGTATGGATCTATCCACGAAGACGCTCACCCTGTTGGTCTTCATCTCGCTTGGACTGTCGGCACTGGCGCTGGCGATGTTCGCCATGGGGCAGGGGCGCCGCAGTCGTGAGCCGCGGGGGCCGATCCATCTCGACGACGCGCTCCGAGGCATCCTCGAGGGGCACGCCCGTTCGATCCAACGGCTCGAGAACGCCGTTCGGACGCTGCATGGGACCGACAAGAAGCAGCAGGGGCTGATCGAGGGCGCGGTGAGCAAGGTCGGTCTCGTGCGCTACGACGCGTTCGAGGACGTCGGCGGCAGACTTTCGTTCTCGTGTGCGATGCTCGATGACCACGGGAACGGAGTCGTTGTGACGTCGATCAACGGACGGCAGGACACTCGGGTTTACGCGAAGCCCATCAGCGGCGGCAGGAGCTCGTACAACCTCTCGACCGAGGAAGACGAAGCGATCCGCCAGGCGCTGGCGCAGCCGCGGGAGGCGGTGGCGGCAACGTGATCTGGAGACGAGAAGACGCCGAGGACTCGGCGCCCGAAGAGAAAGCGGGGGTGAAGAAGATGACCGAGCAGCAGCAGGGCCAGGAGGTGACGATCGTCGGGCAGGGGGCGAAGCTCGAGGGCACGGTCGTCTCGGCCGGATCGCTCCGCATCGACGGCCAGGTGAAGGGCCAGATCAACGCCGACGGCGACGTGATGCTCTCGCCGCAGAGCCAGGTAGATGCCGACATCCGCGCCGAGAACGTATCGGTCGCCGGACGCTTCAAAGGAAGCATCGTCGTGAAGGGAAAGGCCGCGATCGCTCGCGGCGGCCGCGTCGACGGCAACATCACGTCGAAGACGCTGATCGTCGAGGAGGGCGCCGTATTCCAAGGCCAGAGCCAGATGGACCAGCAGGCGGCGGGGACGTCGACCGCGGTCGCACAGCCTGGAACGCCCGCAGTTCAGGTATCCGGGAAACCCGATGGCCAGCCTGGCCAGCCCGAGAACGTGAAGGTTCCCTAGCTCGATGCTGGACCTGAAGGCGATCCGCGACGACCCGGCGCCGTTCCGCGCCGGACTGGGTCGTCGGGGTCTGGCGGATGCCGTCGATGAGCTGCTCGCGCTGGACGAGAGCAGGCGTTCGCTGACGACGAAGGTCGAGGAGCTGCGTGCGGCGCAGAATCGTTCGTCGAGAGCCATCGGTGCCGCGCAGGGTGACGAGCGGCAGAGGCTCATCGACGAGGTGAGCGAGGTCTCGGCCAGGCTGAAGGAACTGGAACCTCAGCTCGAAGCAGCCGACGCTGCACTGTCCGCCGCGCTCGCGCGGGTCCCGAACGTCCCCCACGAGTCGGCGCCAGACGGCTGGACGGACGAGGACGCGGTGGAGGTTCGCAAGGGAGGCGCTCCCATCCCCTCCTTCGACTTCGAGCCGCGGGACCACGTGACGCTGGGCGAGCTGCTGGGCGTACTCGACGTCGAGCGCGCCGTGAGGACCAGCGGCTCGCGGTTCGTGTACTTGCTCGGCGACATCGTCCTGCTGCAATGGGCGCTCGTCCGACATGCGCTCGACGTTCTCGTAGCTAAGGGCTTCACGCCCGTCATCCCGCCGGTGCTCGTACGGGAGGAGGCGATGTACGGAACGGGCTTCCTGCCGACCGACGAGGTGAACCTCTACCAGACCCGTGAGGACGACCTGTTCCTCGTCGGCACGTCCGAGGTGCCGCTTGCCGCGCTGCACATGACCGAGATCCTCGAAGAGGCCGACCTCCCGCTCCGCTACGCGGGCTACTCGACCTGTTTCCGCCGCGAGGCGGGAACCTATGGCAAGGACATGGGCGGCATGTTCCGCGTGCACCAGTTCGACAAGGTCGAGATGTTCTCCTTCACCAAGCCGGAGGACTCGTGGGAGGAGCACGAGTTCATGGTGTCGGTTGAAGAGGAGATCGTTGGCAACCTCGAGCTGCCGTACCGCGTGGTGAACATCGCGGCCGGCGACCTCGGCGCCGCCCCGGCGAAGAAGTACGACGTAGAGGTGTGGTTGCCGGGCCAGCAGCGTTACCGCGAGTTGACCTCGTGTTCGAACTGCACGGACTATCAGGCGCGTCGGTTGCAGACTCGTCTGCGCCGCTCCTCGGGAGGGAACGAGACGCTCCACACGCTGAACGGGACCGCGACGGCCATCGGTCGCACCCTGATCGCGATCCTCGAGAACCACCAGCGTGCGGACGGCTCGGTGGAGTTGCCGAGATCCCTACACGCCTATCTGCCCGGCTCACTTCGGGAGCTGCTACCGAACGCGAAGGTTTGACGGTCGGCCCGGGCTAGATGTTGCGGGCCTCGAAATGGAAGCTCGAGTCGGCGGAGAGCCCCATCGCCTGAGCATCGTCGGTGAGCGTCACGACGAACAGGAACGAATGAGACTCTCCCGCCGCCCACGTCGCCGGGTCCACGACGCCTGCGTCGTAGGTCCCTGGTAGGTCTGCCAGCTTTCCCGAATAGACGACCCCAGGCCCCGCCCCCGCATAGTCCACTGGGTCGGGCACGAACGCCCCCTCGGCGCCCATGCCGCGGGTGATGGTGAGGGTGAGGAACCGTGCGAGGCCGGTGCCCGAGGTACGTCCGTAGAAGCGGACGCTCGCCGGGAGCGTGCCGCCGTAGCTGATGGTCGTGTAGGAGGTCGCGGCCGAGCCGGGGTTACCGTTCGGCATCGACAGCATCGCCTGCCCACCGGAGTCGCTCGAGATGTACACGGTGCCGGCGGCGAAGCCGTTGCCCGGGACCCCGATCGTTCCCCGGAAGGCCGCGACGGAGCCGCTTACGGCGAGCGGGCCCAAGGTCCCGATGACGAGGAGCGTGAGCGCGATCTTCGGGACGAGCGCGGAGCCGGCGACCCTGCCGGTTCGCCTGCCCCCCTCTGCGATCGGTTGCCCGAAGGCTATCTCCATGACGGTCCCCTCTTCTTAGGGGTTTCGACAGGTCTCTGACCTGGGGAAATAGTCACTTGTACCTAATTCGAGGTAGAGAGACAACCCTGTTTCCCGGTAGGCGCAGCTATCACCCCTAGCGAGCGGGCTTGTTCCGAGACTTCGGACCGCTCAGGGCCTCTTCGGGCGGCCCGGTCGGCTCAGCGAGGATCCCCTCCGCCTGCTTGTTGGCCGTGATGTCCAGAGCGACGCCTTGCCAGAAGCGTGGCCGACCTTCCGCGTCGCGAACCAGGATGGCCTCGCAGTGGAGCAACACCACGCTCCCGTCCTTGGCGATGACGCGGTGCTCGGAGTTGAACGGCTCGCCGGTCTTGGCCGAGTGCTTGCTGGTGGCGAGTACCCGATCGCGGTCCTCGGGATGCAGGAGTTCCTCGAAGTGGTCGGGGTCCGCGATCAGCTCCTCCGGCGTGTAGCCGAGGATCGTTTCCGACTGCGGGCTGATGTAGACGAATCGCGGGTCGCCCACCTCGAGACGATCCACCTGTTCGACGAAGGTGATCGCCGGGATGCGTTCCACCAGCTCCCGGTACGGCTCCTCGGCGGCGCGAAGGCTCTCCTGCGCGCGAACGCGCTCGGTGATGTCGACCGCTAGTCCCTGGAAGGAATCGGGTCGCCCATCGGCGCCGCGTGTCAGCACTCGTCCCTCGTCGTGCATCCAGACCGTGCTCCCGTCCTTGGCGACGAAGCGGTATTCCATGCTCCAGGGCTCGCCCGTCTGCTCTATCCGGATCGTCTCCTCGAGGACGCGCTCGCGGTCGTCGGGGTGCACGGTTCCCAGCCAGAAACTCGCTTCGCTCGTCCACTCCGTCGCCGAGTAGCCGAGGATCCGCTCGATCTGGGGGCTGACGGACGTGACCGCGCCGCCGCAGCTGGGGTCTTGCTCGAGGCTCCAAACGTAGGTGACCGCCGGGATCTGCTCGGTGAGGAACTGGTACCGCGACTCGTGGGCGGCAGCTGCCGCTTCGGCTTCCTTGCGCCGCGTGATATCCAGCATGACCCCCTGGAACAGCCTGGGGAGGCCTAGCTCGTCGCGGGACAGGAGCGACGCTCGGTCAAGCACCCAGACGATGTGTCCCGCCTTCGCGAGGAAGCGGTACTCCATGCTGAACGTGGAGCCCGTCACTTCCGTCCGCATCGTTTCGGCGAGTACCCGGCCGCGATCGTCGGGATGCAAACGCCCCATCCAGAAGTCGGGGTCCGCGTTCCACTCCTCCGGCTTGTAGCCCACGAGCTCCTCGATCTGGGGACTGACGTATACGGCGTGCTCCTTGAGGATCCGATCGCTCACGTCCCAGATGTAGGTGACGGCGGGCATCTGCTCGACCAGGAGCCGATACCGGCCTTCTGCTTCGCGGAGCTCCGCCTCGGCATGCTTGCGCTCGGCGATCTCCAGGGTCATCATCTCGTTCGCCTCGGCGAGCTCCGCAGTGCGCTCGATCACGCGGAGCTCCAGCTCGTCGCGAGCGGCGCGAAGTTCGTTCTCGGCACGCTTGCGCTCCGTGACATCGAGTTGGATGCCCTGCCAGTAGAGGGGCCGGCCGCTCTCATCGCGTATCAGCGTGGCCGCGTCACGGAACCAAACGGCCCTGCCGTCGCTCGCGATCAGGCGATACTCTCGATCCCACGGATCCCCCGTCTCGTTGTGAGAGTCGTGCGCTGCAAGCGTCTCCTCGCGGTCATCGGCGTGGAGAAGTTCCATCCAGATGTCCGGCTGCTCGAGCCACTCCTCGCGGGGATAGCCGAGCGTCCGTTCGACGTGAGGGCTCACGTAGAGCGTCTTGCGATCGTCGTCGGACGCGACGACGTATACGACTGCAGGGATGTTCTCCACGAGCGCTCGGTATCGGGCCTCGGACTCGCGAAGAGCCTGCTCGGCGCTCTTGGTGTCGGTGACGTCGAGCATCACCCCCTGCCAGAAGATCGGCGCTCCGTCCGACCCGCGCACCGGCACCGAGCCGTCGCGGACCCATATCACGGCCTCGTCCGGCTTCAACATCCGGTACTCGAGCTCGAACGGCC
>JBGPKY010000167.1:0-5567 GCA_041486205.1 Actinomycetota bacterium
CTCACGATCGCTCTCTGCCGGGCCACCGGCTCGGAAGGGCGAGTGGTCAGCTACGACCTTCGCCCCGAGTTCCAGGCCAAGGGCGCAGCGAACGTCGAGTCCTTCTTCGGGAAGATCCCGGCATGGCTCGAACTGCGTGAGGGCGACGTCCGCGAAGTCTCTGCGGGTGGCGAAACGTTCGAACGCGTGATCCTGGACATGCCGGAGCCCTGGACGATGCTCGAGGCGATAGACGCCGTCGTCGCATCCGGCGGGATCGTCTGCGGATTCCTGCCGACCACCGGTCAGGTACAGAGCTTCGTCCTCGCATTGGAGGCGGATGGCTACGAACAGGTCGAGACCTTCGAGACCATGCTCCGCCCGTGGCACGTGACCGAGCGGAGCGTGCGGCCGGACCACCGGATGGTCGCGCACACAGGCTTCATCACCGTTGCGCGCAAGGCTTCACGCAGGGTCGTCGGGGCGAACCACACAGACTGACCGTACCTATCCACAGCCGAAGGACATCATCCGGCATCACCGGTCGCGAAGGGGGGCCGACGTATACTTGCGCCTACGCGGGAGGTGAGTCATGCGGGAGCCGGATCCACGCGAGCAGCAAGAGCGCTACGAGAAGCAGGTGCACGAGCTCCAGACCCAGGTCAAGTTCCTGGAGGAGGAGGTTGCACTTCTGCGGCGTAGGCTCACGAACGCTCCCCGTCAGGTCAAGATCCTCGAGGAGAAGCTGCTCGGATCGAAGAGCGACCTCTCGCGCGCGCTGTCGCAGAACGACAAGCTCGTGTCCACGCTCAAGGCCGAGAAGGAGAAGATCGAGGCACTTCGCGAGGAGGTGGAGAAGCTCTCGCAACCCCCCTCGGCATTCGGCGTCTACCTCGCAACGAACGAGGACGGTACCGTGGACGTCTTCACGTCCGGCCGGAAGATGCGCGTCAGCATCGCCCCAGAGCTCGAAGCTTCGAAGTTCCGTCGTGGCGTCGAGGTAATCCTCAACGAGGCGATGAACGTGGTCGAAGTTCTCGAACCGGATCGCAGTGGCGAAGTCATGAGAGTGAAGGACCGTCTGGGGGAGGACCGCGTCGTCGTCGTGGGCCACGGCGACGAGGAACTCGTCGCAACGCTCGCCACGCACTTGCGTGAGGGATCGATACGAGCGGGCGACCCGCTCCTCATCGATGTCCGCTCTAACGTGGCCCTCGAGAAGCTCCCGAAGGAAGAGGTCGAAGAGCTGGTGCTCGAAGAGATCCCCGATGTGGGCTACGAAGACATCGGTGGGCTCGAGGGTCAGATCGAGGCTATCCGCGACGCTGTGGAGCTGCCGTTCCTATATGCGGAGCTATTCCAGGAGCACGAACTGGAGGCGCCGAAGGGCGTCCTGCTCTACGGTCCGCCGGGCTGTGGGAAGACCCTGATCGCCAAGGCCGTCGCGAAGTCGCTGGCCGACAAGGTCCGCGAGCGAACCGGCCGGCAGGACGCGCACTCCTACTTCCTGAACATCAAAGGACCCGAGCTGCTGAACAAGTACGTGGGGGAGACCGAGCGCCAGATCCGCCAGATATTCCAACGTGCGAAGGAACGAAGCGAGGAAGGTCTTCCGGTCATCGTGTTCTTCGACGAGATGGACTCGCTCTTCCGTACGCGGGGTACTGGGATCTCCTCGGACGTCGAGTCGACGATAGTCCCCCAACTGCTGTCTGAGCTCGACGGCGTCGAGACGCTGAAGAGCGTCATCGTGATCGGCGCCTCGAACCGCGAGGATCTGATCGACCCAGCGATACTGCGGCCGGGTCGCCTCGATGTGAAGATCAAGATCGAGCGGCCGAACCTCCCGCAGACACAGGACATCATGTCGAAGTACCTGCACACCAACGTTCCGATCCACCCCGAGGAGATCTCGCGGGCAGGAGACGTGAAGCAGGCGGTCGCGCGCATGATCTCGCTGACGGCCGAGCGCATGTACGCGATCAGCGACGAGAACCGCTTCCTGGAAGTGACGTACGCCTCGGGGGACAAGGAGGTCCTGTATTTCAAGGACTTCAACTCGGGCGCGATGATCGAGAACGTCGTCCGCCGCGCGAAGAAGGAGGCGATCAAACGCTTCCTGCAGACGGGCGAGAAAGGCATCAAGTCCGAGGATCTCCTCCGCGCGATCCGCGACGAATTCAAAGAGAACGAAGACCTCCCCAACACGACGAACCCCGACGACTGGGCCCGCATCTCCGGGAAGAAGGGTGAGCGGATCGTCTACGTCCGCACTCTCCTCGGCGACGGCGGAGACGAGGGGCGCCAGGTCGAGCGCGTCAGCGCCGGCCAGTATCTGTAGCCCATGGCCATCTCGAAGGTCATCGGTACCGAGACCGAATACGGCATCTCCGCCGTGGGCGCGCCGGAGTTCAATCCGGTCCTGTCCTCCTCGCTGCTGATCAGCACGTACGCGGGATCGCTGCGGCGGATCCGCTGGGACTACGAGCAAGAGTCGCCGCTCCGCGACGCGCGTGGGTTCGAACCGGTGCAGATGCGCGAACCCTCCGAAGAAGACCTCGGGCTGGCGAACGTGATCCTGCCTAACGGTGCCCGCTACTACGTGGATCACGCACACCCCGAGTACTCGACACCTGAGTGCGCGTCACCCCGCGAGCTGGTCATCCACGATAAGGCGGGGGAGCGGATCCTGGAGCGCTCCCTCGAGGAGCTCCACCGCGTCTTGCCTGCCGGCCACCGCTTGGCGATCTACAAGAACAACAGCGACGGCAAGGGCAACTCCTACGGCACGCACGAGAACTACCTCGTAGATCGGAAGTCGCCGTTCGGGAACATCGTGCGCGACCTGACGCCGTTCTTCGTCTCACGCCAGGTGTTCACGGGAGCGGGCAAGCTGGGCGCGGAAGGTGCGTGGGAGGAGCGAGGGCGTCATCGCTACCAACTCACTCAGCGGGCGGACTTCTTCGAGGCGGAGGTCGGGCTCGAGACGACCTTGAAACGACCGATCATCAACACACGAGACGAGCCCCACGCCGACCCCGACAAGTATCGCCGTCTGCACGTGATCGTGGGCGACGCGAACATGTGTGAGGTCGCAACGTACCTCAAGGTGGGAACCACGGCCCTCGTGCTCAAGCTGATCGAGGACGAGTACCTACCCGACCTTTCGCTCGCGAATCCCGTCGCATCGCTGCACGACGTCTCTCGCGACATCACCTGCACGACCCAGGTGCGCCTGGCCGACGGGCGACGGCTCAGTGCGGTGCAGCTCCAGTGGGAATACCTCGAGCGGGCGAAGAAGTACGTCGAGCAGGAGGACCCGTCTCCGGATAACGACGAGGTCCTCCGCCGTTGGGAGGCCACGCTCACGGCCCTGGAGGACGATCCCCTCTCCTTGCATCGCGAGCTCGACTGGGTGGCGAAGCTTCGCCTCCTCGAGGGATATCGGGAGCGCGACGGCCTCGACTGGTCCGACCACAAGCTCCGATTGGTCGACCTCCAGTATCACGACATACGCCTCGAAAAAGGCCTCTACTACCGCCTCGCCGCCGCCGGCAAGGTCGAGCGGTTGGTCACGGACGCCGAGATCGATCGCGCGATCATGGAGCCGCCGGAGGACACGCGAGCGTTCTTCCGCGGGCGCTGCATCTCGATGTACCCGGATGCGATCGCAGCAGCCTCTTGGGATTCCCTGATCTTCGACGTCGGGAAGGAAGCCTTGCAGCGCGTCCCGATGCGCGAGCCGTTGAAGGGCACGCGTGAACACGTGGAAGCGCTGCTGGAGCGCTCGCCCGATCCGGCCACGCTCGTCGGCCTGCTCCAAGGGTAGGGTCCCGGCCGCGACCCGCACCGCAGCTAGAATGGTCGAACCGGAGCCGAAGGAGCCAGCCGTGCCTCAGGAGCAGGAACAGAAGAAGACTCAGAAGAAGGCCGGCGGGGGCAGCGAGGACGACGCCGGTCAGGTCCAGTCGACCTCCAAAGGCGAGAAGCTCAAGGAGGAGATGGACGAGATCCTCGATGAGATCGACTCGGTCCTCGAGGAGAACGCCGAGGAGTTCATCAAGAGCTACGTTCAGAAGGGCGGCGAATGAGGGGCGACCCGCCGATGCCCACGTTCGGGGGCGGCGAACCTTTCGGCGCGAACCCCAGCTTCTTCGACCTGGTCGTTCGCACGCGTCCCCAGCTAGTACCCCACGCCGCCGCTTCGCCCGGCGCGGAGCCGTCCATGCCCCATGGCACCACCGTCCTCGGGCTGAAGTTCGAGGGCGGGATGCTGATGGCGGGCGACCGGCGGGCGACAGAGGGCTACTCGATCGCCGACGACAAGATCGAGAAGGTCTTCGCCGCCGACGACTACTCGGCCATCGCCATCGCAGGTGCGGCCGGTCAGGCCGTCGAGATCGTGAAGCTCTTCCAGCTCGAGCTCGAGCACTACGAGAAGATCACCGGCGACCGACTCTCGCTCGAGGGCAAAGCCAACCGGCTGGCACAGATGATCAGGGGCAACTTCCCGCTGGCGATGCAGGGGCTCGTTGTGGTGCCGCTCTTCGGCGGCTACGACGAGCGACGCGCCGAAGGACGCATCTTCTACTACGACGCCACCGGGGGCCGCTGGGAGGAAGACGACTACCAGGCGACCGGCTCTGGCGGCCGCCCCGCGAAGGGTTCGCTGAAGAAGCGCTGGCATCCGGGACTTTCGCTCGAGGACGCGGTGAAGGTCGCCGTGGAAGCGTTGCTCGACGCCTCCCAGGAGGACGTTGCGACCGGCGGACCGGACCCGACGCGAGGCATCTTCCCGATCGTGCTGGCGGTGACGGCGGACGGCGTCGCGCCGGTCGCGGAGGACGATGTACGCGCTGCCTACGAGGCCGTCGTCGCGGGTCGCGAGGGGGAGCGCGGCTGATGTCGTTCATGCCGTACGTGCCGCCCGAGCAGCTCATGAAGGACCGTTCGGACTACGCGCACAAGGGGATCGCGCGCGGCAAATCGGTCGTCGGACTCGAATACCTGGACGGCCTGCTCTTCGTCGCCGAGAACCCCAGCGCCACGCTCCACAAGATCTCGGAGATCTACGATCGCGTCGCTTTCGCCGGCGTCGGCAAGTACAGCGAATTCGAGGAGCTTCGGATCTCCGGGGTTCGCCTCGCGGACCTCCGTGGCTACTCCTACGGTAGAGAGGACGTCAAAGCCAAGGACCTGGCGAACGCGTATTCGCAGGCGCTATCGATGATCTTCACGCAGCAGATGAAGCCGTATGAGGTCGAGATCCTGGTCGGCGAAGTGACCGACGGCGACGGAGGGCGCAACGAGCTGTACCACATCATGTTCGACGGTTCCGTCAACGACGAGCACGAGTTCGTCGCGATCGGCGGTCACGCCGAGGAGCTCACGTCGGCGATCCAAGCGGCCTACCGGGCGGGGTGGGACCTGCCGACCGCGGTCCGCGAAGGGGTGAAGGCCCTCTCCGCCGCGGAGGATCGCCAGATCGAACCGGGATCCGTGGAGGCCGGGGTGTTGGACCGAACCCGCTCGCATCGGCGGAAGTTCCTCCGACTGGAAGACGGCGAGATCTCGCGGATCTTGTCCGC
>JBGPKY010000168.1:0-5565 GCA_041486205.1 Actinomycetota bacterium
ATCGGCACCGGAGAGCCGGTTCCGATGCACGGGATGTTCGGCGGCTGGCCCTTCTCGATCGCGACGACCCCCGGCGTCTACGCCGGCGCGGCGATCTTGCTCGCCGTTCCGGCTGCGTTCCGTTCGCGCGAACGCCGGTCCCTCGGCGTCGCCTTCGGAGCCGCCGGCGCCATCGCCTACTTGCTGACGCTCACGATCCTCGTGGGCGCCGGCTGGTTCCGCGCGGTCGTGCTGAAACTCCCGTTCGGCGACGTTTATCTACACAACCCCGACAGGCTCCGGTACTTGCTACCCCTGACCGTGGCGGTGCTCGGCGCGATCGGCGTTCAGGGCTTCCTCGACCGGCCTCCACCGCGACGCGAGGCGGCTCGGTGGCTCGGCGCCGCGGCGATCCTGTTCGTAGGCGTGCCCCTCGCACTGGGCGCCCATCCCGCTCGGTTCATCCTCGTAGCGATCGGAGTCGTGGCTGCCGCCCCGGTCCTCCTCGCCTTCGCCCGGGGTCGTCGCTGGGCGACGGTCGCGCTGCCTCTCATCCTCGCGGCGGATCTGTCGGCCGGGGCGCTCTGGTCCTCGATCTACCAGGGTGGAACCGAATACACGGGGCTGGAGGGAACAGACCATCCCGCGCTCGTGACCCAACCGCTTCGCTGGCCGAACGTGCCGCTCGACGTCTACCTGCACGCCGGCCCGATCGCCGCGTACCTTCAGCAGCAGGGGACGAACGACGGCCGCTACCTCGCGTGGATACCGCCGGCCGCGTACTTCAACAAGGGCTACATCTTCACGCAGCGCGAGCTCGACTGGCCGGCGTTGCTGCTGGGCCGCGCGGTGCTGTTCCAGATAGACGACGTCCTCGGCTATACGCCGGTTCAGCTTTCTCGCTATTACGAGTACATCCGCGCGACGAACGAGCTTCCGGTCTTCTACAACGCCTCGGTATTGCAGCTCCCCTCGCTCGTGGACGTCCAGGTCCTCGGCGTCCGCTTCCTCATCGTGCCACAGGGGGTCTCGCTGCCGCCTGGGCTGACCGGTGTCTCCGTCGCCTCCGAGCGCGGCTACGCGCTGTACGAGATCGATCACTCCGAGCCGCGGGCTTCAGTGTTCCCCGACTGGACGGTGGCGGACGGACCGACGGCGCTCCGCGACGTACTGACGCCGGGATCCGTCGCCAGCGAGGCGGTTGTTGAAGGGGCTCCCGGGATCACGCGGACGGGAGGTCCGGCCGGCGTCGCGACCTATAGCGAAGCGAGTCCCGAAGACGTTCGCGTCTCGGTCGAGGCGAGCGCGCCGTCGATCCTGGTCGTGCGGAACGCCTGGGACGAAGGCTGGTCCGCGACCGTCGACGGCAGCCCGGCGCCGGTGCTGCATGCCGACTACCTGATGCAGGGAGTCGCGGTTCCGGCAGGGTCGCACGAAGTGCGGCTCACCTACCGCGACGCATCGATCGGGCGCGGGCTCGCAGCATCAGCCGTCGTGTGGATGGTGTTCCTGCTCGCGACTGGGCTTGCGTTGGTGCGCGAGCGGCGTCAGTCGCGCGGCGCGTCGATCGTGGACGAGGAAGCAGCCACTGGCTCGACCGGCGCGTAGCCCGCGACCTTCGGCGGTGCGGGCACCGGCTCGAAGTGGCCCTTCTCCTCGGTCAGGTCGATGACTTCCCCTTCGACGAAGACCTTCGGCTCCTGTCCCGGCCGCAGGACCTGGAAAACGCGCAGCGGGAGCGATTTGCCCTTCACCGAGAGCGGAGGCAGTTCGAAGAGGCGGAACTCCTCGTTCAGGAAGCGGGCGCACTCCTCGGTCACGACGATCTCCCCCTGCCCGGCGACGCCGCACAGGCGCGAGGCGGTGTTCACCGTGTCGCCGATGGCCGTGTAATCGAGCCGTTCGTGAGAGCCGATGTTGCCAACCACCGCTTCACCGGCAGAGACGCCGACGCCGCAGCCTTTCACCTTCAGCGCGGACGCGGGGCCGCCATCCATAGCCTCGTCTATGTAGTCCTGCATCCGCATCGCGGCCCGAACGGCTCGAACGGCATAGTCGGGATCGGGCCGCGGCGCCCCCCAGAACGCCATGACGCAGTCGCCCATGAACTTGTCGATCGTGCCCCGCTCCTCGACCACCGCGCGCGTCATGGCCTCGAGGTACACGTTCAGTGCCGCGACGACCTCCGGCGGCGTCGCCTTCTCCGATGCGGCAGTGAACCCACGCAGATCGGCGAAGAGCACGCCCAGCGGCCGCGAGACGCCTTTGAGCGTCGCGACCGCGGCCTGCGGTGAGGACAGGACCTCTTGGACGACGTCTTTCGCGAGGTAACGGCCGAAGACGTTGGTCACGTATTGCCGCTCACGCACCTCGGTGAGGTACTTCAACGCCAGTCCGGTGAAATAGGCGAGGATCACTCCGAGCGGCGGGTAGACCATGTTCACGACGTGCCCGCTGCCGAACCACCTGATCGCGAACGCGAAGTAGCCGGCGAAGATCGCGAGCCCGATGACTAGCGACGCGACGATCGGCAGGAACGCGACCGCGAGCGCGAGCGCGAAGGCGAGCACGAACACCCAGAAGAGCGTCGATCCCTCGCCCTCCGCGAACAGGTAGTTCCCGGTGAGCATGGTGTTGAGGGCATCCGCGTGCACCTCTACGCCCGACTGCCTATTCGCCTTGTCGATCGGCGTCGGAAGCTGGTCGCCGAGGCCGAGCGCGGTCGCACCCACCAGCACGATCTTGCCCCGGAAGGCATCCGGGGGGACGGCCCCGGAGAGGACGTCTATCGCGGAGTAGATCGGGAAAGCCGTCTCGGGCACGTAGTCGATGTTCATCAGGTGCGCCGGTCCCGTGGGCACGAAGAGGCCCCCGACCTGGAAGCCGTCGGGCTTCGTCGTGATCGGCTGCCCGGCCTGCCCGGTCGCGATCTCAGCCAGGGCGAACGACATCGACGGAAGTAGAGTGCCGTCCGGCGACTCGATCACCGGGGGCAGCACGCGGACGACCCCGTCCGTGTCGGGGAACACGTTCGCGTGACTCACGGCCGCGGCGCCGGTTCGAAAGACGGCCAGCGGGCTGTCGAGACCCGTCGCGCGCAGGATGTCGGCCGGCTTGCCCGTGAAATGCGCGTTGGATGCGAGCACGACGCTGCCGGCTTCCCGGATCGCGCCCGCGAGGGTCGCGTCGGAGGCAGCCTTGGTGCTCGGTACCAAGAACGACACGTCGTAGCCGATGGCGCTCGCGCCCGCGGCGCTCAGGTCGTCGATCAGCTGCGCATGCTTCGTCCGATCCCACGGCCACTGCCCGATCTCATCGATGCTCCTCTGGTCGATAGCGACGATCACGATCCGGGTGTCGACGGTGTTCGACGGGAACAGGGCGTCAGACAGGCGGAGCTGCGTTCCGAAGAGGACGTTCGCCGAGAGCCCTGCCCATGACAGGAGCGTGACCGCGGTGGCGATCGCCGCAGCGGCGGCGATCTTGAACGGGGCCCGCCGGTTCATCGCTTACGGCGGCGCAGACGCGAAAGCGGGAGCACGGCGAGCGGCAGGACCGATATCCATCCCGCCCTCACCGGGGGCGGGGGCGGCGGCGCGTGCGTCGGCGAGGGCGCCGGGGAAGGCGAGGGGGAAGGACTCGGCGAAGGCGGCGGAGAGGTATGGGGCCGCGGGGATGGCTGAGGTTGCGGGGTCGTGTAGCCGGACGAACCGTTGCCGTTCCCCATCGGGCCCCGCGCGTGATCGTTTGCCTTCGAGGCGCGAGCGCCTCCGCCGTCGCACGCGGGATCGGAGGCGAAGCTGCCGTTGTCCGATGGCAAAGCGCTAACCGTGCCATCGGCAGCCAGATGGAACGAACCGATATCCCAGTACCCGAGCGAGTTATCGCCGCTCGCGCTGGCCACGGCGTAGGAGGCAAGCACCGCGGGCCCCTTCTTCACCGTGACCGTCGCGTCGGAGTTCGCGAATGAGCTCCCGCTCCTGCAGCTGAAGAGCTCGACTTGGATCATGTAGTCACCCGCGTAGAAGTCGCCGGGGTTCGGCGTGTCGGCGGCCGCGACGGTGATGTTCTCGGTTCCCGGAGAGCCCGTGTTGTCCTGATCGAGCGATGCCCAGCACGCGTGAAGGCTCCTCGGCTGGCACGGAGCGGAGTAGATGACTTCATCGCTCGGCGACGTCGGCAGGAAGAGGTGAAGATCGTGATCGGTTGGCGATGTTGATCCCCAGTGAAGCGTGATCACAACGGGATCGGGCCCACCGCCGCCGCCGGAGATCTCTCGGTAGGTGATCGAGTCCTCATTCACGCTGGAGCAGTCCGAGGCGTTCCCAGCCTCGTCGATCGCCGTCCCGTAGAACGTCGTGGTGGTGTTGTCGGCGACGCTCACGCTGAATCCGACCGAGCCGAAGTCCGCGGCTGAGCCCGATACGATCGGGGTGCCGCTGCAGGAGCCGTCCGTGAACAGGTCGACCGTCGAACCCGATTCGGCCGAACCGAAGATCGAAGGGTTGTTGTTGTCCGACCCCGACGGCGGGCTCGTGCCGTCGAAGGTCGGGGGGTTCGGCGCGGCCGTATCGACCGTGAACGACCGGGCAGCAGGCGTTTGATCGGTGTTCCCCGCGGCGTCCGTGGCTCGAACCTCGAACGTGTACGCGCCATCGGTGAGGTCGCTGTAGGACTGACCACTGGGCGCGCACGGCGAGAACGGCCCCGGTGTCTGGCTGTCCGCGGTCAGGCGGCACTCGAACGTCGAGTTCGTCTCGCTCGAAGAGTAGTTGAACGTCGGGGACGGGTCGTTCGTCGGGCCGGCCGGGCCGGAATCGATGGTCGTCTCCGGCGGCGTCGTATCCCCACCTTCGATCGTCCATGAGAACGACGTGACGCTCGATCCGTTCCCAGCTTCGTCTACGGACTTCAGCTCGAACTCGTGTGAGCCGAGACCGAGCCCCGTGTAGACCACCGGCGAGGTGCACGGCGCGAAACCGGAGGCATCCAGCGAGCACTCGAAATGCTCCGCACTGGCGACGCTCGCTCCCAGGAACCCGCCGCTACCGTGGTGCGGCCGGATCGGCGCATCCCCGGCCTGGAACGAGAAGGTCGCCGTGGTGTCGCCGGTCGGATCGTCTGGGTGATCGAAGATCGACGGCTGGAACGGTGGGGCGGTGTCGACCTCCACCGCCAGGTTTCCCGACGGGTTCGACGTGCCCACCCCGTTCGTGGCCGTTGCGTGAACCGAGTAGACACCGTCGGATAGCGTCGAAGCGGTGATCGACCAATGGCCTCCACCGTCCGCGGTCGCGCTCCCGATCTGCAAGCTGGGCGCCGTGAACAGGTCCACGGTGCTGCCGGGCTCGGCGGAACCCGAGAAGGTCGGAGTGTCGTCGGCGGTGATGTTGTCCGTCGACGATACGCCAGTGTCGCTCGTGGCCTCGAGGTCGGGGGTCGAAGGTGGGGCTGGAGGACCGGGCGGAGGAGTCGTGGGCGGCGTGGTCGGAGGGGTCGTTGGGGGCGTCGTCGGCGGCGTGGTCGTCGTGGGAGGTGTGGTCGTCGTCGGAGGTGTGGTCGTCGTCGGAGGTGTGGTCGACGTCG
>JBGPKY010000169.1:0-5549 GCA_041486205.1 Actinomycetota bacterium
CGTTGACCGAAGCCGGCTACGTCGGCGAGGACGTCGAGAACATCCTCCTGAAGCTCATCCAGGCCGCCGACTACGACGTGAAGAAGGCAGAAACCGGGATCATCTACATCGACGAGGTCGACAAGATCGCGCGCAAGTCCGAGAACCCCTCCATCACGCGCGACGTTAGCGGTGAGGGGGTTCAGCAAGCGTTGTTGAAGATCCTCGAGGGGACCACGGCCTCGGTCCCGCCGCAGGGCGGTCGCAAGCACCCCCACCAGGAATTCATCCAGATCGACACGACGAACATCCTGTTCATCGTCGGGGGCGCGTTCTCCGGCCTAGAGAAGATCATCGAATCGCGCATCGGCGCGGGCGGGATCGGCTTCCGTGGCGACGTTCGCCGCGCGGACGAGAAGGACCTCGGCGAGATTCTCGCGCGAGTGCTGCCGGAGGACCTGTTGAAGTACGGCCTCATCCCCGAGTTCGTCGGGCGGCTGCCGGTCATAACGAACGTGCACAACCTCGACAAGACGGCACTCGTCGACATCCTGACGAAGCCGAAGAACGCGCTCGTGAAGCAGTACCGGAAGTTCTTCGAGTTCGACGGCGTGGAGCTGGAGTTCGACGAGGAGTCGCTCCAGGCGATCGCCGACCAGGCCATATTGCGCGGCACCGGCGCGAGAGGCCTTCGCGCGATCATGGAAGAGGTTCTCCTTGGCGTGATGTACGAGCTGCCCTCACGCCAGGACGTCACGAGGTGCGAGATCGACCGCGACGTCGTGCTCTCCGGCGTGAACCCCACGCTCGTCCCCGTGAAGGAGCCGGCGAAACGCCAGCGCCAGGAGCGCTCGGCCTAGCCGCAACCTCTCAGGACCCGCTACCCACCGATCTTCGGGCTACCGCGAGGTCCTTCACCGCACCCAGAGAAGCGAACACCTTCGCCGCCGTGGCGGCTCGGGTCCCGGCCTCTTCGATCCTCCCCGTGGCTGCGAGCGCTCGCGCGAGGTCGACATCGGTTCTGGCGCGCTCGTACGGGGCTTCGAGCGCCTCGAACCCATCGCTCGCAGCTGTGAGCATCTCGATAGCGCGGTCGATGTCGCCGTTCGCGGCCGCGGCCCTCCCTTCGAACCGATCGGCGAAGCACGGGAGAGAGACCAGCTTCGCCTCGTCCGCCTCCACCGCGGCCTCCACGACGTAGGCGCGCACGTCTGCGAGGATCGATCCCGCAGACGACCAGTCGCCCGTAGCCGCCGCGAGCTCGAGACGGGCTTCCTCCACCGAGGGCCTGTGAACCCGCCACGACGGCGGCGGGTTCTCGCGGACGCGGCGGGCGTCCTCGAGCTGGTTCCGCTCGACCAGGACCCGCAGCAACCAGGCGTGCGTGCGCGGTGAGTTCCCAGCGGTCACCAGCCTGAGGATCTCGAACAACCGGTCTGCCTCGGCCGTCTCGCCACGCGCCTGATGGACGAGGCTCGCAGCCGCGAAGGCTTGCGCCGCGAAATACGGAGGATCGTCGCGACGGTCTTCCAAGAGCTCGCGGAGCTCCTCCAGATCGGCGAGCGCCTCGTCCCATCCGCCGAGCCGGTAGCGTGTGGCGACGCGCCAAGCGAGGCAGTGGATCTGCGAGGTGACCCCGCGACCCTGGATGATGCTGATCCCCTCGTTCGCGTATCTGAGCGCTTCGGCGTAGCGGCCCGCCTCGTAGTTCCCCCAGGCGCCCATCGCGTAGAAGTCGCCCACTTCGAATATGTCCTGCAGCAGTGGGACGAATCGAGCGCGCTCACCGAGGGCCTCGAGGGCACGCCCCCAGAGACCGCGGGAGGCGAAGGCACCTTGCGCTTGGTCCAGTGCTGCGGACGCGAGGTCGAAGCGCCCTAAGCGCTCGGCCATGCTCGCGGCCTCCCGTCCCGACCGCACGGCTTCCTCGATCTCGGCGTCGGACTGGAACTCCGGAAAGGCGAACGGCCAGCCCGCCCGGTTCGCCATCAGCATCGCTCGCTCTGCCGAGTCGCCCGGCGAAAGGTGGGCCATCCCGATGGCGTGGAGCTCGGTCACCTCGGAGCCTGGAGGGACCGTGCGCATCGACCCGGGCCACCTGACGGGGAGGTCGCACGCCCTTCCGACCAGATACGCGATCCGCCTGCTATCGGGCGGCTGGACCCGGAGTTGGGTGAGAGCCGCGTCTCGGAGATACCGCCACGCCAGATCGCCGCGATAGTCGTCGAAGAACGCCTCGCCCAGAGTCTCGAGGGCCACCGTTCGCTCGGCATCTCCCTGCGCGATGGCGAGTGCCTCGTCCGCCATGCGCCCAGCCTTCGCCAGCACGCGCTTGCTCCGGGCGTCGACCGACGCGCGCACGAGCGTCGTGAAAGCTCTCTCGCGAAGCGACTCGTCGACGGAACCGGTTTCGGCTTGCAGCGCGACGGCCGTGCCGTAGTGATGGGCGAGGAGCTCAACGAACTCGCGCGAGCGCTCGCCGGCCGTCTCCTCGATCCATCCGGCGACGGTCGCGTGCGAGGCGGCACGGTCCTTGCGAGGGATGGATTCGTACGCGACGTCGCGAGTGAGCACGTGTTTGAAGATGAACTCGGATTCTCCGGCGAGCGAGGAGCCGAGCCGCGACAGGACGAGCTCGCGACCCTCCAGCCGGCGGAAGCGCTCGGCAAGCTCTCCGCCGCTCGGGGTTCCCGCGAGCAGCCGGACGGGACCGGACCAGAACACCCGCCCGACCACTGCGGCCGCCTGCAGCACCCGTTTGTCTGCCGTGTCGAGCAAGTCGATCCTGGAGGCGAGCACTGCTTGGACGGTGTCGGGGATCTCGACTTCGGTGATGCCGGTCGTCGCGCGCCACCGGTCCTCCTCGCGGACGACGAGCCCTTCGTCGATCAGCCGCCGAACGATCTCCTCCAGGAAGAACGGGTTGCCCTCGGCTCGTTCGAGGATCGTCGAGTGAACCGAACCCGGCAGGTCGTCGATCGTGAGCAGGTGGCGCACAAGCGACTCCGAATCGTCCGCGCCCAGGGGGTCCAACGCAACCGAAGAGGTGTTCCGCCGGCCACCGCCCCAGCCCGGGCGCGTCGCCAACAGGTCCGGGCGCGAAGGGCAGAGGAACATCGCTGGTCCCTGAACGCGATCCGCGAGTTCCTCGATCAGGTCGAGGAGCGCTGGGTCGGCCCAGTGGATGTCCTCGACCAGCGTGAGCAGAGGCCCTTCGCCGGCGAGTGCCGAGAAGAAGGATCGCCACGCCGCGTGAACCTCCTCGCGCACCTCGCGCGAGTCGAGATTGGCCATAGGCACGTCTGGGTCCTCCAGGCCGACCGTGAAGGCGAGCGCGGCCGTGGCGCGGACGGGGTCCGCAGCGACCTCGGTGGTCATCAGCGCGAGGCAGGTCTTTCGGATCTTCTCGAGAGCGAGGGCGGGCGGATCGGTATCGAGCACGCTCGCGTGCCCCTTGAGGATCTCGGCCAGCGGCCAGTACGTGACGCCGTCTCCGTACGGCAGGCACCGGCCGTGGAGAACAAGTGGCGTGGGGTCGCGGTCTTCAGCCCACGACGTGAACTCCTGTGTCAGACGGCTCTTGCCCACGCCCGCGTCACCGTAGATCGTGACGAGGTGCGGGTGCCCCTCCGCTGCGACGCGCTCGTACACGCTTTGAAGCACGCCGAGCTCGGTGTTCCGGCCGATCATCGGCGAGCGCAGGCCGGGTACCCCGCGCGCCGGGCCGCCGGTCTCCTCCATCAGGAGGTATGCGTGGACGCGGTCCCGCTTGCCCTTCAGCTCCAGCTGTCCGCGGTCCTCGAACGCGAACCCGCGTCCGGCGCGAGCGGTGCGCTCGGAGGTCAGGATCTCGTCCGGCTCGGCGGCCGCCTCCAACCGCGCCGCGACGTTGACCGCATCGCCCGTGACCATCGCCTCGCCGGGCGCGGGGTCGTTCGTGGCGAGAACTTCGCCTGTGTTCACTCCGATGCGGATCTTCAGGGTCACGCCGTGCGACTCATCCAGTTCGTGATTGACCTCGCGCAATCGCGCCTGCATGCGAAGCGCCGCCCTGAGCGCGCGGCCGGGATCGTCTTCGTGTGCCGCCGGAACCCCGAACGCCGCCATCACGGCGTCGCCGATGAACTTCTCGACGGTTCCGCCTTCGCCCTCTATCTCCTCGCGCATCGCTGCGAAGTACGTGTCCATCACCTCGCGGAGCCGTTCGGGATCGAGCTGCTCGCCGAGCGACGTCGAGCCGGAAACGTCCGCGAACAGAACGGTGACCACCCTTCGTTCCTGGGTCCGGATCCCGCCGCGCTCGGCGACCGGTGCCCCGCAAACCGAGCAGAACCGAGCGCGCTCTGGCAGATCCGCTCCGCAGGAAGGGCAGGCGGGAACCAGCGCGGTTCCGCACGTGGCGCAGAACCTGGCGCCTTCAGCGTTCACCCTCGCGCAGCTCGGGCATGTTGCCATGGCGGGAAGTGTATTGCCCCGCCACGCCGAGGTTCGCCCGGGCATGTTGGCCGACATCCAGTGAGTCCTCGGCCGCGAGCTGCAAGCATGGATCGAGACGGCCGGAGGGCACGGCGGGCGGCCGGCGTCGGCGCAGCCCGCCGGTAGACTCCGTTCCCTGATGGGCGAGTCCGCAACGGCAGCCGGCGACATGCCGCCGCAATACGAGCCGACCGAGGTCGAAGCTCGGTGGGCCGAAGCCTGGGTCGAGCGCGGATACTTCCGCGCGGACCCTGCGTCGGGCAAGGAACCGTACTGCATCGTGATCCCGCCTCCTAACGTGACCGGGCGCCTGCACGTCGGGCACGCTTTCGAGCACACGCTGCTGGACACCCTGATCCGGCGAGCAAGGATGCGGGGTCTGGAGACCCTCTGGCTCCCTGGGAGCGATCACGCGGGCATCGCGACGCAGGTAGCCGTCGAGCGGGAGCTCCGCGAGCAGGGGATCGAGCGTCGTGACATCGGCCGTGAGGCGTTCGTCGAGCGTGTCTGGGGATGGAAGGAGCGGTACGGCGGAGAGATCACCGCGCAGATCAAGCGGATGGGATCCTCCTGCGACTGGAGCCGCGAGCGCTTCACGATGGACGAGGGCTTGTCGCACGCCGTTCGCGTCGCGTTCGTCCGGTTGTACGAGGCGGGGCTCATCTATCGCGGCGAGCGCCTCGTGAACTGGTGCCCGACGGATCAGACCGGCCTGTCCGACTCTGAGGTCGAACACGACGAGGTCGAGGGCGAGCTCGTTACGTTCCGATACCCGTTGTCCGATGGAAGCGGCTCGATCGAGGTCGCCACGACCCGCGTCGAGACGATGCTCGGCGACACCGGCATCGCGGTACACCCTTCCGACGAGCGGTATACGGGCGTGGTCGGGAAGACAGTGAGGCATCCCTTCGACGGGCGTGAGATCCCGATCGTCGCCGATCATCACGTGGATAGGGGATTCGGAACCGGCGCCGTGAAGGTGACGCCTGCACACGATCAGAACGACTTCGACATCGCGCAGCGCGCCGAGCTGCCGCTGATGAACATCTTGAACGCCGATGCCACCTTGAACGACGCGGTCCCATCCGAGTTCC
>JBGPKY010000170.1:0-5486 GCA_041486205.1 Actinomycetota bacterium
AACCTTCCTGCGTGCTCGCCTTTCGCCTCCACGACGAGGTCGCGGAAGAAACCGGTGGGGGGTTTCTGGTCGAGGGCGCGGCGCGATAAGTGACGGGTGAACTGCGGGTACCCGGGAACGCTGCGCAGCAGGGCGTTCAACGGCGATTCGGCGTCGAGCGGTCCCATCACGCGCCGGAAGTCGAACACGATCGAGAGCAGAACGCTTCCCTCGAACCCCGGGTCGGTCATCCAGCCCTGGAACGACTCCCGCCACTCGTCGACCGACTTGCGGAGCGCGGCATTGGCCGCCATCGCGTCGCCGTTGCATCGCGGAACGCCGGCGGCCTCCAACCCCGCGGTAACGAACTCCGCGAGCTCCGCGAAATAGGGGTCGATGTCCTCCTTCGCCAGGCCCTTCGGCTCGTAGGCGAGTGCGTGGTCCTGGTCGGTGTGGATCGCTTGCTCCTGCCGGGCGGCGCTGCCGAGCGAGAGCCACGCCCACGGAACCGGTGGGTCGCCGAGGTCTGCGATGCCGAGCTCGAGCAAGCGCCGCGTGAGAGCGTCGATCGTGAGGCCGACGATGTGGCCGACACTCACCGGGTCGGCGTGCGCGTCGACGAGCGTTGCGACGACGCGGGGGAAGTCACGGGCCGCGGCTACCGCCTCGTTCCGGTCGCTCGAGCGTTCGATCGCGCTCTTCAGAGCGAACGGCGTGTGTCGCCCTAGGCCCATGAGGTCGGTATCGGTGACAACCCCTTTGAGGTTCCCCGAGGCATCGACGACGGGGAAATGGTGGTGGCCGAGCTCGAGCATCTGCAGCAGAACCTCGCCGGCCATCGCGTCCTCGGTCACGGTGGTCGCCGGGAACGTCATGACATCAGCCACCGGTGTCCATGAGTCGCGGCGAGCCGCGACGACACGTGAGCGGAGGTCGCGGTCGGTGAGTATGCCAAGTCCGTCGGGAGTCGGGATGAGCAAGGAGGAGACCCGGTCGCGAACCATCATCCCGGCGGCGTCGCCGACCGTCGTCGAAGGCTCGCAGGTCACCGGGGGACGCCGGATCAGCACGCCGACGGGGCGGTACTGGTCCGCGGCGCGATCGGCCTCGTAGGCTTCTCCGACGCGAACGATCCGCCGCTGCAAGCTTGCGAGCACGAACGCGATCCCGCCGGCCGTTCCGAGAACTTCCTCGGCGAGTTCCTGTTCGATCAGATAGCAGAGAACGTCCTCGTGCGCGCGAACGCTCGCTGTGGGGCCGATCCCGGCGAGCAGCGACCACGCGCCGAAGACCTCACCCTCGCCCATGAGATCCACGACTCGGCCTTCGTCGAGGATCTCGACGGCTCCCTTTCGCACGATGTAGAGGAATCGCGCGGGCTCACCGGACTGCTGCAGGATCACGGCTGCCGCCGGGAAGTGCTCGATCTGGACCGCGGCAGTGACCCGGGCGAGTGACGGCGCGTCGAGCGAGTCGAACGGGGGATAGCGGCCTAGGAACGTCACGACGTCCACGAGTCAGAGCCTAGGTCAGCGCGCGGATCGGCGGAAGGACCACCAACCGGCGCTCCTCAGCCAGCCGGCAGCGAGATCTTCGCCGTCAGCCCGCCGCCGGGGGTGTCCTCGAGCCACATCGATCCCCCTTGCGCCTGGACCAGCGTCCTGGCCAGTGCGAGGCCCAGGCCGGCTCCGCCCGTGTCACGCGCGCGACTGGGATCGGCCCTGGTGAACCGGTCGAACACCACCTCGTGCATGTCGGGCGCCAACCCCCGGCCGTGATCTTGCACCGAGATGAGGATCGCCCCATCGACCGGCTCCCAGCGAAGGAGCGCCTCGCCGTCGCCGTGGATACCGACGTTCTCCAAGATGGCATCGAGCGCAGCCTCTGTCGCGATGCGGTCGCCGAGCGCGGGCGCTTCACTTCCCTCGAGCGTGAGGTGGTTCCCGGAGGCCTTCTCGCTCCGGCGCGCGGCCGAACGGCAAGCCTCACCGACGTCGATCGGCCCCCTATCGAGCGTCATCGTGCCGCGCTGGGCGCGCGCCAGCAACAGAAGGCGCTGGGTGAGTCCCGTTAGGTAGTCGATCTCGCGGAGCACTTCGTTGCCGAGACCCGGGTCTCGTTCGGCGAGGACTTCCACGCCCGAGCGGATGAAGGTGAGCGGGGTTCGAAGTTCGTGGGATGCATCGGCAGCGAACCCCGCCTGCGCCTCGTACGCCCTCTGCACCGGACGGACCGCTCGACCGGCGAGCCACCAGCCCGCGGTGAGGCTTGCGAGCACCGCCACGCCGCCTCCGAATAGCAGGAGCAGACGGACGCGGTGCAGCAGGTTGTCCTCCGCCGCGAGTGAGCGCCCTGCGACGACCGAAGCTATCGGTCGTCCGCCGGAGCTGACCTCCAGCGTGGCCACGCGCACTTCCTCTCCGGAGACAAGGAGGTTCGTGATCTCCGGCCCATATGGATGCAGCCAAACCGGGATCTCAGCGGGTTCCCCGACGATCTGCCCGTCGGGCGTGAACACCGCCACCCGCAGACCTGCGCGCGAAGGCACGTCGGAGTCGGGAGGAGGGGTAGCTTCGCGTTGCTCGACTATCCGCGTCGCCTGTTCGCGGGCCGCGGTGAGGATCTCGCTGGTGACACTTCGGTCCAGGCTCCGGCTAAGCAGCCACTGACCGGCGCCTCCAAGAGTGATCAAGATGATCGCCAGCACGGCCGCATGCGAAGCGGCCATGCGGAACCGCAGCGAGCGGAACATCAGCGGCCGACCACATACCCGACGCCGCGTACCGTCTCGATGATCGAGCCGGCCTCCCCGAGTTTCCTCCGCAGGTAGTGCACGTAGAGGTCGACGACCTTCGTCTGCGCGTCGAAGCCGAAGTCCCAGACGTACTCCTTCAGCTCCGTCCTGCTCATCACCCTTCCTGCGTTGCGCAGCAAGCATTCCAATAGGTCGAACTCTTTGGCGGTGAGCTCGATGTCGCGGCCGTGAACGGTGACGCGGCGTGAGAGCGGATCTAGGGAGACGCTCCCCAGGCCCATCCTCTGGTCGCGTCCGAAGCGTCGGGTCAGCGCCTCGATCCGGGCGAGCAGCTCCGCGAACGCGAACGGCTTCACGAGGTAGTCGTCGGCGCCGGCGCGAAGGCCGGTCACGCGGTCATCGACCGTGTCGCGTGCCGTAAGCATCAGCACGGGCATCTGGAGCCCGCGCTGGCGGAGGGTTTGGGTAAGCGTCACGCCGTCGAGGCCAGGGAGCATCACGTCGACGATCGCGAGGTCGAAGCCGCCCGAAGTCGCTAGGTCGAGTCCGTCGGTCCCGGTGAAGCAGGGTGTGGCTTCATAGCCCTCGCGCTGGAGCCTGGTGGCGAGGAGGTTCGCCAACCGATGATCGTCCTCGATCAGGAGCACGTGCATGGCCCCATGCTCTCGCTTCTGGGGGGGCTTTGACTCGGATTCTTACCGTTCTCAAATGTTCGCCCAACCGAGCTCAAACTGCCGCCCCGGATAATCCGGGTTCATGAGCGCGACTACCAAGGCCCGCCCTGCGATCTCTCAGCGCTCCAACCCCCGCTCGGCGCGCCATCGCTCCCGCGGCTCCTCGGTGGCCGAGAGCTGGCGGTCGCAACCCTGGTCTCTCCGGGTCCTCCGCGGCTTCCTCGGCGTGACCTTCGTCTACGCCGGCCTCAACAAGTTCGCCGACGCCAACTTCTTCCACAACGGTTCGCCTGACTACATCGGCAGCCAGCTGAAGACGTTCGCACAAGGGAGCCCGCTCTCTGGGTTGCTTCACGTGCTGGGGCAGAACCCCGTGTTCACCGGCTTGGCGATCGCGTTGACCGAGATCGCGGTAGGGCTCGGGACCCTGTTCGGGATCGCCCCGGTGCTGCTCGCGGCGAGCGGGTTCGCGATCAACCTCGGCCTCACGCTGACGGCGACCTGGCACATCCACCCCTACTTCCTGGGTTCGGACTCGATGTACGCGGTCGGGTGGGCGGCATACACGGCCGGACTCGTCGAGATAGAACTTCGCCGCCGCCGTGGGACGACCAGGAAGGGGGTACGTGTCGCAGAGGCCGGAGGGATAGGCCGGCGCGAAGTGCTGAGGGGCGGCGTCCTCGCAGGCGCGACGATCATCGCGGCCGGAGCAGCCAAGGCATTCGCGGGCTCGCCGACGAAGACGACGAGCGCGCTCGGCTCGGATGCGGGCGCCTCCCAAGGATCCACCGGCGGAGCCGGCACCGCGGGCGGTACGGCCTCGAGCAGCGGGTCGGGCGGTCCCTCGGTAGCGGGAACGCCGATCGTCGATCTCGCGAACCTTCCCGTCGGGCAAGCCATGGGGTTCCAAGCTCCCGGCGTTGGCCCGGCCGCGCTCGTGAGGCTCGGCATGAACGACGTCGTTGCCTTCAGCCGCGCTTGCACCCACGCAGGTTGTCTCGTCGGCTACGACTCGTCCTCGCGCATCCTGGTCTGTCCCTGTCACGGGGCGCAGTTCGACCCCGCGAACGGCGCGACCCCCATCGCCGGCCCCACCTCGACCCCCCTCGCTCCGATCACCGTGGCCGTCGACCGATCGACCGGGCAGGTGGTTCTCCCCGCCTAACCGCAAGTACGCGCCGGCCGCCGGTTCACCCACCCCTCCACCGGCGGCCGGCGACCCCCTCAGAAGTGCTCGACGGGCGCGAACTTCACCCATCCGACGTGGCCGAGGACCGCGACCTGCATGCTCGTGAGTGTGGCATCCTCGACGTATGGAAGGGCGGCGGCTGACTAGCTTCAGCCATGGTGCGGGGTGCGGGTGCAAGCTCGGCCCGGAGGACCTTCGCACCTTGCTCAGCTCGGTGTCGCTCCCCGCGGTGACCGACGATGTGCTGGTCGCGGCCGACACCGGCGACGACGCCGCGGTCTATCGTCTGCCCGACGGGCGAGCCTTGATAGCGACGCTGGACTTCTTCACGCCGATCGTCGACGACCCTTACGACTGGGGGCGGATCGGGGCGACGAACGCGCTGTCCGATGTCTACGCGATGGGCGGGACGCCGTTCCTAGGGCTGAATATCGTGAGCTGGCCCGTCGACGACCTTCCGCTCGAGATGCTGGGGAAGGTCTTGCAGGGTGGCGCGGACGCGGCAGCGGAGGCCGGCGTCGCGGTGCTCGGGGGGCATTCGATCACCGACCCCGAACCGAAGTACGGCATGGTCGCTCTCGGCTTCGTCGAGGCCGATCGGATCGTTCGGAACTCGACGGCGCCGTTGGACGCGCGCTTGTTCATCACGAAGCCGCTCGGGCTGGGGATCGTGTCGACGGCCGTGAAGCGAGGGGTCGCGAGCGAGGAGATGCTTCGCGCGGCCGTCGAGCAGATGACCACGCTGAACGCGCCCGCCTCGGAGGCGATGGTCGAGGCGGAAGCCGAGTCGGCTACCGACGTGACCGGGTTCGGCCTTCTCGGGCACCTGCACCGGATGCTGCTCGCCTCAGGCGTGGCGGCCGAGATCTTCGCCTCCGCCGTGCCCGTG
>JBGPKY010000171.1:0-5450 GCA_041486205.1 Actinomycetota bacterium
AGGATGTGCGACGGGTGGAGCGAGCCGTCGAGGCGCGCGTGACGCCCGAAACGGGATGGCGGACCGCCGGCAGCCCGATCCCGAAGGTGACCAGGGCCAGGATCACGACCGGCGCTCAGCGGTTCCCCACGGACCTCTCGCCACCGGGGGTGCTGCGCGGCAAGGTCCTTCGTCCCCCGGCGTTCGGCGCCTCGATGCTGTCGGTCGATCTCAGCGGCGCGCGATCGATGCCCGGGGTGAGCGTCGTGCTCGAGGGCGGCTTCGTAGGCGTGGCGGCCCCGGATCCGTCCACCGCGCAGCGCGCGATAGGGGCGATCCGGGCCGAGTGGAACCGCCCGTCGCAGCCCTCCGAAGACGACCTGGTCGAGCACCTGCGCGCGACCAAGGTCGAGCGGTCCGAACCGCAGGAGTGGGGAGGTCCGTTCCACCACGAATCGGGCGA
This sequence comes from Actinomycetota bacterium, assembly GCA_041486205.1. GTDB lineage: Bacteria > Actinomycetota > UBA4738 > UBA4738 > HRBIN12 > JBGPKY01. Next base: position 443 of record JBGPKY010000171.1, read on the forward strand.
CGTGGACGCGGCGTTCGGGACGGCCGACGCTTGCCTTGCGCGGACGTACACGACCGCCTACATCGCGCACGTGCCGCTCGAGACGCGAGCCGCGCTCGCGGAGTGGGAAGGCGAACGCCTCACCGTGTGGACCGGAACGCAGCGGCCCTTCGGCGTTCGGGAAGAGCTCGCCGAGGCGCTGCAGGTGCCGGAGGCGCAGGTGCGCGTGATCGTGCCAGACACCGGCGCCGGCTTCGGCGGCAAGCACACCGGTGAAGCGGCGATCGAGGCGGCCCGTCTCGCGCGCGCGAGCGGTCGGCCCGTGAGCGTGACGTGGACCCGTCAGGAGGAGTTCATCTGGGCGTACTTCCGTCCGGCCGCCGTGATCGACGTTCGCTCCGGCGCGACCGTCGGCGGCGCCATCACGGCTTGGGAGTTCACCAACATCAACTCCGGCGAAGCCGGGATCCTCTGCCCCTACGAGATCCCCAACCAACGGATCGACTTCCGGCCCGCCGACTCCCCGCTGAGGCAGGGCTCCTACCGCGCGCTGGCCGCAACGGCGAACCATTTCGCGCGTGAGTCGCACCTGGACGAGCTGGCGCACGAGATCGGCACCGATCCGTTGGAGCTGCGCCTCCGGCATCTGAAGGACGACCGGCTCGCGGCCGTGTTCCAGGCGGCGGCCGAGGGGGCGGGTCTCGGCCGGGCACCGCGCGAGTTCGGGCATGGCATCGGGATCGCGGGCGGCGTCGAGAAGGATGCGCGCGTGGCCACGTGCATCGAGGTTCGCGTCGACGCGGACGGCCGGGTAGAGGTCGTTCGCATCGTGACGGCGTTCGAGTGCGGAGCGATCGTGAACCCGGACGGTCTCGTGAATCAGATCGAGGGAGCGACGGTGATGGGGCTCGGGGGCGCTCTGTTCGAAGCGATCCATTTCGAGAACGGCGAGATCCTCAACCCCTCGCTGTCGACGTACCGCGTCCCACGCTTCGCCGACGTGCCGCCGATCGACGTCATCCTGCTCGACCGCAACGACATCCCTCCGGCCGGCGCAGGCGAGACACCGATCGTCGCGGTGGCTCCCGCGCTCGCGAACGCGATCTTCGAGGCGACAGGGCGGCGCCTCCGCTCGATGCCCCTCATCCCCGACGGCCTCGTCAGGTAGGGGGCCCGGAGCTAGCTCGTCGCGGCTGCTAGGCACGCGCCGCCGTCTGATCTCGGCCGATCACCGTCCTTCGGTCAAGGGATCGGGTCGCCGGGCCGAAACCTTCCGGGAAGCCATTCCTGGGGGATGAGATCGTGCGACGCTCCATCCGAACACTGCTCACGCTCACCGTCGGGGCCGCGCTGCTGAGTCCGTTGGTTCTGGGCTCACCGAGCGCGCCGCTTCCGCAGGCGAACGCGAACGTCGCGACGACGTCGCAGCTCGCCCAGGTCAAGCAACATGAGCGACTCGTCGAGCACCGCATCGCGCGCATCCGTCGGGGGATCTTGCATCGGAACCGCCGGCTGGCCCGCCGCCTCCCGGAGCGGCCCTCGAGCATCCGGCCCTTGTTGAACCGCATGATGCCAACGGTGCTCGTGGGGCGGTGGCGCCAGGTGCATCTGCGGGCGATCAACCGGTGGCAACACCGCACTCAAGTGATGAAGCGCCGCGTGCAACTGCATGACCAGCGGAGGCGCCGGCGAGCTGGCGAGCTTGCTCTGCGGCTGTCATCCGTCCGCGCGTGGATCGCGGAGTGGGGCGTCTTCCAAACGTGCCCCGTCCGCGGCTATCACGAATTGACGAACAGCTTCGGCGTGATGGTGCGGATCCCCGGCGTCCCCGTGCACGTCCATCAGGGCGACGACATCCTGTCGACGTACGGAACGCCGATCGTGGCTCCGTTCGCGGGCGACGCGGTCGCGTCGTCGAGCGACCTCGGCGGGATGGCGGTCAAGGTCTACGGGGACCGCGGCTTCGTCTACAACGCGCACCTGGAACGGTACGGGACCCTGGGGCACGTGAGCGCCGGCACCGTGATCGGCTACGTCGGCGCGACCGGCGACGCGACGAGCCCTCACGACCATTTCGAGTGGCACCCAGGCAACGGGCCGGCCGTCGACCCGTACCCGTTCCTCTCCGCCGTCTGCTGAGGGCGGTCGACCGGAGAAACCCGAGCTTGCGCTTCTCCACGAGAGCGAGTAGGGTGAGTTCTGGTTCCGAGGAGCGGAAAGCGAGGCCCGCAAGGGTTGAGCCGGAAGTCCCTCGGGACCACTTTCGTTCCAGCCTTCAGGCGACGGGGCGATCCCACGCGAGCGGTTAGCATCGGCGCCGTGGAGAACCGCAGGATCGGCTCGCTAGAGGTCTCGGTCGTCGGACTCGGCTGCAACAACCTCGGGCGGCGCATCGACGAGGAACGCTCGCGCGGGGTGGTCGAGGCCGCGCTCGACGCGGGCATCACGCTGCTCGACACCGCCGACATCTACGGGGACACGCTGAGCGAGGAGTACCTCGGACGGATCCTGCAGGGCCGGCGCGACCGCGTCGTCTTGGCGACGAAGTTCGGCTCGGAGATCCGTGGGGAGCCGGCAGGAGCCACCCCCGCCTACGTCCGCAAGGCGTTCGAGGGCAGCCTGCGGCGGCTACGCACCGACCGCATCGACCTTTACCAACTCCACGAGCCGGACGCCTCGACGCCGATCGCGGACACCCTCGAGGTCCTGGACGAGCTGGTGCGCGAGGGCAAGGTCCGCGAGATCGGTTGCTCCAACTTCACCGCCGAGCAGCTCCGCGAGGCGCACACGGTGGTGAAACCGGGCGCCGCCGGGTTCGTGAGCGTGCAGAACGAGCTGAACCTCCTCGACCGGGCCGACGAGCGCGAGGGACTCCCCGAAGCCGAGCGGCTCGGCCTCGCGTACATCCCCTTCTTCCCGCTCGCGAGCGGGCTCCTCACCGGCAAGTACCACCGCGGGGAGCCCCTGCCCCAAGGCACGCGCATCGCGGGCTGGCCGGACGAGCAACGGAACGAGGTCCTTACGGACGCGACGTTCGAGCGGATCGCCCGGCTTACGCGGTTCGCGGAGGACCGAGGCCACACGCTGCTCGAGCTCGCCTTCGCGTGGCTGCTCGCCAAGCGGTGCATCGCGTCGGTCATCGCGGGGGCGACGAAGCCCGAGCAGGTCCAGGCGAACGTCGCGGCGGCGGGATGGCGCCTGAGCGAAGCGGATCTAGCCGGCCTCGCAGAGCCCTAACGCCAGTGCGGGTTCGGTCCGTCGGGTCGAGCGAGGCCGACTGCTAGGCTCGGAGATCGAGCGGGAGACGGGAGGCGATGATGGCGACGACGCGCACCGCGGCAGGCGAATGGCATGGATCGCTGACGGAGGGGAGCGGCCGGGTCACCCTCGAGTCGAGCGGCCTCGGGACCTTCGACGTCACGTGGGCCTCGCGGGCTGAGCAACCAGATGGGCGCACGAGCCCGGAGGAACTGATCGCCGCGGCACACGCCTCCTGCTTCTCGATGGCGCTGTCGGGCGGCCTCACGAAAGCCGGGCATCCTCCGACGTCGCTCAACACGCGCGCCGAGGTCGACTTCCAACCGGGCGAGGGGATCACCGGGATCCGCCTGCGGGTCTCAGGCGAGGTGCCAGGACTCGACGCGGACGGGTTCCGCAAGGAGGCCGAGGCCGCGAAGGTCGGGTGCCCCGTATCCAAGGCGCTCGCCGCGGTTCCGATCACGCTCACGGTCGACTGAGACCCTCCCGGGCGAGCGGTTCACACCGTTCCGGCCGGGCCGCGCAGACGGAGCCGAAGCGCATCTGCCTGTGCCACGTTGCCTTTCTCGTCGAAGAGCGCGAGCGAACGGCCCAGCACTTCGGCGGTCCGGGCGACATCGCCACTTAGCCGCAGGATCTCGGCAAGGTCCATCAACACGTCTGCTCGCATGTTGATGTCGTCGGTCTCCTCGGCGAGGGCGGCGGCGGCGCGGCAGACCTTCTCGGCCTCCACGAGCTGGCCGCGCCGGGCCAGTGCCCTCGCGCGCGCGCTCTGCAGCAGGATCTGCGTGGTGAGATCGTCCTCCGCCACCGCCGCCTCACTCGCGGCGATGAACTCCTCGGCCTCCTCGAGACGGTCCTGATCGAGGATCCCGTGCGCGAGCAGCGCTGCCACCGTGGACATGTACCCCTGCTCTCCCAGCTTCTCGGTCACTTCGAACCCCGCGCGGAGCGCCCGCTCGGATGCGACCGGATCTCCGGCCAGCCGTTCCACGAACCCCGAGGTCTCCGACGTGAACGCCGCCCGTAGCCACAACCCCAGGTCCTGCATGATCTCCGCGGCTCTGCTCACCTGCTCTCGTGCCTCGTCGAAGCGGCCCTGCATCGCGCGCAACGCGGCAAGGCACCGAAGCGTTTGCGCCTCGACCAACCGATTGCCCTTAGCCTGACCGAGGATCCGCTCACAGCGCGCCACCACCTCGGAGACCGGCGCGGGGCCGTACAAACCTGACCCCGTGTACTGGCCCACGCTCTCGGCTTCCTCCCACCCGGCGCCCGCGCGACGCGCATGTTCGATCGAGTGCTCCAGGGCGTCGTCGGCCGACGAGTACTGCGCGCGCGTCCAGTGCACGTCGGCCTTCAGCCTCCACGCACGCGCGAGTCCCAGGTCATCACCCAGCTCCTCGAAGACCGGGATCACCCTCTCCAACTCGCGAAGCGCCACCTCCGAGAGACCCTTCGGATCGGTGGACTCCATCAACAGGAGGCGAACGATGGCAGCGTGACCCTTCAGGCCGGCGTCGCCCACGGCCTCCGCGTTCCGGATGGCCTCGGACAGCAGTTCATCGGCGCGGGAGAGCGCCCCGGTCTCCATCAACGCTTCGCTGAGGTCGGGCAGCAGCTCCGAGCGCGCGTGGTTGTCGGGTGCGTAGAGCGCCGTGGCCCTCTCGAGCAGGGTCACGGCGGCAGTCATGTCCCCTCGCGCGAGCGCGCGCCGCCCGGCGGACGCCAGACGCTCGGCGGCGTGCGCCCCGAGCTGGGCGAGTTTCGC
>JBGPKY010000172.1:0-5424 GCA_041486205.1 Actinomycetota bacterium
GTAGCGCCACCAACACCGAGACGCTTCGACGGAACAGGTCGGGGCGCACGAACAGGCGGACACGGTTCTGCTCTTGCAACGCAAGGAGTCCCATCACACGGAGGCGAAGCTCTTCAGCGGAGGCGGAGAACAGTTCGTCCTTGGGGAAGCTCTCGAACAGCGAGACGACCGTCTTGTAGTCGTGCGAGCCTTCGAACAGATCCTCCGCCTTGAGGATCTGTGTCAACTTGCGATGGAGCAACGGCGTCCGACTTGCCGGTTCCATGTAGGCCTTCGACGTGAACAGCCCGAGCAACCGTACCTCGCCCGTCACCTCACCTTCCCCGGAGACCTTCCGCACACCTATGTAGTCCATCCGCGCCCGGCGATGCACGGTCGAGGATCGGTTCGTCTTCGCGTAGATCAGGAGATCGCCGCCCTCGATCCGATCGCGAAGCGCGGGCTCGATCGAAGCGAGCGGAACAGGCTCCGCGTAGGCGGAGCTACCCTCCTTCGAAAGGAGCCCGAGGCCGGACCCGGGGACGCTGTGCAAGGCCGGCCCTCGCGGCCCGTCGATCAGCTCATATTCCCGGAACCCGAGGAAGACGAAGTTGTGATCCAGGAGCCACCGGAGGAATCCGACGGCTTCGGAGACCTCTTCGGGCGTGTAGAGAGAGGCGCCGCGACTCGCCGTCTCCGTCATCCGGTGGACCGCTCGCTGCATCGACTCGAAATCGCGGACGACGCGTCGCACATCTCCGAGAAGCTCACGGACCTCGCTCTCGAGGTCGGCGATCTCGCTCGCCGACAATCGCCGGTCCACTTCGAAGTGCATGACCGACTCTCTCGTCTCGGCCTCTCGCACGTGCACCACGCGCTCGATCCGTCCCCCGGAAGTCCGTTTGATCCCCACGACGGGGTGCGTCACGCGCCGGACGGCGAGCTCGCGCGCCTGCAGTTCTTCGTTCAGGGAATCGAACAGGAAGGGCGAGTCCTCGCTATTCGTTTCGATCACGGTTCCCGCCGTCTGGTAGCCGTCTCGTTCGAGGGTGGGGTTGCACACGCGGACCGCCACCTCGGCGATACCACGGCCGTCGGCCAGGTCGAAAGCCCCTTTCACCTGCCCGAACAGGGCATCGGCCGAGAGGCCTTCCAACTCCTCGGCGGACAGCCGCTTGGTATATGCCTTCGCGAACTCGCGGACAGAAGGCGCGCGCTCGGGATCGACGCGTTCGTCCAGGAGTGCGAGCAAAGAAGCGAGCGCAGGACTCGAGCTTTCGGCCGGAACGTCAGGATCGGTGGTCGTCACGACCCGCCAATCCTACCGGCGCTCATCGATCGGCCCGTGGGCCGGCTCGGCTCCCGAGGCCCCATGCTCCAGATGAGACAATGAGCTGCGGCGCACGCCCACGCGTACGCACGGGAAGCGGAGGCCATGGCCGAAACCGAGGAGCGGAGCGCCGAGGTTCGCGAAGGCGGGACCAACGAACGCGAGGTTCGCTCCGTCGCTCAGCTCAAGATGCTCCACAGCCTCGCCGCGAAGCTCAACCGCCTCAACGACGTTCAGCAGATCGGTGAAGTCGTCACCGCCGAGCTACGCACCCTCATCGACTACCACAACTGCCGTATCTACCTTCTCCAGCCCGACGGTGAGACGCTGGTTCCGATCGTGTTCCGCGGCGAGCTCACCGAGTACCAGGTCGAGACCTACGAGGAACTCGTCACGAAGGTCGGCGAGGGGTTCACGGGCCACACTGCCGCGACCGGCCAGACCTACTACTCGCCCGACGCGCTTCGCGACGACATCGGCGTCCAGATCCAAGGGACCCCCGAGGTCGAAGAATCCATCCTCTGCGTTCCGCTCAAGTACGGCGAGAAGGTCACCGGCGTCATCGTCCTCTCGAACCTCGGCATCGACAAGTTCGACGAGGAGGACGAGCGGCTGCTCGAGGTCCTCGCTTCGCACGCCGCCGTGGCGTTCGAGAACGCGAGGCTCTTCCAGATGGAACGGGAGGCCGCCGAGACCTCCTCGGCCTTGCTCGGGCTCTCGCAAGCCCTGACCGGCGTGCACGACATCGGCACGGCGCTCCAGCGCGTGGTGGCCGCCGTTGCTTCCATCGTCAGTGCCAGCGCGATCGCCGTCTACGTGCAAGACCCCGAGACCGGTGAGTTCCGACTCGCCGCCCACCGTGGCGTCGACCCGAACCTCGTCGCCGGATCCTCGCGAACACAGGTCGATCCCGAGACGGCATCTCGGTTCCTGCGATCGATCGACGAGCCCTTCATCTTGTCGAAGGAGGTCGTCGCCTCGGTGCCGCCCGAGTACAACCTGATCGAGGAGATGCGCGAAGCGCTGATCGCACCGCTGCGGTGGGACCCAGACGGGTTCGGCGCGCTGGTGATGATCGCCGCCGAAACCGACGAGGCGTTCGCACCGCGCGACGTGAGGCTGGCCCGTGGGATCGCCGACATCACCTCGCTCGCCCTCGGCAGCGCCCGTCGGTTCCACGAGCTGGAGAGGTTCCACGAGCTCGTCGAGAGCCTCGAAGCGATCTTCTGGGAGGCCGACCCCGTTACGTTCCAGTTCTCGTTCCTCAGCCGTCGGGCGGCGCTGATCCTTGGGCGCGAGATGGAGGAGGGCATGGGCGAACCGCAGTCATGGGGCGACCATGCCCATCCGGAGGACCAGGCTAACGCGCTGGCCGCCTTCCGCACTTCGATCGAAGAGGGCGGAGATCACAACCTCGAGTACCGGGCGATCGGTCGCGAGGGCGAGACGATCTGGCTCCGCGACCTCGTCCACGTCGTGCGCGACCCGCAGCGCGGAACCCGGCAGATCCGTGGCCTCATGGTCGACATCACCGAGCGCAAGCGCGCCGAGCAGGCTCTCCGCAAGAGCGAACGGAAGTATTCCGAGGCGTTCAAGCGGGAACGCGAGGCCACACAGAGGCTCCGTGCGCTCGACGATATGAAGAACACGTTCCTCGAGGCCGTCTCTCATGACCTCCGAACCCCGCTGACCTCGATCCTCGGTTCGGCCTTGACGCTCGAGCAGGCCGGGCTGAACGTGCCGCCCGAGGATGCACAGGACCTCGTCCGGCGGATCGCCTCGAACGCCCGCAAGCTCGAGCGGCTGCTGTCGGATCTCCTCGACCTCGACCGGCTCCAGCGCGGGATAGTCTCGCCGCAGCGTCGCCCGACGGATGTCGGCGCGCTCGTGCGCCAGGCGGTGACCGAGTCGGATCTGCTGGGAGATCGCGAGATCGAGACCGACGTGGACGCCGGCGTCGTCTCCGTCGACGCAGCGAAGGTCGAACGCATCATCGAGAACCTCCTCGCGAACGCGGCGCGGCACACGCCCGCCGGAACCCGCCTGTGGGTCCGCGCGAAGACGCAGGACGGAGGCGTGCTGCTCGTCGTCGAGGACGAGGGGCCTGGCGTCCCCGAGGATCTGCGCGATGCCGTCTTCGAGCCCTTCCGTCAGGGGCCGGGACAGAACACGCACTCCCCCGGTGTGGGCGTCGGCCTCTCATTGGTCGGCCGCTTCGCGGAACTGCACGGCGGGAGAGCCTGGGTCGAGGAACGCCCCGGGGGCGGGGCCTCTTTCAAGGTGTTCCTTCCCGCCGCATAGTCTCGGGAACATCGTCGTTTCCGAACGCCGGATGACCCTCAACGAAGCTGCCGAAGGTCCTTGCCGCACGCTTCCGTCCCTCCCAGACTCCACTCAGGGTTGGATAGAACGGAAGGTGCGATGCATCTCACGGATAGGGAGTGGTGGGGCATCATCCACGGCATGGGCCTCGGCGCGCTGTTCCTCCTCGCTTTCGCCGGTGGTCTAGCAGGCCTCTACAGCCTCCGACCCGGGCTGCTGACCCAAGAGGGGATCTCCGAGCGGATGCGCCGACTGCAGGTCGGCACGTGGGGCATGGCGCTCATCGCCTGGCTCACCGTGTTCACTGGGACGTGGATCGTCTACCCGTGGTACCGAGCCGACACAGGAACGTGCGCCACGTCGGCCGGACCCGGCTGCGGCGCGAAGTTCACGCTGCTTTCGGATCCGGGAACGGCGGACTGGCACAACTTCGCGATGGAGTGGAAAGAGCACGTAGCTTGGATCGCCCCGCTGCTCGCGACGGCGGTCGCGTTCGCGGTCACGTACTACGGGGCGTCGCTCGTCAAGCACCAGGGCGTACGGAAGGCGCTGATGGTCTTCTTCACGCTCGCGTTCGCGGTCGCCGGCATCGCCGGCGCGATGGGGGCCTTCATCACCAAGGCCGCCCCGGTCCACTAGTAGAGGAGGCAAACGACATGGCGGAGACCATGAAGCAAGCCTCGGGAACCGGGGAGGACAAACCGTTCGGTCCGGTCGCGGCAGCGTTCCTGGCGGCAGGGGTGGGAGCGGTCGTGCTCGGCATCCTGACCACGTTCAGCGAGGCGAGCGACACCATCAAGTCGAAGCTCGAGTGGTCCAAGTCGGTCGGATCGCTCTCGGGCAAAGTGATCATCGAGGTGATCGCGTTCTTCGCGGCCTGGGCGATCCTGCACAGGGCGCTGAAAGGCAAGGACCCGGACTCCAAGAAGACATTCATTTGGGCCGGGATCCTGGTAGCCGTGGGTCTGGTGCTGACGTTCCCGACGTTCTTCCAGATGTTCGCGCCGGCGTAGAACCGGCTACTCGGTCTTCGCCTCGCCCTCTGCCGAGGTCTCGCCTTCGGGTGCGGCCTCGGTCGCCGGCTGCTCAGGCTGCTTGGCCATCTCCTCGAGCTGCTTCTCGAGCTCGACGATCTCGGCGACCAGCTTGTCCGCCTCCTCGCCGCCCGGCGTCCCCTCCGTCCGCTCCTTCACGATCAGGTACCCGAGCTTCTCCGCAGCCTCGTTCGCCTTCTTCCGGGTTTGCGACTGCTCGACCTTCGACTGAACCTGCCCCGCCCCTTTCTTGGCAGCATCCCCCACGTCCCCCGCCACCTGCTTCACCTTGTCCAAGATCCCCATCGCAACCTCCTTCGGGCTTCTGTCACCACCACCCTACGACCTGCTGCAAGCGAACGGAGGGCCGCAAGCGGGCGCCGAGCGAAGTTGAGGGCCGGGAGGCTGGTGGGGGACTGGCCTCCCGGCCCTCGTTGTCGGGGTGCGATGGACTATCCCGACGTCTTCTGGCCCTCAGATGAACAGCGTGATCGCGTCCTGCGCCTCAAGCATCATCGCGGTGGCGCCGGCAGGGTCCTCGAGCTCGTCGATCATGTCCTCACGCTTCAGCCCGAGCAGATCCATCGTCATCTGGCAGGGCACCAGCTTCACACCCAGATCCACAGCCATCTTCAGCAGCTCACCGGGGCTCGCGACGTTGTGCTCCTTCGCGAGGTGCTTCATCATCTTCGGTCCCGCGCCTGCGAAGTTCATCTTCCCCAGCCCCAGGTGATCGATCCCGGGGTGGTCCATCATCGA
>JBGPKY010000173.1:0-5372 GCA_041486205.1 Actinomycetota bacterium
AAGAACATCGTGAGCGAGGATGGCGGCCTGCACCGCTTCATCAACGTCTATGTGAACGACGAGGACGTGCGCTACCTCGGTTCCCTCGAGACGGCGGTCAAGGAAGGCGACACCGTTTCGATCCTCCCCGCCGTCGCCGGCGGCTAGTCCCCCGGGTCGTTCGTTCCCTGGCTGGGATAATCAGCCGGTGCGCTACGACGACATCCTCGACGCGATCGGCGACACTCCGCTCGTCGGCATGCCCCGCATGTCGCCCAAGCCCCGCGTACGGATGTGGGCGAAGCTCGAGGGACAGAACCCCACCGGCTCCACGAAAGATCGGATCGCCAAGAAGATGATCGAGGTCGCGGAGGCCTCCGGTGAGCTCACGCCTGACCGGGCGATCCTAGAGCCCACGTCCGGCAACACGGGCATCGCGCTCGCGATGGTCGCCCGCCGGAAGGGCTACCGCATCACGGTGGTGCTGCCGGACAACGCGAGCGAGGAACGGATCGGTCTGCTCGAGCTCTACGGCGCCGACATCGTCTTCTCCCCCGGAGACAAGGGGACGAACGGCTCGATCGAGGTGGCTCGCGCGCTGGCGAAGGACGACCGCTACTTCATGCCGTTCCAGTACGGAAACCCGGCGAACCCTCAAGCTCACGAGGATGGCACCGGAGAGGAGATCGTTCGCGACCTCCCCGAGGTCACCCAGTTCGTCGCCGGCCTCGGCACCGGTGGCACGCTCACCGGCGTCGGCCGGCGACTGCATCGCCACGACCCGTCCGTTCAGGTGATCGCCGCCGAGCCCGAGCTGGGCGACCTCGTCTACGGGCTGCGCTCGCTCGAGGAGGGATTCATCCCTCCGATCCTCGACGAAACGGTCCTGGACCGGAAGTTCTTGGTGAACTCGTCGGATTCACTACGCGTCACTCGCGAGCTGACGGAGAAAGAGGGGATCTTCGCCGGTATCTCCTCGGGCGCGGTGGTCCACGCGGCGAGGCGGATCGCCGTCGAGCTCGACGAAGGGAACGTCGTCTGCCTGCTCGCCGACGGCGGCTGGAAGTACCTGTCGACGCGGGCCTGGGCGCCCGAGTTCGAGCAGGCGGAGAAAGGCGTCAAGGAGACCCTCTGGTGGTAACCCGTGCCCGATAGCCGCCCGATCGGCGTGTTCGACTCCGGGGTCGGCGGCCTCACGGTCGCCCGTGCCATCTTCGACCTTCTGCCCAACGAGCCGATCGTCTACGTCGGGGACAACGGCCGGTTCCCCTACGGGCCCAAACCGCTCGGCGAGATCCGCTCCTACGCCCTCGAGATCGCCGAGTACCTCGTGTCACGAGACGTGAAGATGCTCGTCGTCGCGTGCAATTCGATCGAGGTGGCGGCGATCGCAGACTTGGCGGAGGCCCATCACGTCCCGGTGGTCGGCGTGATCGAGCCCGGTGCCCGAGCCGCGGTCCATGCCACGAGGAACGGTCAGGTCGGGATGATCGGGACCATCGCTACGGTCGAGAGCGGAGCCTACGAGCGCGCCGTTGCCGCGACGGGAGTCGCCGTGCATCTCTCGGCCCGGGCCTGTCCTTTATTCGTCGAGCACGTGGAGGCCGGAGACACCTCCAGCGACGAGCTACGGAGGGCCGCGGACGAGTATCTTGTGCCGCTGAGAGAGGAAGGGATCGACACGTTGATCCTAGGATGCACGCACTACCCGATGCTGGCCGGCCTCATATCTGTGGTGATGGGAGACGAAGTCGTCCTCGTCTCCTCCGCGGAGGAGACGGCGAAGGACGTCTACGCGATGCTGCTGGGGGCCGGCCTGGTCCGCGAGGACCCGCTCCCGCCGGTGCACGAGTTCCTCACGACGGGTGATCCCGCGCAGTTCCAGGCGGTCGCGGAGCACTTCCTCGGACCGAGACCCGGCGGCGTCGGCGCGGTGGACGTCCATCCGGTCGAGGTGGGCTGATGGAGCTGACGGTGCTGGGCGCGAGCGGGACCTGGCCGACGGAGGGGGGCGCGACGAGCGGATATCTGGTCCAGCACGACGGGTTCAACCTCTGGGTCGACGCCGGGACCGGAACACTCGCGAACCTCCAGAAGCACATCGAGATCGGCCGGATCGACGGGATCCTCGTCTCGCACGAGCATCCGGACCATTTCGTCGATCTCTATCCCTGTTTCTATGCCCGCCACTACGGTGAACTGGGCGGGCCCCACCTGCCGCTGTTCTCAGGCCCGGACTTCTACCACCGGATCGCCGACGTGCTCTCGATCGACAGCCAGGTGGTTATGTCCGTGGCGTTCGACGTCCGTGCCGTGGAACCGGGCGAGGGGTTCGAGATCGGGCCGTTCAAGGTGAAGACCGAGCCGATGTCGCATCTGGGGCTGAAGGCGCTCGGCTTCCGGCTCGAGGCCGACGGAGCGAGCCTCGCCTACTCGGGCGACACCGGCCCCACGCACCATCTCGAGGTGCTGGCGAAGGACGCGGATGTCCTGCTCGCCGAAGCCACGTGGCAGGATCGCGACGACCTGATGCCGTTCCACATGTCGTCGCGCCAGGCAGCCGACCACGCTCGGAACGCCGGCGTCGGCCGGCTGATCCTCACCCATCTGTGGCCGGGTCTGGACCACGAGACGTCGATCGCGCAAGCGGCCGAGGAGTTCGACGGGCCGATCGACGCCGCGGTCGAGGGCATGCAGCTCAAGGTGGGAGGGTGAGCGAGCGCCCAGACGGGCGTGGCGTGGCCGACCTTCGCCCGGTCAAGGTGGAGCTCGGCTACCAGGAATGGGCCGAAGGATCCGTACTGCTCGAGATGGGCAAGACGCGGGTGCTCGTCGCGGCTTCTTACGATGACCGGGCGCCGCGGTTCCTGAGCGGAACCGGCAAGGGCTGGGTCACGGCCGAGTATTCGATGCTGCCGCGAGCCACCACCGAGCGAACCGCCCGCGAGGTCGGCAAGGGCCGGCCTTCGGGACGCACGCAGGAGATCCAGCGGCTCATCGGCCGCTCCCTGCGAGCCGTGACGAAGCTCGAGACGCTCGGCGAGTGCACGATCTGGATCGACTGCGACGTGCTACAGGCCGACGCGGGAACGCGGACGGCGTCGATCACGGCGGGCTACGTCGCGCTTGCGCTCGCGCTCCGAACGCTGAAAGAGCGCGGCGCGATCACCGGCGATCCTCTCGCCGACAGCGTCGCGGCCGTTTCCGTCGGGATGGTCGGCGGCCGGCCCGTGCTCGACCTTTCCTATGCGGAGGACGCGGCGGCCGACGTCGACTTCAACGTGGTGATGACCGGCTCGGGGCGTTTGGTGGAGCTCCAGGGAACCGCTGAGGGCGATCCGTTCTCTCGAGCCGACCTGGACGCGCTCGTGGACCTGGCCGAGAACGGGATCGAACAGCTCAGCGAGATCCAGCGCCAGATCCTGGGCTCGTGAGCTTCCCCGAGACCCTCGCGATCGCATCGCGCAACTCCCACAAGCTCCGCGAGATCGGCCGGATCTGCGCCGACTGGCCGGTGAAGTGGGTCACCGTCGAGAACCATGACCCGGCAGCGTTCCCCGAAGTCGACGAACCCCACGACAGCTACTTCGAGAACGCGTTCGTGAAGGCCCGAGCCGTCGCTTCAGCGCTCCGGCTTCCCGCGATCGCCGACGACTCGGGCATCGAGGTCGACGCGCTCGGCGGCGCGCCCGGCCCCCGTTCGGCCCGCTACGCAGGCGATGGATCGAACGACGCGGCGAACCTCCGGATGATGATCCGAGCGGTGGCCGGCGTGCCGTCGGCGGGTCGCACCGCACGATATCGATGCGTCGCGGCCGTCGCGTGGCCAGACGGCCGCGAGACGCACGCCGAGGGCGTCTGCGAAGGAACGTTGGCCGGCAAGCCCCGCGGCGAACGAGGGTTCGGATACGACCCGATCTTCGTGCCCGCCGGATGGGACCGGACGATGGCCGAGCTCACCGACCAGGAGAAGGACCGGATCAGCCACCGCGGCCGTGCGCTCCGGGCGCTAGGCGAACTCCTCGCCCCTGCCTGAGCTCCGCACGCGTCGTGTGCCTTCCACGAGTCGTTCCCGGCGAGCGCTCAAGGCTAGGCGGCGCACGGCCGACGTTTCTCTCGAGGCAGGAGGAGCCCTGGGGATGGCCCAGCGACCGCGGGCGGAGCACGGTGGAGTCGCGACGGACGGTATGCGCCCGGAGCGTCAGTTGCTGCTGCGCACCGAGGGGTTCTTCGTGCGGCGCACGCCAGCCTTCGTGACGGCGATCGGACTCCTGCTCGTCGGCATCATCGGGGCCATCGACATCCTCACGGGCCCTCACCTTTCGCCTTCGCTCTTCTACCTCCTGCCGGTCGCGCTGGTGAGCTGGCGTCTCGGGCGGGGGATGGGCGGCGTCATCGGGATCGCCGCTTCGATGATGTGGTTCGCGGCCGAGGTGACCTCCGACGTCTACCCCGCGAACAGCCTCGCTCCTTATTGGAACGTAGCCGTACGCTTCGCAGTGCTGTTCGTCGTCGCGACTTTGCTCGCGACCTTGAAGAAGAACCTCCAAGGTCAGCGCGATCTCGCCGATCAGGAGACGCACGCTGCCGAGGAACTCCGGGCGATGAACGACATGAAGGACACGCTGCTGCACGCGATCTCGCACGACCTGAAGGGGCCGATCACCGCGATCATGGGCTCGGCGCAGACGCTCGCCCGAGGCGAGCAGCTCGAACTCACGGCCGAGCAGCGGGTCGCCCTGGTCAACGGGATCTGGGTGAGTGGCAACAAGCTGAACCGCATCGTGAGCGACTTGCTCGACCTCGAACGGCTCGACAACGGCGTGATCGAACCCGACTGCGCGCCCGCCGACGTCACAGCGCTCGCACGTCGGTTGGTGGAGCAGGCGGACTTCTTGGACGGGCACCCGGTGCGCGTGATGGGGGAGACCGCCGTTCTCTCGGTTGACAGCGGGAAGGTCGAGCGGATCCTCGAGAACCTCCTCGTGAACGCGGCGAAGCACACTCCGGTTGGGACCCCTGTTCTCGTCGCCGTTCAACCGCAGGAGGGCGGCATCACACTGTCGGTAGAGGACGAAGGTCCAGGCATCCCCGAGGAGTTGAAGGCGACGATCTTCCAGCCGTTCCGACAGGGGACCGAGGCGCGCACACGTGGCACAGGTGCGGGCATCGGTCTGTCACTCGTAAAGAAGTTCGCGGAACTCCATGGCGGCACGGCCTGGGTCGAGGATCGAGCGGGCGGGGGGACGGCGTTCCGCGTGTTGCTGCCCGGGATGGTAGCGAAGCCGGCTCCGGTGAACAAGGAAGTAGCCAGCGCCACTCGGACCGGCCAGTGATGATCTGAGCGGTTCGGCCGCTCTGTTCAGTTCGTCCGCTTGGGCGAAGTTGAGATC
>JBGPKY010000174.1:0-5335 GCA_041486205.1 Actinomycetota bacterium
AAGGGGGCCCCCGAGTCCGTCCTGGAACGGTGCGCCGAGGTGCCCGGATCGGCACGGCGGGTCCTTGACGCCCAGTTCGGCGCGGGCAGCCGGGTCGTGGCCGTGGCAACCCGGCCGGTTCCGGGCAAGGACGACGTCGCGGCTTCGGACGAAGCGGACCTCGTGCTGCGGGGGTTCCTCACTTTCTCCGACCCGCCGAAGCAGGACGTTCGGGAGGCGCTGTCCCGCCTCTCAGCCCTCGGCATCACGGTGAAGATCGTGACCGGCGACAACGACCGGGTTGCCGAGAAACTCTGCCGAGACGTTGGGATGCCGGTGGGGGGCTCTCTCATCGGAAACGCGCTGGCCGCGATGTCCGATCAGGAACTCACGGACATGCTGCCGAACATCACGATCTTCGCCCGGGTCACGCCCGACCAGAAGTCGAGGATCATCAAGCTCCAGCGAGCACTGGGCGCGGACGTCGCGTTCCTCGGTGACGGGGTGAACGACGCCGTCGCGCTTCACGACGCAGACGTCGGCATCTCTGTCGAGTCGGCGGCGGAAGTGGCGAAGGACGCAGCCGACATCGTGCTGCTGCGCAAGGACCTTGGAGTCCTGGCCGACGGGGTGGTCGAGGGACGGCGCATCTTCGCGAACACGATCAAGTACGTCCTCATGGGGACATCGTCGAACTTCGGCAACATGTTCAGCGCCGCCGGGGCATCGCTGTTCCTGAAGTTCCTCCCGATGCTCCCCAGCCAGATCCTCCTGAACAACCTCCTCTACGACGTGAGCGAGATGACGATCCCGACGGACAACGTCGACGGCGAGCTGCTCGAGCGCCCATCGCACTGGGACACGGCGTTCATCCGGCGCTTCATGATGTTCTTCGGGCCGATCAGCTCCCTCTACGACTTCTTGACGTTCGGCGTGATGCTGTGGATCTTCCACGCCGGCGAGGTGATGTTCCATTCGGCGTGGTTCGTCGAGTCGCTCGCCACTCAGAGCCTGGTCATATTCGTCATCCGTACGCGGCGGATCCCCTTCCTCCGCAGCAAACCGAGCGCCCCTTTGCTCGTCACGACCATCGTCTGCGCGGCGGTCGGGGTCGCCCTTCCGTACTCTCCCCTGGCTGGGTTCCTCGGTTTCGCGCCACTCCCTCTTTCCTTCCTGGCCATCCTGGTCGCCATGATCGCGACGTACCTGGCGCTCGCGGAGGTCGGGAAGGCGCGGTTCTTCAGACCCGTGGCCGAGGCCCGGCGGTTGGCGAGGACGAAGTCCAAGCACCATCGGCGGATCGGCCGGCTCGCGGTGCGCTGGATCCGGGTCGATCCGCGATGAACCACGAGAAGGATCGCTTCCAGTCGGCCTTCCTCCGCCTGGAAACCGGTGCCCTTCCCGAAGCCCGGTCGCAACGGGCGCGACCGGCATGATGCGAAGGAGGCTCACATGCTGCGGATGCGCTCCCCCGCGGTTGCCTTGGTCGGCCTGATGGTTCTGTTCGGGACGACGAGTGCTGCTTGCGGCAAGAACAGCACGCCATCGGTTTCGAGCCCGTCGTCGCAAGCCACAACAAGTGGAAGCGTGACGCTCGAGCAGGGCCCAGGTGACGCTCTCGTCTTCTCACCGACGAACCTCACGGTGAAGCAGGGAGACACGATCACCGTGCAGAACGTCAGCTCCATGCCGCACACGTTCACGATCAGTAGCAAGGGGATCGACGTCGTGAACCAGCCCGGGCAGACCACCAACGTCACGATCGACCTGCCCCCCGGGACGTACGAGTTCATCTGCCGGTTCCACGTCTCGTCGGGGATGAAGGGGACGCTGGTCGTCCAGTAGGAGATCTACCCTGCGCGGAGCTCCCCGCCGAAATCGCGCGAGATCCGCTCGATGATGCGGGCCACGGCGGCGTCCGCCTCCTCATCGGTGAGCGTACGGTCGGACGCGCGGAAGTCGACGGAGAAGGCGAGGCTCTTCTTCCCCTCGGCGAGCGGTGCCCCGGTGAACACGTCGAACAGCAGGCAGTCGCCGACGAGACCGCCCCCCGCATCCTCCAATGCGGCCTGGACCTCGCCAGCGGGCGCCTCCAAGGGCAACGTGAAGGCTAGATCTCGTCGAACCGGAGGGAAGCGCGGGACGTTCTGGGTTCGAACGGACGCCGCCGCGTGGCGCATCAAGGCCTCGACCTCGAGCTCGGCCACGGCGACCCGGCCGGGAAGATCGAACATCTCGGCCACCTTCGGGTGGATCTCGCCGATCACGCCGATCCGCTCGCTGTCCGCCATCACGAACGCTGAGCGCCCCGGGTGGAACGGTGAGCCCACGGCCTCGCCCAGTCGCCACGCGACGCCGAGGTCGGCGAGCAAGGACTCGAGGGCCCCCTTGGCATCGAAGAAATCGTAACCGCGTCCGTCGCCGGTCCAGCCGGGCTCGGCTGCGCCGGTCATCGCGAACGCCGCCTTCGGCCGTTCCTGCGGAACGCCGTCGACCATGCGGAAGACGTTGCCCACCTCGAACAGCGCGACGCTTCGGACATGCCGATAGCTGTTCCGCTTCAGCGCCTTCAGCAACCCGGGAGTCAAGCGCGCGCGCAGCCAGCCCTCGTCGACCGCGAGCGGATTGACGACCCGCACAGCGTCGCGGTCCCCCGTGAGGGCGAGATCGCCTTCGGAAACGAACGGCAGCTGGCGCACCTCGCGAAGACCTGCATGCTCGAGCAGCGAGCGCATCCGGCCTTGGAACGCATAGGCAGTCGGGAGACCGCCCGCCTGCTTGACCGCGGGGAAGGTGGAGCGCACCCGGTCGTAGCCCTCGACGCGAACGACCTCCTCGATCAGATCGACCTCGCGCTCGATATCCACGCGGTATCCGGGGACCTCGACCGAGATCGCGTCGGCAGAGTCCTCATGAGCCATCCCGAGCTTGTCGAACACCTCGTCGGCGTCCTGCACGCTGATCGCGTAGCCGAGCAGCATCGTTGCGCGCGATGGGCGCATCGTGATCCGGCGGCGTTCGGGCGGGCCTCCGGCCTCCACCACCCCACGCAGGATCCGCGCACCGCACCACTCGGCCATGAGCTTAGAGGCCCGGTCGGCGCCGCGAGGTACGGCCTCGGGGTCGACGCCTCGCTCGAAGCGCACCGACGCCTCCGTCGAAAGGTCGATCCGCCGGCGCGTCCTCTGGATCCCGCCACGCTCGAAGGAGGCGCTCTCCAGCAGGATGTCGGTGGTGCCTTCGGACAGCTCCGCCAGCTCGCCTCCCATCACGCCGGCTACCGCGACCGGCCGCTCCGCGTCGCAGATCAACAGGTCGTCGGTCGAGAAGGTTCGCTCGACGTCGTCGAGCGTCACTAGCCTCTCCTCGTCGGTCGCTCGGCGAACCACGATCCCCGGACCTTTCAGCAGCGCGAGGTCGAACGGGTGCAGCGGTTGACCGATCTCCAGCATCGCGTAGTTCGTCGCGTCGACAGCGGCCGAGATAGGCCGCATCCCCGCGGCGGTCAGGCGCGCTTGCATGCGGATCGGCGAAGGCACGTGGCGCACGCCTCGCAGGATCCGCGCGAGGTAGCGCGGGCACCGCTCGAGGTCGAGTACTTCCACGGTCGCGGTGCCCTCAGCCGCCTCGTCGTCTTCCGCCGATGAAGTGTTCGGGTGCGTGAAGGGGACGCCGGTCGCGGCGGCCACCTCCCGTGCGACACCGATCACAGACAGGAAGTCGGGGCGGTTGGGTGTCACCTCGACGTCTAGGACGGCATCGTCCAGACCGAGGACGGCCTTCACGTCCTGACCCGGCGACAGGTCAGGCGGCAGGATAAGGATGCCCGTGTGCTCCGTCGTGATCGCGAGCTCGTACGGCGAGCAGAGCATGCCGTTCGAGATGACCCCACGGATCTCGCGGCGGCCGAGCGGCTCAGCGAGCGCAGGCACGGTGGAGCCGGGACCGGCGAGCGGAACGAGGTCGCCGGGCTCCATGTTCCGCACGCCGACGACAACCTCCTGCTCGCCTGCGCCGGTCGATACGCGGGCGAGGCAGAGCTTGTCGGAGTTCGGATGATCGCGGACCTCGAGGACCCTAGCGACGACAACCCCGGCCAGGCGTTGCCACGGGTGCTCGATGCTCTCGACCTCGGCGCCCTTCGATGTCAGCAACTCCGCGAGCTCCTCCGGCCCGAGCTCGACGGGACAGGACTCTCGGAGCCAGGAAAGGACGATCTTCACGCCACGCCCTCGAACTGTTCGAGGAAGCGGACGTCGCCCTCGACGAACAACCGCATGTCGGGCACGCCGTAGCGGGCCATCGCCACTCGCTCGATCCCCATGCCGAACGCGAAGCCGGTGTACCGCTCGGAATCGTAGCCGCAGTTCTCGAGCACCTTCGGGTGCACCATGCCGGCGCCAAGCAGCTCGAGCCACCCGTTGCCGCACACGCCGCAGCCGACACCGTCGCAGATGAAGCAGGAGACCGCTACCTGTGCCCCGGGCTCGACGAACGGGAAATAGTCGGGATTCAGCCGCACGCGGAGGTCCGGGCCGAACATCGCTCGCGCGAACGCTTCCAAGGTGCCCTTCATGTCCGAGAAAGACAGCCCTTCGTCGACCGCGAGTCCCTCGACCTGGTGGAACACCGAAAGGTGGGTGGCATCGACGGCTTCGCGCCTGTAGGTGCGACCCGGCGCGACGACGTACACCGGGGGAGGCTGCGACTCCATCGTTCTGATCTGCACAGCGGAGGTCTCGGTACGAAGCAACAACCCCGGCGCGTCTACGTAGAGCGAGTCCTTCATCGTCCGAGCGGGGTGGTCGGCGGGGATGTTCAGCGCCTCGAAGTTGTGCCAGTCATCTTCGATCTCGGGCCCCTCGGCGACCCTGTAGCCCATACGGGTGAAGACCTCGATTATCTGGTTCTCGACCAGCGTCAGCGGGTGCAGCGACCCCGGTCTCGGCCGCCGGCCGGGCAACGACACGTCCACGCGGTCGGCTTCCACTAGCCCCACTTCGGCAACCTCGTCGAGTGAAGCGCGGCGCTCATCGAGCGCCGCTTGAAGGTCTGCTCGTACTTCGTTCGCGACTGTCCCAACGTCCTTGCGATCCGGGTCGGAAAGGGCTCCGAGCGTGCGCTGAACCTCCGCGAACGCGCTCTTCCTGCCCATCACCGCGACCTTCGCTGCATCGAGCTCGTCGAGTGACGCGGCTGCGTGTATGAGCGCGCGGCCCCGCGCGCTTTCGGCTTCCAGGATGCGAAGCGCCTCCGTACGGTCCATGGGTCGGGAGTCTAGCAAGGGTAACTATCCCCTCGAAGGCAGTAACGGTTCGATCAGTCCACGGTCGTCGAGGGGTGGGCTAAAGTGGCT
>JBGPKY010000175.1:0-5324 GCA_041486205.1 Actinomycetota bacterium
AGATCGTCAAGGGCGGCCCCGCATTGGCGCACGTGGGTGACACGATCACCTACACGTTCGACGTGAGTCTCACGACGCCGACGCCTCTCATGAACATCACTGTGACCGATCCGATCTGTGACTCTGGACCGACCTTGGCTTCCAAGAGCGGCGGGAACCAGGACAACACGCTCGAAACCGGCGAAACCTGGCATTACACATGCCCCCATCTCATCACGGAGTTCGATCAGGACCCATTGCCCAACACGGCGACGGCGACCGGCACGGATAGCCAAGGTCGAAGCACGTCCGACACGGACAGCCACCTGGTCGACATCATCCATCCCGCCATCACGATCGTTAAGACGGCGGATCCGAAGTCGGGCAGCCCCGGTGACGTCATCACGTACACCTACGCGGTCTCGAATACCGGCGATGTCGACCTGTTCAACGTCTCGGTCGACGACGACGTGCTCGGTCACATCGGAGACATCTCGGTCTTGCACGTGGGTGAGACGGTGGTGCTCACGGCCACGTACGTGATCCCCGATCAGACGGGTCCGATAGTGAACGTCGTCGTCGCTTCCGGGACGGATGAGCTCGGCGAGGTCGTGACGGACGAGGACACGCAAACGGTCGACGTCGTCCTAGGCACGACGGTGACGCCACCGCCCACCAGGACGCCCCCCACGAAGACGACACCGCCCGGCGGGATCGCATTCACGGGTTCGGCGCGAACGATCTCATTGGCGGGTGCAACGCTGATCCTGCTCCTGATCGGATCCGGCCTCCTGTGGCTCGGCCGACGCCGGGAAGCTGGAGACGAGGGCTAGCGCAACCCGAGCGCGAAGGTAGGCGAAGGGCCGGGGCATCGACTCGGCCCTTCGCCATGAGCTGGCTCGCCCTTGCGGCCAAGCGCGGCTGGACCGAAAGCGTTGAGCGAGACCGAAACACTTAAGGAGAGCGCCCCGAGCCTTGTGCCCGGGGCGCTCTCACGTTCCCGCCAGGACGTCCCTCCGCGCCTACCCGTAGAAGATGACCGTCACCCAGACCTGCCCGTCCGAGTGGAAGACTCCGATCGCCGCGTGGTCGAACTGCTTGCGCAAGATGTTCTGCCGGTGTTCCTTGCTGTGCATGAACGCGGTTTGGAGCCCGTCGAGGGTGCTCCCGACGCCGACGTTCTCCCCGCCTATCGCCCAGTCGTAGGGCTGCAGCGCATGGATCAAGGTGTTGGAATCCGTGTGGAACAGGTAGCCCTTCTTCGCCATCGCGCGGCTGTGCTTCTTGGCGAGGTGTGACAGCTTGTTGTTGAGAGCTAGATCCGACTTGTGTTTCTGCTCGCGAGCTTGATTCGTGAGCGAGAGCATCTGCACGCGCCCCAGCGTCTTCGCAGCCACAGCGCGGTCTGGAGCGAACCCGAAGACGAGGAACGCCACGAGGAGGAGGGACATCGCCGCGCCGATCCTGTGGCGGCTGGTGACGACTTCGTTCATGCCAAGCCTCCCGACACCGGGTCCCGTGGGACCGAGCCCCTGTCGGGAGGCTCTGGCCCTTCGGCAGCTCGGCCGCCTCGCTCCCTTCGGAGCGGAGGCCCGGAGCTTTGCGTCCCGCCGTCACCGGCGGTTTGCCATTTCGGGACCGACCCTTGTTCTTCTCGCTACCGTCCCTATCGGCTCCGGAGTCAGGTGGCTTTAGCCCGGTATGGCCCGAAAGGACCACACGCGGGTACCTCCGATGGGGTAGGCGTGGGGATACGGACGGAGGCAGGCGAAGCGTTCTACCAGCGGAGCTTCAGCTGGCGCGCGGCGCGGGCCTCATCGAGACGTCGGACGGGCGTGGTGACGGGCGCTTGACGCAGCAGATCGGGATCCGTCACAGCCTCCGCGGCCGCCTGTCGCATCGCCGCCGCGAGTGCGTCGAGAGTCTCCTTCGATTCCGTTTCTGTCGGCTCGATCATCATCGCCTCTTCCACCACGAGGGGGAAGTACACCGTCGAGGGATGGAAGCCGAGATCGATCACGCGTTTGGCGACGTCCATCGCCCGGATATCGTGCGCGTCCTTGAGCTGTTTGGCTGTGGTGACGAACTCGTGCATCGGCCGACCTTGCGGATATGCGAGCGGGAGGGCGTCCTTCAGCAGATGAGCGAGGTAGTTCGCGTTCAGCACGGCTCTTTCGCTCACCTCCTTCAGCCCGTCCCCTCCGTGCAGGAACACGTACGCGTACGCTCGAACGAGGACGCCGAAGTTGCCAGAGAAGCCGTGTGTCCGCCCGATCGAATCGGGCCGGTCGTGCTCGAGCCGGAAGGCGCCGGTCTCGTCGTCACGCTCGACCATCGGCAGAGGCAGGTAGCGGACCAGCTCCTCGCGGACGCCGACCGGGCCGGCGCCCGGCCCTCCCCCACCGTGCGGGGTCGCGAAGGTCTTATGCGTGTTGATGTGGACGATATCGAAACCCATGTCGCCGGGCCGGCAGCGCCCGAGGATGGCGTTCAGGTTCGCGCCGTCGTAATAGACGAGTCCTCCGACGCCGTGGATGATCCGGGTGATCTCTTCGATGTCCTCCTCGAACAGCCCCAGCGTGTTCGGATTGGTGAGCATGAGGCCTGCGACGTCCTCGTCCACCAGCTTCTCGAGGGCGCCCACGTCGACGAGACCGCGCGCGTCCGACGGAACGTGCAGTGCCTCGTAGCCGGCCAGGCGGACGCTGGCGGGGTTCGTCCCATGGGCCGCGTCGGGTATCGCGATCTTGCGCCTGGCGACACCGTTGGCGGTCGTGTGGTGAGCGCGCATGATCAGCAGGCCGGTCAGCTCGCCGCAGGCTCCGGCCGGCGGTTGCAGTGTTGCGCGGGCCATACCCGTTATCTCGCACAGAGCTCGTTCCAGGCGCCAAAGCAGCTCGAGGGCTCCCTGGACCGTATGGTCGGGCTGGTGAGGGTGTGCCCGCTGGAACCCCGCGAGCCCGGCCACGGTCTCGGCGATCTTAGGGTTGAACTTCATCGAGCACGACCCGAGCGGATAGGCGCCGGTGTCGACCCCGTAGTTCATCTGCGAGAGGCGCGTGTAGTGGCGAACGAGGTCGACCTCCGCCACCTCGGGGAGTGGCGCGGCCTGCGCGCGAGCGAACTCGGCCGATACCGTGACCTGCGGCACGTCGAGGCGCGGCAGGCTGAACGCGCGTTTGCCCGGCCGCGACAGCTCTTTCAATGTACCGGCAGGCGGGCCCTGCGTGCGAACGGGAGCGCCGCTCACGCCAGCACCTCCTTCAGCGCCACCGCGAACCGATCGATCTCCTCGCGCGAACGACGCTCGGTAACCGCCACCAGCAGCCCGAGGCCGCCTTCATCGGCGAGAGGAACTCCGGCGAGGATCCCGCGCTCGATGAGGGCGTCGCGGACCTCGATCGCGGACCGCGGCAGGCGCAGAGCGAACTCCTTGAAGAACGTCTGACCCGGGAACAAGAGCTCGACGCCGCCGAGCTGCGTGAGCCGTTCGGCGGCGTACGCGGCTTTGGCGGCGCACTGTCGACCTAGCTCCTCCAAACCTCGCGGACCCAGCCAGCCGAGGTAGACCGTGGCAGCCACCGCCATGAGCGTCTGATTGGTACAGATGTTGCTGGTGGCCTTCTCTCGGCGGATGTGCTGCTCGCGGGCTTGGAGCGTCAGGACATACCCGGTCTTCCCGTCGAGGTCGACCGTCTCACCAACGATCCGTCCGGGAAGACGGCGAACGTCGTCCATGCGCGTGGCCATGATCCCGAGGTAAGGGCCCCCGAAGCTCAGGTGGTTGCCGAGGACCTGCCCCTCTGCAACAGCCACGTCGGCGCCGAGTTCTCCCGGCGGCGCGAGCACACCGAGCGAGAGGGGATCGAACACCTGGATCGCTCTCGCTCCACCTTCATGAGCGCGTGCGAACAGCTCGCGGGCGGGCTCGAGGATGCCGTAGTGATTCGGGTGCTGGACGACGACGGCCGCGACGTCTCGCGTGATCTCCGGCGAGCCCCCGCGGCCGCCGGGCGCGAGGAAGATCTCCGGTTCATAGCCGCCTCCTCGCCCGTAGGTTCGAAGCGTCTCAACGTAGCGAGGGTCGACCGTCGAGGAAACGAGCACGCGATCTCGCCCCGTCGACCTCGCCAGGTTCACGGCTTCGACCAGCGCGGTCGCCCCGTCGTACAGGGAGGCGTTCGACACCTCCATGGCCGTGAGATCGCAGATCATCGACTGGTACTCGAAGAGAGCTTGCAGCACGCCTTGCGAAAGCTCCGGTTGATACGGCGTGTACGAGGTATAGATCTCCGAACGCCCCGCGAGCGCCCAAACGACGGCCGGCACGTAATGGTCGTAGGCCCCCGCGCCCGCGAAGCAGACCATCTCGTCGGCGTGGCGGTCGGCGGCCGCAAGGCCTCGCAGGTCCGCCAGGATCTCCATCTCGGACACGCCTTCGACGATATCCAGCGGACGCTCCACGCGAACCGAGGTCGGGATCTGATCGAAGAGGTCATCCAGCGAGGAAAGCCCGACGGCACGGAGCATCTCCCGTACGTCATCGTCGGTGTGCGGGGCGAATCTCATGCTGAATGATGAGTCTACGGGGGTCTGGCGTGTCTGACCGGCAGTCAGCTGGTCATGTCCTCGAGACCGTACTTCGTCACGAGCGACAGGTAGTCGCGCTGGTAGAAGATCTTGCAATTCACCCCCGGGTACAGCTCTCGGAGCCTGCGGATCTTCCGGTTCTTCTTCGTCACCAGCTTCTGGTTGAGGGTTGTTATCTCGATGTACAGGTCATATAGGGGCAAGTAGAAATCTGGCGTGAACCGCCTGATGACATTGCCGTCCGCGTCCGACTCGAGGTCGAAGGATGTCGGCTCGTACTCCCAATCGATCTGGTAGAAGTCGAGCAACCTGGCGAACTGGCGTTCGCTGGCGTGGGCGAATCGGACGGTGTCGCTCTTGAGGACCGAAGCGCTGGCCGCGGTGTTCGCGTTCACGCGCCTCCGGCCGCTGCGACGCCGCGACCCTTCTTGCGGCTCCCCTTCTGGAGGGCCCCCTCGAGATCGGTCCATATCCTGTCGACCGCGATCGCGAAGACCCCTTGTCCCTTGGCTAGGAGGTCGACGACGGCCTCCGGAGATTCGACGGAGTAGATCCGCGACCCATCGGAGACGAGCGTGGTCCCCAGCCGTGGCTCCTTGAGGTCACGCAAGGTCCCCATCGCCTTCCTCACCTGCTGAAGGCCCACACCGGTGTCGAGCAGCTTCTTGATGATGCGCAGTTGCGCGAGGTCTTGGAAGGAGTACTCCCGCTGCGTGCCAGAGCCATCCGCGTCCTTGATCGAAGGCTTCACGAGG
>JBGPKY010000176.1:0-5317 GCA_041486205.1 Actinomycetota bacterium
ACGCGTCGGCGAGCCGAAGGAACTCGCGCGGCCGATCCTGCGCTCCGACCGCTTCGCACAGGTAGCCGTCGACCAGGTCGACCCACCAGATGTTGCCGACCGCCGCGAGGAACTCCCGTGCCTCACGGAGCCTCCGCTCGGCGGCCTCCGCCTTGCCCACTGAGGTCTCGACGTGGGCGATCGACAGACCATGGGCCGCTGTGAGCCATGCCAGCCCGTTGCGGTCGAGAAGATCCCGCCATCGTCCCTCATGCTCGTGGAACCCGGGATCGTCACCGGCGGCGAGGGCGGCAGCCGCCATCAGGGCGTGGCCGATGCTGCCGGATATCGGCTCGCCGGTCGAGAGCAGCTCCCGGGCGGTCGCCTCGAACCGATCGAACGGGAGCGGCCCGTCGACCGCCATCAGGAACAGGTCCCCGGCAGCCTGGGCCGCCTCCCGGGGGCGCCCGGCGGCGAGCGCATGGCGCAGGGCTTTGGCAGCCCAGCGCTGCGCCTCAGCAACGTGTGCACGGAAGCTCTCGAGGTAGCTGATAGCGAGCGCGGCCTCGGCCAGACCGACGTCGTCGTCCAAAGCTTCGAACGCGTCGGCCGCCGACCGCGCCTCGACGGCGGCGGACTCGATCTCGGCATTGGTGGGTGATCGGTAAACCCGGTTGGACAGGAGCTGGACCGTCGCGCGGAGCGCGTCGCGCTCCGACCCCGCCGCGCGGGCGTGCTCGACGGCTTCCGAAAGCAGGGCCTCGGTCTCCTCGGTCCTCCCCGAATCCGCTAGGGCGGCCCCCAGGTTCGGGAGGAGGTCGAGGCGGCGAGGGGATCGCTCGGGCAGGAGCGCCGCCGCGCGGCCGAGGAGATCGCGGGACGTGATGTAGTCGTTCGCGGCGAAGGCCCGCAACCCCGCGGTGGCGAACAGTTCGCCGGCGCGCTCCGACAGGGCGGCCGAACGTTCATCTCGCGCGCCGAGCTCTTCGCGAAGATGCAGCGCACGCTCGAGGTGCCGCGCGATCGACTCGTCGACGTCGGGCCGGTCGGCGTCCTCCTCGACCATCCAATCGGCGAGCCGCTCGTGCAGATCCGCTCGCAACTCTTTCGAGAGGCCTCGGTACGCGGCCTCGAGGACGAGCGCGTGCGCGAAGCGCCACCGACCGGCGGCCTCGTCCTCCGGCTGCACGAGACCTCGTCGTTCGAGTGAGGTGATGGCACCCTCGACATCGTCGGAGCTCACCTCCGGAACGAGCGCGCGGAGCGCGGCGGTCCGGAACCGGCGTCCCTCGACCGCCGCACGCTCCAGGACGAGGCGCGGTGTGGGCTCGAGCCGATCGAGCCTCGCAGCGAGGAGCGCCTGCAAGGTCGCAGGGATCTCGACCTTGGCATCGTCGGAACCCACCCACCGGCCGTCGATGAGGAGCCCCTGGTCGGCGAGCATCGCGGTGAGCTGCTCCAGGTACAGAGGGTTCCCCTCGGCGGTCTGACACACCCGGTCGATGACGGATCCGGGGGTCTGCGGCCCGAGCAGGAGTTCCGCGACCTGTCGGGCATCGGCTGGGGAGAGCGGGGGAAGCGTCGTCGTGATCACTCGTGGCTTGCCGGCAGCCCAGGCTGGGCGCTGTTCGAGGAGCTCGGGTCTCGCGAGGCAGAGGAATAGCACGGGACCGTGTACGCGTTCGACCACTGAATCGGCCAGGTCGAGCATCGGCGGCTCTGCCCAGTGAACGTCCTCGAGAACCACGACGAGCGGCTGCGCGGCGGCGATGACTTCTAGCAAGCGACGCACGGCCCAGGAAGCGTCGGACGCCAGCGCCTCGCCGACCCCTAGGATCTGGGCGAGGCGATCGCCAACGGCGGGGCCATCGGGTTGCGTGGCCAGCCGCTCGCGGAGCGCCGTCGCTACCTCCTCCGCATCTCCTGAGGGTAGCCCGGCCGCCTGCGAGAGCAACTCGACGAGCGGCGCGAACGTCACGCCGGCGCCGTATGAGGGGGCCTGTCCGACGAGAACAGTGGCGCGTCCGCGAACCGCCTCCTTGAACTCGGCCGCCAGGCGCGATTTCCCCACCCCGGGCGGGGCCAACACGGTGACAAGCACGCATGCCTGGTCGTCGATCGCGTCCTCCAACGCCTGCCGCAGCATCATCAGGTGCCGGTCGCGTCCGACCAGCGGAGTCTCGACCCGCATGGGTTGCGGACGAACAGCCAAGACCTTGTGGGCAAGGACCGGTTCGGCCTTGCCTTTCAGCTCGATCGAGCCCAGCGGTTCCAGGTCCACTCGCCCGCGGAGCAACCGTTCGGCCGCCTCGGAGATCACCACGTCGCCCGGCTCCGCGGCCCCCTGAAGGCGGGCGGCCGTGTTGAACACATCGCCCACGATCCGCCCCTCCGTCGCCGCGGCCTCGTCGGCGAACGCCTCGCCGCAGTCGATCGCGATCCGAACGCGCATCCGGACCTCCGAGTCGTTGATCTCCGAGTCGAGCTTGGCGGCGGCCTCTCGCATCTCGAGCGCGGCCCGCACCGCGCGGAGCGCGTCGTCCTCGTGAGTCTCCGGGACGCCGAAGGTGCCCACCACGGCGTCCCCGATGAACTTCTCGACCGTCCCTCCATGGCGCTGGATCGAGGCGCGCATGGCGTCGAAGTAGCGATCGAGCACCTTCCGAAGGACCTCGGCGTCGAGTCGCTCCCCTAGCTCGGTGGAGCCGACGAGGTCACAGAAGAGCGCCGTGACAAGGCGTCGACGGGTCTCACCCGGCGCCGACAGCGGGGCGCCGCACTCCCCGCAGAACTTCTGCTCTAGGGGGTTCTCACTACCGCACGAGGGACAGGTCCGCACGCCTGGAGTCTGGCTACCCAGGCCTCGCGCCGCAACCGGATGTCGATCGGTGGGTGGTCGGTTCTGGTGGGTCGGTTGGTGGGTGGTCGGTTGGTTGGTGGGTGGGGTGTTCTCAGAACTCCCTGACCACACGGAATCGGCGTGCTTGGGACGAGTACCCACAGGTTAAGGAGGGTAGTACCCACACCTGCACTGCAAGACTTTGCGGGGCAATCGGGAGCCGGTGGGTGGCGGACGGTGGGCGTGACTGAGCGAAGAGATGATCCCTGCGTGTCGTGCGATCGGAACGATCGGGCCCCGCCCGGTGCGCGACAAGGCTCAGTTCGTCACGTCGCGGGGAGGATCTCGATGTACCCGTCGGTTCCGTTGACACGGATCCGCTGCCCGTCCTGGATCAACTGGGTGGCGTGTTCTACCCCGACGACAGCTGGCAGGCCATACTCCCGTGCGATCACTGCGCCATGGGTCATCAGGCCACCGACCTCAGTCACCAGGCCTGCGATCGCGACGAACACGGGCGACCAGCTAGGGTCCGTGTGAGCCGTGACCAGGATGTCGTCCGGTTCGAGATCGGTCTGCGCCATGTCCAGGATGACTCGGGCTCGCCCTTCGACGGTCCCTGCGGAAACCGGCAGGCCGACCAGCGCGCCGGCTGGCAGGTCGTCGCGTCGGTACGCTCCGGCGATGGCCTCACCGTCCGATGTGAGCACCCGGGGTGGCGTGAGCGCTTGATATGACCTGAACGCGTCCCTGCGCCGGCGGATGAGCTCGTCATCAACCTGGTTCGTGCGCACGACGTCGTGAAGTTCCTGCAACCTCAGGAAGAAGATGTCTTCCTTCTCACCGAGCACGTCGGCCTGCACGAGACGCTCGGCTTCCTCCAGCAGAGCCTGCTTGTACACGAAGTATCGACTGACCATGCCGTACTTCGGATACTCCCGGTACCCGATGAACGTCCGGACGAAGTCGATCGTCCGTTTGGTTTCTTCGGCCTTCCCCTCCCCGTCTGGCAGGACTCGCAAGCGCTCCAGCAGGGCCTGTTCCTTGGTCCACGCCTCCTGCCGCCCTTGCTCGAAGCGGCGCTTAGCGGCGCCGGGCTCGAAGTTCTTGATGTTCGCCAGGATCATGGGCAGAAGCGTGGTGGGGCGTTCGCTCCAGCGCGGCCGGGTGATGTCGATCTCCCCGACGCAACGCATGCCGTACTTGTCGAGGTAGCCCAGGATGGCGTCGCGCGATTCTGGCCCTCCCTCGAGTTTGGCCAACGCGTCGAGGAAGTCGTCGTCGTCGACGTCATGCAAGAAGGCGACGACGTCTGGATGCGGGCGGATCACGTCTGCGACGTCCAGCAGCGCCAGCCCCATCTCCGACGTGACGTTGTGAGGGACGGACTGTGTGAGGGTATCGGCTGCGTTCTTCTCGCCCAGCCATTCCTGCAGGTGCTCGTTGAGCCACCCCATGGCTTCCATCGCGGCCATGATGACCGGGAGACTCTGCGGATCGAACAGGATCCGCTTCAGCTCCTGGATGTCGGACAGGATGAAATCGAACAGCGCCGGGCCGGACTTCGTCCGGATGTCGCTCTTCAAGGCGGCGATGGAAACCTGGGTGCGCCTGATCAGCTCCGTGACGATGGCCGGATCGGTCTCGATCGACGCTGGCGCCCCGCCGAAGGGTGGCCCGCCGGGTCCCTCATCCGGGACCGACGTGATGAAGTCGCCACGTTCGAGGACGGTATCCAGCGCGTCCCTGATGAGTGGGTCGGACTTCCCGGCGAGCTCGAGAAAGCCGGCGCGGCTCGCTGGCGCGGCGAGGATTTGCGTGACGTCGACGAAAAGCCTCCCGCCGGCCTCGGACATCGGCCGTGGGGTCGTCAGCTGCCACACCGAGAGTCCCAGCGGCTTCATGGCGTCGGTCATCATCTGCTGATGACCGACCGAGACGTAGACGTGATTGGCTCCGTCGCCGACCTCCGGGATGGGGAACAGGGTGGTGATCGGCCGACTCTGGAGGATCTGGAAGCCGTCGTCGACCAGGCACCATTCGATGTCCTGGGGGCAGCCGAAGTGCGCTTCGATCCGCCGGCCCAGCTGCGCGAGCCGCACGACCTGCGCATCCGTCAGGGCTGGCTGATCCTGCCGCGCCGACTCGATCGCCTGTTGCTGCGTCCCGCCTGCCGGCGCGGCGTAGATGGCAAGCTGCTTGGTCGCAACCGTCTTGGCGGCGATCTCGCCGTCGCGCACTGTGTAGACGTCCGCGTTCACCAGGCCGGAGACCAGGGCCTCGCCGAGGCCGAAGCTGGCCTCCACGGAGACGACCTTCCGGTTGGAGGTGACGGGGTCGGCCGTGAACAGGACGCCGGCCGCCTGCGGGAAGACCATCTGCTGTACGACGACGGCCATGTGGACCTTCCGGTGGTCGAAGCCGTTCCGCAGTCGGTAGGTGACGGCCCGCTCGGTGAAGAGCGAGGCCCAGCACAGGCCGATGTGCTGGAGGATCGCC